>JAEEOQ010000148.1 GCA_016284355.1 Lachnospiraceae bacterium
GATTTCGTAGTGAAGGCAAGGGCCATAAGTACAGCAGAAGTATTTCTTGATCACTACGCTATGGCAGTCTGTGACGCAGAAGGCATGCCAAGTCCGACTATCCTTGGCGCCCAGGTTGCAAACGATTTAATGGACATATCGGGAGTGAAGGCTTCATTTGCGTTTACTCCGTATAAAGGCAAGGTATATATTTCCGCAAGATCCATCGACGAACTTAATGTACAGGTCGTTATGGAAAAGCTTGGGGGAGGCGGGCACATGTCTGTTGCAGGCGCTCAGCTTGAGACTACTGTTCCCGAGGCGGTTAGCCTTGTCAAAGATATACTTATCAAAATGAGAGATGAAGGAGAACTATAAGATGGAAGTTATTTTATTACAGGATGTTAAATCTCTTGGAAAAAAGGGAGATATATGCAAGATCAACGACGGTTACGCTCGTAACTTTATCCTGCCAAAGAAACTTGGAGTAGAGGCAAACGCAAAGAACTTAAACGACCTTAAGCTCCAGAAGGCAGCAGAAGCAAAGCATGCCCAGGAAGTGCTTGATGAGGCAAAAGCTTTTGCAGCAGATCTTGAAAAGAAAGAGGTAGTGCTTAGCATTAAGACCGGCGAGGGCGGAAGAACTTTCGGCTCTGTTTCCACAAAAGAGATAGCAGAAGCAGCAAAGAAACAGCTTGATATTGAGATCGACAAGAAAAAACTTGTGCTTAATGACCCGATAAAGAGCCCGGGTATCTTTACAGTACCTATCAAGCTTCACCCTCAGGTAACAGGTTCCATAAAAGTAATAGTAAAGGAAGCTTAAGCTATAATGGATGAGAACATTATTAAGCGAATACAACCACATAGCCCTGAGGCGGAGCAGTCTGTCATAGGTTCTATGATAATGAGCGAAGATGCCATAGATATAGCATCCGAAAAGATCACCGGCGAAGATTTTTACAGCAGACAGTACGGTGTTCTTTTTGACGCCATGGTGGAACTTCACACCGAAGGAAAGCCGGTAGACCTTATTACTCTTCAGAACAGACTTCAGGAAAAAGATGTACCGCCTGAACTTGCGGGTATTGACGCCATACGAGAGATCATGGAGATCGTTCCAACCTCTGCCAATGTAAGGCATTATGCGGAGATAGTGTATGAAAAATCAATCCTCCGCAAGCTTATCAAGATAACAGAAGGTATTACAAATGAATGCTTTCAGGGCAAAGGCGCATTAAACGATATTCTTGCGGATACAGAAAAGAAGATTTTCGGACTTCTTCAAAATCAGCAGTCCGGGGATATGGAAAGCATTAAGAGTATCGTAATGCGAACCATTGACAGCATAGAAGCGGTAGCTAAAAATAAAGGATCCGTAACAGGGGTAGAGACGGGCTTTTACGATCTTGATGCCATGACCGCAGGTTTTCAGAAGTCTGACCTTATTATTGTAGCAGCCAGACCTTCTATGGGAAAAACCGCATTCGTGCTTAACATCGCAGAATATGCGGCAGTTAAACACGATACTGCTGTAGCAATATTCAGTCTCGAGATGAGTAAGGATCAGCTGGTTAAGCGTATCCTTGCCATGAACTCCAGAGTGGATTCTCAGGACATAAGGACCGGTAATCTTGAAGATGAGGACTGGGCAAAGCTTGTAGAAAGTGCTGCCACGATCTCGAGGTCAAAGCTGCTTATAGACGATACCCCGGGCATCTCTGTTATGGAGCTCCGTAGTAAATGCCGTAAGATGAAGCTTGAACATAATATCGGCATGATAATAATCGACTACCTGCAGCTTATGAGCGGCTCTAAGAACAACGGAGAGAGTCAGCAGCAGGTTATTTCAGACATATCAAGATCCCTTAAGGCAATCGCCAGAGAGATCAACGTTCCTGTTATAGCGCTCTCCCAGCTTTCCCGTGCGGTAGAGCAAAGACCTGATAAACGTCCTATGCTTTCAGACCTTCGTGAATCCGGAGCTATCGAACAGGATGCCGACGTGGTAATGTTTATTTACAGAGATGATTATTATAACAAAGACTCGGAAGAAAAGGGTATTTCCGAGATCATTATCGGTAAGCAGCGTAACGGTCCTACGGGTACCGTAAAACTCCTCTGGGAAAACAAGCTTACAAAGTTCCAAAACCTGCTAAGGGAGAGGTAAGGTTCCCGTTCGTAAAAATGACAAAAAGGATTCTTGAAAGATTTTCTTTCAAAAGAATCCTTTTTTTTCGGGACAATGCGAAAGTGGCACCATTAAAAATATTAAAATTGGCTGTTTTAAAAGTTCCAGTTAGTGATATTATAGTTCCTATCAAAAAACAGATGGGAGATATAATTATGAAAAAGAACAGTGTATTTAAGATCGCAACAGCAGGCCTTATGGCTGCGCTTTGCTATGTGGGTTATGCAGTATTCCCTGCTATTTCCGCTTCCGGAACCAAGGTACATATCGGAAATGCATTCGTAGTACTTGGAGCTTTACTTCTTGGAGGCCTTTACGGTGGCCTTGCAGGAGCAGTTGGCCTTTCACTTGCAGATATCCTTGGTGGTTATGCAGCAAGTGCTCCGCGTACATTCATTACAAAGCTTGTGATCGGACTTATCGTTGGCCTTGTAGCACACAAAATTGCAAAGATCGATGAAAATAAGTCTTATACAAAACAGATCATATGGGGCTTTGCAGCAGGTGCCATCGCCCTTGCATTTAACTGTGTATTTGAGCCTTCTCTTAAGTGGGCCTGGTATACTATCCTTACACCTGATGCAGAAAAAGCTGAGAAAGCGATCAAGTCACTTTTAGCCATTACAACATATGCAACCATAATCAATGCAGTTATCAACACAGCAGTCGGAGGTGTGCTTTACGCAGCAATCAAGCCTGCACTAAGTAAAGCAGGTATCCTGCAGAACCTTATCCCTGCAAGTAAAAAGGCAGCATAATAAGAACAACACATAAAAAGAAGCGGTCGCAAAATCCTGCGACCGCTTCTTTACGTAAAAAATCCCGAAGCAAAAAGCTTCGGGATTTTGATCTTTAAATTTACTGAGCTGCAATAGCACCTGTTGGGCAAGCACCCTCGCATGCGCCACAATCAACGCAAGCGTCAGCATCTACTTCATAATGAGCAGCACCCTCTGAGATAGCGCCTACTGGGCAAGCATCTGCACAAGCACCACATGAAATGCACTCGTCACTAATTACATGAGCCATGATAAAATCCTCCTTGAATATAATAGTTTATTAACTGTCAAACAGTCACAATAGTAATAATTATATTACTACAAAAACCTATCTCTGTCCATACTTTTTAAGAATATTGTTGATACGCTCTGTTGGGCTTAAGAGGTCGCTTATAGAAGCGTCATGGTTAAGTCTGTCGATAAGAAGAGCGATGTATTTGCTCATATCTGTACTGATATAATAAGGTCTTGATAAGAGCTCTTCTGACTGATGAACAAGGTTTGTGGTAAGTACTCTGTAGATCATACCACTTTCATAAGCCTCGTCGAACTTCTCAAGGCCGTTTGTAAAGAGACCGAAGGTTGAAGCTACGAATATACGGCCTGCATTACGTTTTTTAAGCTCTCTTGCCACATCAAGCATACTCTCACCTGAGGAGATCATATCATCAACGATGATAACATCTTTTCCATCAAGGCTTCTTCCGAGATATTCGTGAGCAACTATAGGGTTTCTACCATCTACAATTGTAGAATAATCTCTTCTCTTATAAAACATACCAACATCAATACCAAGGACATTTGCAAAGTATACTGCTCTGCCCATAGCACCTTCATCAGGGCTGATGATCATAAGGTGATCGGGATCCATCTTAATATCAGGGATATTCTTAAGAATAGCCTTGATGAACTGGTATGTAGGCATTATAGTCTCAAAGCTGTTAAGTGGGATAGCATTCTGTACACGTGGATCATGTGCATCGAAGGTAATAATGCTTTCAACGCCCATGTTGATAAGTTCCTGAAGTGCAAGAGCACAGTCAAGGGACTCTCTGGAACTTCTCTTATGCTGTCTTCCTTCGTAAAGGAAAGGCATAATAACGGTGATCCTTTTTGATTTGCCGCTAACTGCAGCGATAAGTCTCTTAAGATCTGCATAATGGTCATCAGGAGACATGTGGTTTTCATGACCGCTGATCTTATAAGTAAGACTGCTGTTGGTAACATCTACCATAAAGTAGAGATCGTCGCCTCTAACAGACTGCTTGATAAGTCCTTTAGCCTCACCTGTTCCGAATCTTGGAACTGCAGTGTCTACAATATAAGTCTCTTTCTGATAACCTTCGAAGTTAATGGTTGAAGTGTGCTCGTTGTCTCTGCTGTTTCTCCAAGAAACAAGATAATCATCTACCTTTTTGGCAAGAGACTCGCAGCTCTTTGTTGAAACAATCCCAAGCTGGCCTGCCGGTATTGTCTCAATGTAATCTTCCTGTGGCATAATGCTTTTTTCCTCCATAGCTTTGGTTTATTTAGTTTTAGACCCTAAAGTTTTACCATTAAAAAGCAATATTGTCAAGTTAATGCGTTAAACTATTTTTTTGTTCGCAGAATTAAGATGCTTTTTAAATCTGATATCGCTGCCGATCATCTTAACCAGTGTGTAATTGTTCATGATTCGTGAGAAAATTCTTTCGCTGTAATTGTTGTTAAGGTCTGTAAGCGAAAGATTGGTGGAGATCACTGTGGATTTCCTTCGAAGGTCACGCTCATTAAGGCAAAGATATAATCTGCTTGTGATAAAGGAATTGGTAAGCTCAGTGCCAAGATCGTCTATAATAAGAAGATCGGCATCAAGGATGTAATCAAGACCTGCCTCGCCCTCATCAAGTGAATTGTCCCCGCCGTATTTGCGGAAGGTATACTTTTCGAGCATATCAAAAAGCTGGAAGGAGGTAAGGTAGATCACGGTGTGGGCGGTGTCAAGAAGACCTTTTGCAATACAGTTTGCAAGAAAGGTCTTTCCTACGCCCGTCTTTCCGAAAATAAGAAGATTTTTGTATTCGTTGTCAAAATTATCAACGAAGCTCTTACATTCCGTAAGTGCCCTCCTGGCGTTTTCGTAAGGAGTGGCACTTACGGTATCATCATAATCCGACTTTTCGTCGGAATAGTAGTCAAGATCAAATGAGGAGAAATTCTCCTGGTCAAGGGTGTTTTTAAGACCGGACTGGCTGTAAAGAAGGTTAACGATAGCCTGCTTAAAGCAGTGGCACTTTTCTGAGCCGATATAGCCTGTATCTCTGCAGTCAGGGCAGGAATACTTTGGCTGAAGATAGTCATCCGGATATCCGTGCTCTTTAAGAAGAGCTTTCTTCTTCTGAGAAAGAGCCCTGTTGGTCTCGCGAAGATCTTCAAGAGCAACGTGGTTGTCTTCAAGAAGAAGCTTAGCATATTTGATAGAGCCTGAAGCTATGGTCTGATCGATATCGCGAAGCTCAGGGATCTCGTTGTAGATCTCCTCTGTACGAAGATTAAGGTCCCACTTTGCCTGCAGCTGCTTGGAATCGTATTCGCGCAGAATACGATTGTACTGGTAATTTTTTAAATTCATAAGACTACCCCCTGAAAAGACACAGTTTCTGTTCTATACATCATATAGCTTTTAACCCTCGCGATTAAGCAGCACTTTTTCAATGTTGTCAATGTCGTCTGTAGTGTAATTACGAGACATAAAGGCATTTGACTTATTCCCCGAAGTGCGGTTATCGCTCTTGCCAAAATTAGCTGCCGATCTTGCGGATGTCTGCTGATGGATGGAATCAAGAGCGGCTACGTCGCTAAGAGTGCGAACGTCTTTTTTAGCCCAGTTTTCCATTATCTTGTTGGCATACTTAAAATCAGGCTTGCCGGTAGCAAGAAGGGTGCGGTTGCAGGCTTCTGTAATGAGCTCGTCTGAAAGATTAAACTCCTGAGTCCAGCGGTTAATGAACTCCTGCTCTGTAGAAGCAGGCATACGTCCCATTCCAAAGGCTTTGGAAACGGTAATATAGTGCTCGTTGTAGCGGACTGACTCGTTTTGAGCCTCTTCAACCGTAGTTATATGTTTATCAACCCAGTTTAATGCAACTTTCTCGATATACTGGGAAGAATTCTTGCCCTTTGAAGTGCAGTACTCATATAAATAGAAAATAAGGTCGGCATCAAAACCAACTTCACAGTGAAGGTAAATAATAAGCTGAGTATCGGAAGGATTAAGAAGTCTTCCGAGGTAGTTTTCCACCTTACTCATAAGCCACTCAACTTCAACGTTCTCTTTAAGGGCTTTAAGCTTGGTGTCGCTTATTTCAGGAATATGAGCAACCTCAGGCTCTCTGCGAACCTCAGGAACAGGGAACTGTGTAACAGGAGCAAGCGGAGCCTGGCTTTCCTGCTTTATCATAAAAGAAGGAACGGAAGGACTCTGCGGCTCAGCTGCTTTGACAGAATCTGCAAAACGTATCTCGGTGATCTCGCCGGCTTCGTTTTTTACCACTCTGATAAGATTATATTTTTCAAGAGAGCTGAGTGCTCTTAAAATGTCGCTGTCGGTACTCTCAAGGGCGTCTGCGATGGCGGTAACGGAAAGCCCTGATCTGCAGGAAAAACTCCTTAAGAGATAGATATAAACCTTTACATATGCTCCGTTAAGCTTTGGCATAATGTGATCTATAAATGAATTGGACAGAGCTGTTACGTCCAGCTCTTTTCCTCCTGAAAGCGTGAACTCGGTGTTTCCCATTTTTTCAATTCTCCTCCTTGCGCGGTAAAGAAAATCGCTTACTTTCGCCGTGCAGAAAGTAGTATAGCATAGAAAAAATGATTTGAAAATAGGCAGAGAATCCCCAAACCCGCACAAACTGTGGATTGTGGATAATGTGGATAATGTGGATAAAACTGTGCATACCACACGGATAGAAAGTCTGTTATCTGACTTAAATTCATTGAAATAAAGGGAAAAGTCCGATTGAGGTCTATAAGAGTAGAAAAAACAATGAACCAACAAAAAATCCACAACGCTTATCAGTGTCATATGTTGATAAGGTTGTGGATAATGTGGAAAACTACCTAAGTAGAAGTTTTTCTCCAACAATTGCAATATTGCCGGCGCCCATGGTTATCAACAGATCACCGTGTTTACAATTGTTGATTAAAAAGTTTTCAATTTTTTCAAATGTATCAAAATACGTACATTCAACACCCTTTTTAACGAGTCCGTTCATGATGTCTTTAGAAGAAATGTCGCCCGGGTCGTCTTCTCTTGCGGCATAAATGTCTGCAAGAACTACTCCGTCGGCAAGAGAAAGAGCATCAATAAAATCATTAAGGAAAGCCTTGGTCCTAGAATAGGTATGGGGCTGGAAGGCTACCCAGAGTTTGTTGTGTTCTACTTTAAGTGCAGCATTTAGTGTGGCCTTTATCTCGGTTGGGTGGTGTGCATAATCGTCTATTATAACTACTCCGTCTCTCTCGCCCTTGTACTGGAAACGTTTATCTGCATTTGTAAAGCATTTAAGACCTTTTGCCACAGCCTCAAAAGAAAGACCCTCTGTAAGAGCGCAGGCCGCAGCGGCAACAGAGTTTGATATATTGTGCTCGCCAACTACAGAAAGCTCAACTCTTCCGATCTTCCCGGCAGGACCGCAAAGGGTATAGCTACCGTGTCCGAGCCTGTCAAAGCCGATCTCATCAGCATAATAATCTGAAACCTGCGGAACACCGTAAGTAACGATCCTGGCCTTGGTATCAGCGCAAAGCTCCTTATAAGAATCAATAGAACCGTTTATAATAAGAAGTCCGTCATCAGGCAGAAGCCCGATAAACTTCTTAAAAGAAGCGCGGTAATTAGCAAGAGTCTTGAAAAAGTCAAGGTGTTCTGCTTCTACATTAAGGATAATGGCTGTAGTAGGGAAAAATTCGTGAAAACTGTTGGTGTATTCACAGGCCTCGGTAATGAAATGTTCCTTGCTTCCTATCTTTATATTGCCCTTGATATCTTTGAGGATACCGCCAACGTGGATCGTAGGATCGACGCCTGCCTGAAGGTAGATGTGTGAAAGCATGGATGTGGTAGTGGTCTTGCCGTGGGTACCTGCCA
Source organism: Lachnospiraceae bacterium (assembly GCA_016284355.1). Classification (GTDB taxonomy): domain Bacteria; phylum Bacillota; class Clostridia; order Lachnospirales; family Lachnospiraceae; genus JAEEOQ01. The sequence continues at coordinate 8,084 of JAEEOQ010000148.1, forward strand.
CGCAGATGGCGTCATCGTAATCTTTCATGATAAGCCCAAGAAGAGTGGCTCTTGTTATAGTGGTTATACCAAGATCTTTTGCCGCCATCATCTCCGGGTTATCGCTGCTTACGGCAGCAGTATAAACAACAAGGTCAATATCAGGCGTTATGTTCTCGTAGGCCTGTCCGTACATAACATCTACTCCGAGAGAAGAAAGGTGCTTTGTAACGGGACTTTCATTTCTATCGGAACCGCTTACTTTAAGGCCCTTAGAGCAAAGAAGCTCAGCAAGACCGCTCATGCTTATACCGCCGATCCCGATAAAATGTATATGTTTTTTGTTTCTAAAATCTACTGTTCCATTCATTATAAAAACATCTCCGTGTTTATGCTAAACTACCGCACAAGTATAGCATAAATCAATATCTAAAACAAGGCGGCGAAAAATCGGTCACAAAAGCAAGTAAAAAATGCAGAAAAAGCAGAATTTTAGCACCTTTACGCGATTTAAAAAATGTAATTTTCTGTTTATTTTTTTAAAATAATGTGATATACTACGCATATACGGGATAAATGGGGTTTTTTATCTCATCTTATTACTTATATGCAACTCAAAGATTATACTAAAAGGGGGCCTACGACATGCAGATCACTGATGTTAGGGTACGTAAGGTAGCAAAAGAAGGCAAGATGAAAGCTGTTGTATCAATAACTATTGATAACGAATTTGTGGTACATGATATCAAAGTTATTGAAGGCGAGAAAGGATTATTTATCGCCATGCCAAGCCGTAAGGCAGGCGATGGAGAGTATCGTGATATAGCACATCCTATCAATTCAGATACTCGTGAAAAGATTCAGGCTATCATTCTTGAGCGTTATGAAACTGCTCTTCTTGAAAACGACGAAGAGGCTTAAGAGTATTTAGCTGCTACTTTAGAGGATTAGGGTATCTTATGATGCCCTTTTTTCTTGTGTATATAATTATTTTTTGAAAGGCACCCCATATGTTTTTAATAGTAGGACTTGGCAATCCCGGCACCAAATACGCGGGAACGAGACACAACATAGGATTTGACACCATCACTCATCTTTCAGACGAGTACGATATCAAACTAAACAAAAAGGAACACAAGGCAGTCTGCGGCGCAGGCTTTATAAACGGCAACAAGGTAATACTTGCACAGCCCCAGACTTTTATGAACCTTTCGGGAGAATCCGTAAGGGAATTTGTTGATTTTTATCATCTGGACCCTGAGAGCGAGCTTATAGTCATTTCAGATGATATTGACCTTGAGCCGGGGAATATCAGAGTCAGGCCAAAGGGAAGCGCAGGCGGGCACAACGGACTTAAAAATATCATTGCACACCTTGGAACCCAGAATTTTACCAGGATCAAGATAGGTGTGGGAGCAAGACCTACAGAATGGGATCTTGCAGACCACGTTCTTGCAAGGTTTGACAAAGATACGGAAGAGATTATCCGCGATGCCATAGACAGAGCGGGAAAGGCAGCGGTTACCATTATGGAAGAAGGGCCTGAAGCCGCCATGAACAAATACAATCAAAAAGTGAAATCATGAACACCTTATTACAACCACTTCTTGATCTAACGGAATATGAGACCGCAAAAGAGTGCCTTTTAGCAAAAGACACTCCTGTTTTGCTGTCCGGATGTATAGATTCCCAAAAGGCTCATATTATGGCAGGCCTTGGGGCAGACTATAAAAACAGAGTTATAGTTACATATAACGAGCTTAAGGCAAAGGAGATATACGAAGACCTTCGCCTTTACTCAAAAGACGTGTACCTTTATCCTGCCAAAGATGTTATGTTCTTTTCGGCAGATGTACACGGAAGTGCCATCGTTGCAAAAAGACTTGAGGTAATAAAGCATATTTTAAGCGGAGAGCCTGTTACGGTGGTGCTTTCTGTTGAAGCCGCCATGGATAAGATACTTCCTCTTTCTTATGTAAAAGAGAGCATTGTAAGCCTTACTGCAGGCGGGCAGCTTGATGTAGACCTTTTAAAGAAGCAGCTTGTGGCACTTGGCTACGAGAGAGTGGAAGAGGTCATGGCAAAGGGACAGTTTGCCATAAGAGGCGGTATCATCGACATCTTCCCGCTTTCAGATGAGACTCCCGTGCGTATAGAGCTTTGGGATGATGAGATCGACACCATCAGGACCTTTGACGTAGAAAGTCAGCGTTCTATAGAAAAAACCGACAGCATAAACATTTATCCTGCCAGCGAGTTTATACTTGGAAGTGAGCGCAAGGCAAAGGGTATCGCTAAGATCAATAAAGAAAGAGATGAGAGAGTTAAAGCCCTTCGTCTTGAAATGCTGACAGAAGAAGCTGCAAGGCTTAAGCACATTACGGAAGAATTTGAAGAGAATCTTGATATATATGGTGGTTCTTTTGGTATAGACAGTTATATTTCATATTTTTACAAGGATACGGTTTCCTTTCTTGACTACTTTGGTGATGACACCATCTTTTTCCTTGATGAGCCCGGAAGGCTTGAAGAAAAGGGAGAGATGATAGAGACAGAGTTTGCGGAAAGCATGACTAACAGGCTTGAAAAGGGCTATATCCTGCCGGGTCAGATGGGAGTTTTGTTTAGCCACAAGACATTGCTCCGGGATACCGCAAAGAAAAATACCTGCATGATATGTACTATCGAAGCAAGGTGTTCTTTTGCTGTGCCCGTAAGAAGACTTGACCTTACCGTAAAGTCTGTGGGCTCGTATAACAGCGACTTTGAGCTGCTTGTAAAGGATATCGCAAGGTACAAAAAGCAGGGCTACAGAACTGTTATCGCCTGCGGTTCAAGAACCAGAGCAGAGCATGTGGCAGACGATCTGCGGGAAAATGAGATAAGCGCCGTATTTAGCAGCGACCCGGATAGAGTATTGCAGCCCGGCGAGGTAGTAACCATATACGGAAGCCTTCATAAAGGCTTTGAGTATCCTCTTATAAAGACTGTATACATTTCTGAGACCGATATTTTCGGTGCAGAAAGAAAACACAAAAAGAAAAAGTCGGCTTATGAAGGCACCAAGATCGCAGGTTTTAACGACCTTGCCATCGGCGATTATGTGGTGCATGAAAACCACGGCCTTGGAATATACCGCGGTATAGAAAAGATCGAGACCGGCGGAGTGGTCAAGGATTATATAAAGGTAGAGTATGCCGAGGGAGGAAATCTGTACGTTCCTGCGGCAGGGCTTTCTGTGCTCCAAAAGTATGCGGGGGCGGATGCAGCTAAAAAGCCAAAACTTAACAAACTTAACTCTGCTGAGTGGTCCGGCACCAAGGCCAAAGTGCGCTCTAACGTAGAAGAGATAGCAAAGGACCTTGTGGAACTTTACGCAAAAAGGCAGATGAAAGAGGGCTATCCATTTTCAAAGGATACGGTCTGGCAGACAGAGTTTGAGGAAATGTTCCCTTACGAGGAGACAGACGATCAGCTCCGCGCCATTGAAGATACCAAGCGCGATATGGAAAGCAGCAGGATCATGGACCGCCTCATTTGCGGGGACGTTGGCTACGGAAAGACCGAGATAGCCATAAGAGCCGCATTTAAGGCAGTTATGGACAGTAAGCAGGTTGTTATCCTTGTGCCTACCACCATACTTGCGCAGCAGCACTACAACACCTTTACCCAGAGGATGAAAGGCTACCCAATAAAGATCGAGATGCTGAGCCGCTTTAAGACGCCGGCAGAGCAAAAGAAGATAATAAGCGGCCTTAAAGACGGCACCCTTGATATAGTCATCGGAACCCATAAGGTGCTTTCAAAAGATATTTCATATAAAAAACTGGGGCTTCTTATCGTAGATGAGGAGCAGCGATTTGGAGTCACACACAAAGAGAAGATAAAGAAACTTAAGGAAAACGTTGATGTTCTCACGCTTTCAGCGACTCCTATACCTCGTACACTCCACATGAGCCTTGTAGGGATCAGGGATATGAGCGTGCTTGAAGAGCCCCCTGTAGATAGGCTTCCGATACAAACCTACGTACTTGAATACAACGAAGAGATAGTTAGAGAAGCCATAGCAAGAGAGGTGGCAAGGGGCGGTCAGGTTTACTATGTTTATAACAGGGTAAACGGCATAGCCGACGTGGCAAGCAGGCTGTCAAAGCTCCTTCCCGACGTCAATGTGGCCTATGCCCACGGCCAGATGAGTGAGCGCGAGCTTGAAAAGATCATGTATGACTTTATTAACGGTGATATAGATGTGCTTGTGTCTACCACCATTATTGAAACCGGTCTTGATATATCAAACGTTAACACCATGATAATCGAGGATGCGGACAGACTTGGCCTTTCGCAGCTCTATCAGCTTAGAGGAAGAGTCGGGCGAAGCAGCCGTACTTCATACGCCTTTCTTATGTACAAGCGCGACAAGATGTTAAAAGAGATAGCAGAAAAGAGGCTTGCAGCCATAAGGGAATTTACAGATCTTGGCTCCGGCTTTAAGATCGCCATGCGAGATCTTGAGATAAGAGGCGCAGGAAACCTTTTGGGGCAGATGCAGCACGGTCATATTTCTGCCGTAGGTTACGATCTTTACTGCAAGATGCTTGATGAGGCAGTAAAGAGGCTTAAGGGCGAAGAAGTACTTTCAGACGATTTTGAGACAACCATCGATATCGATGTGGATGCCTATATTCCGGCAACTTACATAAAGAGCGAGGCTGCAAAGCTTGAGATGTATAAGAGGATAGCGGGTATCGAAACTGCGGAAGAGCTTTCCGATATGCAGGACGAGTTTATAGACAGATTCGGTGACATACCGCCTGCCGTAGATAACCTTCTCCGTATATCGCTGATGCGTGCTATTGCTCATAAATGCTACATTACAGACGTTAAGATACTATCAGAGAGTCTGGAATTAAAACTTTATCAAAAAGCTGAAATTAATGTTGCCAAGATACCCGACTTTGTGGCATTATACAATGGAAAGATGAAGTTTAACACAGGGGCAAAACCCTACTTTATATATTCCCTTAAAAATGTGGGCAAAAAGGAGATCTTAAGTACCGTTGAAGAGATCCTTGAGTCATTCTTAAGGGAACTTTTGACACAGGAAAAACAGCAGGAGGATCCGTCTTGAAAAAGAGATTATTGATATTGATGTTTATACTTGCCGCTGCCCTTTGTTTTGCGGCCTGCGGCAAGAAGGCAGAAACACAGGAAGGCCGGACAGAGGAAGAAAACAGCGTTGAAAATATCATCACTGTCGGCGAAAAAGGGGCAACGGAAGACGAGATAATGTTTTATATGCTCTGTATCAAAGAGCAGTATGAGGGCTATTTTGGCAAGGATATCTGGGATGTTTCCTTTGGTAAGAAGACTTTCCTTGATATGTGCAAAGACGACGTACTTGGCGAGATAGTACAGCTTAAGGTAATAACCGCAAAGGCGGAAGAACTTGGCATCGTTGTAACGGAAGATGAGGTGGAAGAGATCGCAGATACCGTAAGGCAGCAGATGGACGAGATAAACGATGAAGACAAAGCCCGCTACCACATTACCACAGAGCTGCTTGAAAAGATATACCACGACAATTATTTAAGCTCAAAGACATTTGACGTTGTAACGGCTGATGTTAATACCAGCGTAAGCGACGAGCAGGCAAGGGTTGCAAGCTTTGAGGTTCTAACGCTTAATTACGAGCCTTCCGGAAGACAGGAGGTCCTTCTTAAGGCAGACGAACTGCAAAAGCAGGCAGCAGCCGAAGGAACAGATTTTTATTCACTTGCCACGGTTCATTCAAATGAGCCGGAGATCCAGTATACCATTCCTGAAGGCGTTATGGAAAAAGCCTTTGACAGGGCTGCATTTTCCCTTAAAACAGGCGAGATAAGCGGCGTTATCGTAGGGGATGAGAAGTGCTATATCGTTCACTGTATAAACGAGCTTGACGAAGACGAGACAGCAGAGAACAAAGAAAAGATCATCAACGAAAGACAGACAGAGGCTTTTAAAAAGGTTTACGAAGGCTGGGCTAAGGATTACGGCGTTAAAGTTGATGAGGAGAAATGGAAAGAGATCAACATGAATTAACACCGGTACACGCCTTTTACGGCGCCCCGACTGTGTGAAAAATGTGGAATATACTTATGGAGGTTTAAAAATGGAAAGACAATCACTTAATTCCGGCTGGAAAATGAGACAGGTCGGCTGGCAGGACTTTATCCCTGCTGTAGTACCGGGGTCTGTTTACGGCGACCTTCTTGCTGCAGGCAAGATGGAAGATCCTTATTACAAGGATAACGAAATGAAAGCACTTGCTCTTATGGATTACGATTATGAATACGTAATGAGCTTTGAGCCAAGCAAGGAAATACTTGCTTCTGACAGGGCTGTGCTTAGATTTAACGGTGTGGATACTCTTGCAGACATCTATCTTAACGATGTTCTTCTTGACTGTGTAGACAATATGCACCGTACCTGGGACTATGAAGTTCTTGATATGATAAAGGAAGGTGCCAACAGCATCCGTATCGTACTTCATTCTCCTACAAAGTTCATCAAAGAGGCTTATGAGAAGGACCCGGCAGACGGTTCTGAAGATGCTATGCAGGGATTCCCGCTTCTTCGTAAGGCTCATTGTATGTTTGGATGGGACTGGGGTCCAAGACTCCCGGATGCCGGTATCTGGAGAAGCGTAGAGCTTCTTGGTATCAATACTGCAGCTCTTGACAGCGTGTATATTACACAGCATCACGAAAACGGCAAGGTTGAGCTTGAATTTGAAGTTGAGCTTGATTGCACCGATCCCTTCTGCGTGGCACAGGACTGCTCAGATAAGGATGCCTGCGGTCTTAACTATGTTGTGACCATTACAGATCCAAACGGAGCTTCAAGTAAATACGATGGCTCACCTGAAAAGATCATGATAGAAAAGCCTGAGCTTTGGTGGCCAAACGGCTACGGCAAGCAGGCTCTTTATACCGTAAAGGTTGAGCTCTTTAAAGATGGAACAGTTCTTGATACATGGGAAAAGAGAATAGGTCTTCGTACCGTAAGACTTGCAAGAGAGAAAGACCAGTGGGGCGAGAGCTTTGCTCATGAGGTAAACGGAGTAAAGATCTTTGCCATGGGCGAGGATTATATTCCGGAAGACAACATTCTCCCGAGAGTAAATAAAGAAAGAACCTACAACCTCTTAATGCAGTGTAAAGAAGCAAACTTTAACACCATAAGAGTATGGGGCGGCGGATATTATCCACATGATGATTTTTACGATGCATGTGATGAGCTCGGTCTCCTTGTATGGCAGGATTTCATGTTTGCTTGTGCAGTATACAACCTTACAGATGATTTTGAGGAAAATATCACTGCAGAAGTTATAGATAACGTTAAGAGAATAAGGCACCATGCTTCTCTTGGTCTTTGGTGCGGTAATAATGAGATGGAGCAGTTTGTTCAGATGGCAGGCATGGGTATCGAGATGCGCGGCATTTTCAACGAATACGGCATGCTTGGCGGCTTTATGCATGGCGGCTGGATGAATAACCTCGGACAGAAGTCAGACTACGTTAAGATGTATGAATACATTATTCCAAAGCTCCTTAAAGAATATGATCCAAATACTGATTACTGGCCATCAAGCCCTTCATCAGGCGGAGCTTTCGATAATCCTTCAGACCCTAACAGAGGCGATTGCCACTACTGGGAAGTATGGCACGGAAACAAGCCATTTACAGCATACAGAGAGCATTTCTTCCGTTATCTTTCAGAGTTTGGCTTCCAGTCATTCCCTGCAGTAAAGACTATTGAGACCTTTGCTGAGGAGGAAGACAAGAATATCTTCTCATATGTAATGGAAAAGCACCAGAGAAACGGCTCTGCAAACGGCAAGATCATGAACTATATGTCGGCTACCTACCTTTATCCGACAAACTTTGATATTCTTGTTTACGCTTCTCAGCTCCTTCAGGCTGACGGCATCAGATACGGCGTTGAGCATTTCCGTCGTAACAGAGGCCGTTGTATGGGCGCTGTGGTATGGCAGCTTAATGACTGCTGGCCTGTAGCAAGCTGGTCTTCCATCGACTATGAGGGAAGATGGAAAGCGGTTCACTACCTTGCAAAGAGATTCTTTGCACCTGTCCTTGTTTCTTGCGAGGAAGAGGGCGTTATGAGCCAGAATACCAACGTAAACATGGAAAATCCTCATTATACAAAGTCAGTTCACTTTAACGTAAGTAACGAGACTATGGCTCCTGTTAAGGTTAAGCTTGTATGGACCTTAAGAAGCGCTGACGGAACTGTTAAGAAGACCTGCGAAGAGCATTTTGACGTACCTGCTCTTACAGCTCAGTACAAAGACGTGGTAGAGCTTCCTGAGGCAGATCTTTACGGAGACTATGTAAGCTGGGATGCTTATTATGAGGATGGCGCGTTTATAAGCCACGGCTCAGTAACCTTCTCACTTCCAAAGCACTTTAAGTTTGTTGATCCACAGCTTAGCGCAAGAGTAGAGGGCGATGAGATCGTTGTTACTTCAAAGGCTTACGCTAAAAATGTAGAGATCCAGAACGAGGACGAAAGACTCAAACTTTCCGACAACTACTTTGATATGGATCCGGGCGAAGTCAGAGTTAAGATCCTTGAAGGAGACCCAAGCAAATTAAGACTTAGAAGCGTATATGACATAAGATAATATAAGTTATCATAAAAGCCTTCGACCTTAAATGATCGAAGGCTTTTATTCTTGAAAAAGGATTGTATCGCAATTAAGATGGAATTATCTGTTATTGAATCTGTCAAGTGCAGCCTGGTTGATCTCGATTGCTCTTGCAAGGTTCATGTCGTTGATAGTCTGGATGTAGTTATCCCACTCTGTGTTGATATCCATAACACCTGTGATAAACTGTGTTGTTCTTTCTGAGATAAAGGTGTTGATGTTGTTTACGATCTCGCCGAGTTCCTTTGCCTCTTCACTTGTGTAGGAGATACCAGCAGGCATGTTGTAATCGTCAGGAACTTCGCTCCAAACCTCAAGAGACTTAACATCTTCTGCAGGAACTGAGCTAAGCTCACGTGTCCAGTCGTAGTCGCCACCGATAAGTGAAGGAGGGAGACAGTAGTATGTCATAGTCTGTGCAAATGAAAGGCCGTCAGGGTTGTTGGTGATAAGATCTGTGTATTCAGGCTTTCCTTCTGCGTTGTATTCGAAGGTTTCATGCTCGATACCATAGTTTGCAAGAAGTGAACCCTCTTTTGTACACTGATAATCAAGCCACTTCATAGCAAGTTCCTTATTCTGGCTTTCTGCAGAGATTGTGCAGTAAGCGTGGATGATGCAGTCTGCAAGACGAACATGTACTTCATCTCCTGCTTTTTCAACAGGGGAAGGAACAGGAATGATCTGCATGTTCTTATCATCTGATGAAGCCTCGTAAAGAGCAGGCATTGTGTACATTGAATCCCATGCTCCGCACTGACCTGAGGTGATAATGCTCATTTCAGGCATATAAGCACCGTCTGTCATAAAGTCAGGATCGAGGAGCTTCTTGTTGTACCAGTCGTTCATCTTTGTAAGGTATTTTCTCCAGCCTTCTTCTGCAGGGCCGAACTTAACTGTACCATTTACGTTCATAAATCCGTTAAGTACGTTGTAACCTGCGCTCATAGAGTTGCTGTCCATGTTGTAGCCAAGAGAACCGATGTTAAGAGGAGCGTAAGCACCTTTTTCCTCTTTGAATTTGGTAAGCATAACTTCCCAGTCATCAAAAGTAACAGGAACCTCAAGACCAAGGTCTTTAAGCCAGTCTTCGCGGATCTGAAGGCCCTTGTATGCAGGCTGTGGCTCTGTAAAGATCTGATAAAAACCAACTACACGGCCCTTATCTGTAACTGTACTCTTTGCAAAGAAGTCGTTCTTAAGACGAAGCTTGTTGTAGTTTGTAAGAAGTGTGTCAAGATATGGAGTAAGATCCATATAGTAACCGTCATCAACTGCTGCGTCAAGACCGTCTACGTAATGATATCCCTGATGTGCGATAAGATCCGGAAGCTCGTCTGAAGCGATCATAAGGTTGAAAGCAGTGGACTCTTCTCCGATAGCAGGGCATCTGAAGTCGATGTGTACGTTGGTACGATTTTCAAGTTCTTTAAAGAATTTGTTTTCATTGTAATCGCCAACTACAGTTGCCATGTTTCCATCAAGAGGGATAAACATTGAAAGTGTTGTCTTCTCCTCTGTAAGTGGAAGGACCACTTCCTGCGCTTCGAAATTTTCGTTTGCTTCTGTCTGTGCAGGCGCCGCACTTCCTGCAGGTGTAGAGTCGTTGCCGCCTGATACTTTTGCGGAGTTCTTACCGCAGCCGCTTAAACATGATATTGCCATGGCAGCAATAAGAATGCCGGCGGTTAATTTTTTTGATTTCATTTTTTTTCCTCCTAGTTATTTCCTTCTCTCTCAGAAACGGATCCGATTTGTTCTGATAAATCTATCATCCGACAAATGAAGGTAAAAAGAAATGTTCAGATTTCAAATTAGGTTTTAAAAATCGAAAAAACGGGTTACCGATTTTCGAACTTTCTTCTCAAAATCATGCAAAAACTTGTGGATTGATTTTTTTTACTCTATAATATTACAAATGAAACGGAGGATATGCAATGGGAAAATGGGGAAAAAGTAAAACTTATGTGGAATACCTGAAATCCTATTTGATAGTATTTGCCGTACCGCTTGTTCTTACGATTTTTGGGTACAGCTATTCTAATCATATGGTAAGAGAAGAGGTTCTTGGTTATCAGACCAGCATTTTAAGAAGAACTCAGGAGATCGGCGACCAGGTCATATATAACCACAAGCTCTCAAAAAGCGCCCTTGCCAACGACAAGCAGCTAAAAAGCCTTATGCGAGATCGCAACTGGACAGGAGAGCTTATGTATGACATAGTGAACCTTAAAGACAACCTTGCAGGTATAGTAAACAGTAATTCCCTCATGAGCGATATTCATGTATATTTCCCAAAGAGCGGAGATCTTATTACGCCTAAGAGAAGATATTCAAGCGGTTATACCCACATTTATGCAAAAGAGGTGGGGCTTGAAGGCGGGTATACCTCTATCTTTACAAGGAATAAAGCATCGGGCTATTACATATTAAATCCCGGAACAGATAAGACCATGGTATTCACCTACCAGAACTATTATGCCAGAAACTACAGGGACATAGAAGCAAGTATAGTAACGGTCTTAAAGTGGAGTGACATAGAAAGCCTTATTTCTGAGAAAACGGCAGCAGATAACGGTATTATCTTCCTTATTAATGAGAAAGATCAGGTTATCGGCAATGAAATAGATATCAAAAAAACACCCTTTACCTATTCGTTTTTTGAGAATGAGGGAACTCTTTATAATGCGGATATTGCAGGGAAAAACTATATCTGCTCCTTTGTTTCCTCTACCATGTCTGACTTTAAGTATGTAATGTGCGTGCCGAAAAATGAGTATTATAAAAAGAACAATTACCTGCTTTACGTTATCGCACTTGAACTCTTTTTAAGCATTATTATAGGAACATTACTTGCGTCTTATTTTGCAAAGAAGACATCAAGCCCTATTGAGAAGATCTTCCTTAAGATGAATCAAAACGGCATCGACTATAATGAGGAAAGAGCCGGAAAAACAGTATTTTCAAAGCTTGAAAATGTCATGTCTGATGTCCTTAATGATTATCAGAGAATGGAAGACCAGCTTAAAGAGCACAATAAGGCTCTTAACGAAAGAATGCTTGTCAGCCTTCTTAACGACAGAAGACGTGATGATAAGATGGTCATCGAGTATAAAAACGAGCTGGTAAAGAAGATGGAAGAAGCCTGGAGTAATCAGGGCTTCAGGATAATAGCCGTAGGCTTTACAGGGTACGAAGAGAGCAGTTTTAATACGGAAGATGAGGAGAACAATCAGGATAATAATTTAAACCTTGTTTATTTTTCAATAAAGAATATCTTCAGCGAGATAGTTATAGGCTACAGTTGGGGACTTACCACAGAGTCTGATAACGCGGTGATCCTTATTACCAAAGATTGCCCTGATCTTAAAGAAAAGATAAAAACAGGTATAGAATTTTTCAAGATTTACTTTAAACTTGACGTATATGCAGCGGTAAGCGCAAGACATGAAGATTATAACGAGCTTCCGGAAAGTTACGAAGAGGCCATGGAAACAGCTAACTTTAAGACTTTCTGGGACGACGCTGTTGATGATATCGTAGTATATGAGTCAAGATGTGAAGGGGAAGATGCTCCTTCTGCCAGCAAATATGCAGAGCACATAAAGAAGATAAACAACTGTGTTGCCACAAAGAATTACAACGGGGCAAGGCAGATCCTTGAAGTGATGATGGATGAGTGCTTTAAAAAAGACATAAGTTATATGAAACTTAATCAGTGCCAGGCATCAGGCATCATCAGCATAGTTATGGGAATGTTTGAGGGCATGGAAAATGAGCAGCTTGAAAGCCTGTATACAAAACTTGACCTTCCAAACAGACTTTTACAGACAAAATCCATCAACCAGCTCAGATGCGAGATTGATGTCATATTTGATGAGATAATTCAGGAATATGAGGAGCAAACCGCATTTGAGGCGCCAAAGATCATTACAGACATCAAAGAGTATATTGAAAAGAATTACGCAGATTCAAACCTTTCAATTGGTGCCATAGCAGAAGAATTTGACCTTACCCTTACTTACATAGGAAGGATATTTAAAAAGTATACGGGAATGGGAATCCTTGAATATCTCCATCTTGTAAGAGTCGAAAAATGCAAAGAATTACTTGATGAAGGCGAAGCAGTAAAGGATGCGGCAGAAAAAGCCGGGTTCTTTGACTCCAAGGCCATGATCCGTATTTTCCGCAAGATTGAGGGGATTACACCTGGACAGTACAAAAAAAGGAATTCTTAAGGTTGAAAACTGAGAATCGCAAAAATCGTCTAAATTAAGAAAAGTGACCACGATTTACGAATTCTGCCCCTACTTTTTTCTTTTTGCCGATTATAGAATGGGCATAAAGAAAAATCAAAGGGGGAACCTGATAGTGAAAACCAATAAAAAGTTTACGGGAAGGGCTATAAAAAGAGACTTTAAAAAGAATTATGTAGTCTATTTGATGGCCCTTCCGGCATTGATCTACTTTTTTCTATTCGCTTATCTTCCGATGAGCGGTCTTGTTATGGCTTTTCAGGATTACAAGCCAAAACTTGGAATGTTTAAGAGCCCGGGAGTGGGATTCTTGCATTTCCAAAAATTCTTTAATGATCCGTTTTTTTTCAGATTGCTTAGAAACACTCTTGCTATAAGCTTTTGGGAGCTTGTGGTGGCATTTCCGCTTACCATAATATTTGCACTCCTGTTAAATGAGCTTAGATCAAAGGTGTTTAAAAGAACAGTTCAGACCATAAGCTATATGCCTTACTTTATCTCTATGGTAGTTGTTTCGGGTATGATCATAGACTTTTGTAAGTCTCAGGGAGTTCTTACCCAGGTTGTAAAGTTGTTTACAGGAAATGAGCAGAATATCTTAAGTATCCCGGGTTACTGGAGAACCCTTTATATAGGCTCCGGTATCTGGCAGGGAATAGGTTTTGGAAGTATCATCTACGTTGCCGCTCTTTCAGGTATTGACGAGCAGTTATACGAGGCTGCGGTAATAGACGGTGCGGGAAAATGGAAGCAGACTCTTCATGTTACGCTTCCCGGCATCTCCACTACGATCCTTATCATGCTTATCTTAAAGATAGGAAACATGATGTCGGTAGGATATGAAAAGACCATTCTTCTTTACAATGCCCAGATTTACGAGACTGCGGATATTATCGCAAGTTATGTATACAGAAAGGGTCTTTTGGAGTTTAACTACAGTTACAGCTGTGCAGTCAGTCTGTTTAACTCGGTTATTAACTTTGCTCTTCTTATTGCCGCAAATCATATCAGTAAAAAAGTGACTGAAACAAGTCTGTTCTAAGGAGAAAATTATGCGTGAATATAAATCGGTTCCAAGGACCATTTTTAATATTTTCAATATTTTTGTATTTGTGTGCGTGATACTGCTTTGTATTTTGCCTGTGTGGCATGTGGTATGCGCATCATTTTCGGATGCAGGCTGGGTGCTTAGCCAGTCGGGCATTATCTGGAGAATAAAAGGCTTTTCATTAAAAGGCTACGAGCTTGTTTTTCAAAACAGGGATATAGTAAGTGGTTACCTTAACACTTTCTTTTACGTAATAACGGCAACCGCACTCGGTATGGTACTTACCGTGATGACGGCATACGCTACTTCAAGGAAAGACGCGATCTGGGGAAATGCCATTATGTTTTTCATCACATTTACCATGATGTTTAACGGAGGTATGATCGCTTACTATATCATTATAACCAAGGGACTTAACATGTTTGACAGCAGGCTTGCACTTATCCTTCCTGTCTGCCTTAGTGCTTATAATCTTATCATTGTAAGAACTGCCATGAAAGGAATACCTGAAAGCCTTATAGAGTCGGCGCAGCTTGACGGAGCAGGCCACGTAAGAGTGCTTGTTTCCATCGTGCTTCCACTTATGAAGGCAACCCTTGCCACGGTTATCCTTTACTATGTTGTAGCCCATTGGAACTCATGGTTCCAGGCATCTATCTTCCTTAGAGACAGGAGCAAGTTCCCGCTTCAGCTTATATTAAAGGAGATCCTTATTACAGGAAACGTAACTACAACCATCACCGGCGGAACCTCGGCAAAAGCTTCCGATTATTCAGGTGATCTTATCCTCTACAAACAAACCGTAAAATATTGTACAATAGTGGTATCGACACTTCCTATATTTATTTTCTACCCGTTCATTCAAAAATATTTTGAATCCGGTGTGCTTATAGGAGCAATAAAAGGTTAATCGGAGGAAACTTATCATGATGTTGTTACCACAGCCGAAAAAAATTAAAGAAAACAAAGGAACTTTTTTACTTGATTACAAGACCTGTATCTGCCTTGATGCGGATCTTGCCGGAAATGCATTTTATTATGCCGGTCTGCTTAAAGAAGAAATAAGAAATATCCTTGGCTTTGATGTAACTGTAACTAAGGGGACAGTTAATCTTAGCGGAAAATGTATTTTTCTTAAGGCAGCAGAAGGCGATGAGGATGAGTCTTATTCTATAGATGTAGAAAAAGACAGTATCAGCCTTTGCGGCGGCAGCGAGGCAGGCCTTCTTTATGCGATAAGCTCCTTAAGACTTCTTATTCGTGAGTACGGGGCGCTTATTCCCTGCTGCAAGGTAGAAGATTCGCCCTCCATCAAAAAAAGAGGCTTTAGCTATGACGTTACAAGAGGACGTATCCCGACTCTTGAGTTTTTAAAGGAAATTGCTGACAAATGCGCCCTTTATAAGATAAATGAACTTCAGCTTTATCTTGAGCACAGCTATATGTTCAGAAACGAAAGCGAAATCTGGAGAGACGATACACCTCTTACAGCAGAAGAGATAATGGAGTTTGACGCATACTGCGCAAGGCTTCATGTGGACCTTATCCCGACCCTGGCATCTTTTGGACATCTTTACGAGCTTTTACGAAGCCGAAGTTTTAAAGAGTACTGCGAACTTGAAGTGGATGTGGATGAGAAACCGTCTTATGTTGAAAGAATGAGACACCATACCGTAGACGTATCAAATGAGAAGTCCTACGACTTTGTGACAAAAAGGATCAAAGAGTACATGGATCTTTTCTCATCAAAATACTTTAATATCTGTGCAGATGAAACCTTTGACCTTGGAAAGGGAAAGAGCAGGAAACTCGCAGAAGAAAAGGGCGAAAAGGCGGTATATATCGAGTTTTTAAAGAAGATCTGCGACTTTGTCATATCCTGCGGGAAAATACCTATGTACTGGGGAGACATTATCGTAGAAAAGCCTGAGATAATAAAAGAGCTTCCTGCAGAATCTATCTGCCTTAACTGGGAGTACGACCCTGTGGTAAAGGAAGATAATCTTAAAAAACTTTCAGGAGCCGGGGCAAAAAATATTTATGTATGTCCTGCGGTACAGGGTTTTACCCACATGATAAACAACCATGCCGATGCCTATAAAAATATTTACGGCATGTGCAAAAACGGCCACAAATATAACGTACTTGGCGTTATGAACACAGACTGGGGCGACCTTGGATATGTGGAGCACCCTGAATTTACAACAGTCGGCATGATATATGGAGCAGCATTTTCATGGAGCAGCAAGTGTATAAAAGAAGATGAGATCAATAAAAGGATCTCAGCACTTCAGTATCTTGACTCTACCGAGAAAGTCGTAGATATATTTAAAAACCTTGGAAACGCCGAATGCTTTAACTGGTGGGCTTTTGTTACTTACAAGGAAGCAAAAGAAAGAGGACTTGAGGCAGATATAGCAAATGTGATAAGTCCTGGTAACTTTGATAAGACCCTTGCAAACATAAAACTTCAGGAAGAAACTTCCTTAGAGCTTTACGGAATGCTTAAAGATCTTAGCAAAGACACTAAGGAAGTTGCAAACGCTTATCTTCTTATGGCAGAAGGACAGAGTCTTTGCGGCAAAGCGGTACTTCTTCTTTGCAACAGTGAGAAAAAGCTTAAGAAGAAATTCGGGTTTAAGGCAAATGATGTGGCTGCAGACCTTGAAAACTGGTTTATGAGATACAAAAAACTATGGAAGACAGTATCAAAAGAAAGTGAGTGCGAAAGACTTGGGCAGGTATTTGCCTGGTACGCTGACAGACTAAGAGATATTTGAACATGAAAAAGCGATTAATCTATTCATTTGTGTTGGTTACGGTTATACCCCTGCTTGTTTTTTCGGCAGCAGCGTATGGAATATTACGCATGGCAATAAGCAAAAAAACAGGGAATTACGCTATAAAGGTGCTTGAGTCGGCAGAAAAGATGATCGACTTTGAGTGCGAAAAGTATGAGAATCTTGCTAACCAGCTGATGATTAATCCTGATATTATTAAAGGAATTACAAACTTTGCTGCAATGAACCCGATCGAGAAGAACGAGTTCATTGTAGCGATGAATAAGATAATGTCTGATCATATGTCTGACCGGCCGTATATAAAACAGATATATCTGCTTGATGCGGATAGCACACCTATATATTCACAAGGCTGGTTCTATTTTAATCCGGACAGATTTCTAGAGCTTTCGGATTACTGTCAACGCGGTATAGACTGGCTTGGCGTAAATGAGGGCAATAAAGAGTATGTTGTCTATACAAAGGAGATAGCTAAAAAGAACGGAAGCGAAACAATCGGTTATATCTCTATCCATATCAATCCTGAATCATTTGACAGGTGCTTTTTGAAAATGAATTCAGATGATTCGGCAGGCTACATAATAGTGGATGCTGCGGGAAATGTCGTGGTAAGCAAAGACAAACGGATTCCTGTGGGGTTTCCCTTGGATGAAAGCTATTATAAAGAGAGCTTGAAATTATCAAGTGATGAAAACCAAGAAAACTGGACTTCTCAGATGGTGATCCTTAACAGTTACCTGTATTCCGAAAAGGGTACCATTAAGAAGGCCTTGGCTTTTTGTTGTCTTTTTTGTCTGATTGTTTCAGGACTAATATATTATATGGGATTTGCAAGGAGGCTAAAAGCTGCCGCGGAATACGTTAGCTTTTACAACACAGAAAGAATTTATGATATAGGGAATATTAAAGAATTTAAGATGCAGAATTACAGGGGAATTAATAGAATGCGCTCGCTTATATGTCTTGAACTGATAAAAGGGGCAGGAGATGAGCCGATTTGCGTACTTGAAAAGATAAGGGAAGAGCTGATCGGGGAAAGAGTGGAAATAAATACGGCAAAGAAATATTTTTCCGATATTTTTGAGGCTGTCTACAAAGCAGCAGTCATATATTTTTACGAAAACCCTCAACTATACGGAAAACTTAACACCGAGGCTAAAAGTGCGGGAACTTATACGGAATATAGGGAAAACCTTATAAAGCTTACAGAGGAAATCAGAAAAAGCCCGATGCAAAACAGAGAAAATGCTTCACGTAAGGATATACGCGAGATTATGAAATATGTGGATCTGCATATCTGTGAGAAAATGCAGCTTTCGGATATTTCGGCAAGTGTAGGGCTTTCCGAAGCTTATGCCAGCAGAATATTTAAAAATCAAACAGGATTACCATTATTCACATTTATTAACATGAAAAAAGCAGAACTGGCTCTTATAAAAATGATCGAAGGAAAGAAAATGATAAAAGAGGTTTGCATAGAGCTTGGATTTGAGGAACAGTCTTATTTTAACAAGACTTTCAACAAATATTATCACATTAATCCTTCGGACATGAATGCTTATTTTTCGGGTTTTCCAGCATGATGTAAAAATAGTTCAAACGGAAAACAAGATAATTTATTTATATAATCGAGGCAAACTGATAAGTTTAGTCCATCGCAAAAATATGCGATAGAAGGAGGAAACTTATGAGAAGTTATTTCAAAAAACTATTTGCGCTTATCTGCGTACTGGCTTTTGGGGTTATGTTACTTGGAGGCTGTGCTAAAGTAAGCGACAAAGAAGCAGGAACTGACCCTGCCGCTACAAGCGGCAAAAACACAAATGCCGGGGCAGAAGGGCAAAAGGAACTTAATGTAGCGGTTTTTGAAGGTGGTTACGGTAGAGAAGTCTGGGATACCCTAGCAAAGAAATTTGCGGAAAAACATGACGGTGTTACCGTAAATATCACTGCAAATCCCAAGATCGGAGACGTAATAAGACCTCAGATTATGAGCGGAAATCCGCCTGATGTCATTTTCCTTTCAGCAACAAACGAATCAGGAATACTGCAGTCTCTTATTCAAGATAAAGCGCTTCTTTGTCTTGATGATATTTTTGATGCAGATATGAAAGCAAAGTTTGTAAAGGGAGTTTTTGACGCACCGACAGTATCTCCATACGGAGACGGAAAGATTTACAGTGCACCTCTTTTTTACAGCACTATGGGTCTTTTTTACAATAAAACCCTTTTTAAAGAAAAAGGATACGATGTTCCAAAGACCTGGGATGAATTCTTTGAACTTGGTAATAAGGCACAGGGCGACGGGATTGATCTGTTTACATATGCAGCTGCAAACGATCCTGCATACAACGAGATCGTAATCTGGCCTGCCATTGCTTCTGCCGGCGGCTACGAAGCACTTGATAACTGCTTTAATTACGTTAGCGGCGCCTGGACATCTGATGCCGTAAAGAAAGTAATGGGCGTATATGAGAAGATAGCAAAAGAAGGGCTGCTTCTTGACGGAACCCTTGCTATGACTCATACCCAGTCTCAGGAACAGTTTTTACAGAATAAGGCACTTTTTATTCCTAACGGCAACTGGCTTGAGAATGAAATGAAAGATACTCCAAGGGCTGAAGGTTTTGAATTTGGCTTTACAGGAATCCCTGTTTTTAATGAAGGTGATGATCCATGTGTATGGTCAAATATAGAAGAGATCTACATTCCTTCAAAAGCAAAAGAAGCTGATCTTGCAAAAGAATTTATCAAATTCCTGTATGAGGATGACAGTATCCTTTTACTTGCCGAAAATGCGGGTTCGCTTCCACCTATAGTAGGTGCGGCAGAAAAGACAAGATCGGTACTTAGCGACTGTGTATATGAAACATATGCAATCTCTGAAAAGGGTTTTGTGCCTGTAACGGGCGGATTTGCACTTACAGAGCAGACAGAAGTCAGCATTAGGGACGATCTTTTTAACAGCATCAACAATGTTATGGCAGGAGAACTTGACACAGAAGGCTGGTCAAAGCTTGTGGAAGAAGATTCCCAAAAGCTTTCAGAGATATTGTTAAAGTAGGGGATATTTACATATGAAAAGCGGCAGATCACAAAGGGAAAAAAGAAGATTTATAGCTGTTTGTACCATACCTACCGTGGTTATATATATTCTTATAATGGTGGTGCCTACCATAAATGTTTTTTACATGTCTTTTTTTAAGATGAGCAGTTTGTCTCTTGAAAAAAAGTTTGTTGGATTTGACAACTTTAAAACCCTTATAGGGGATGGCAAATTCAGACAGGCATTTGCCAATAATATATTTTTTATAGTTTCGGTAACAGCTATAACGATAGTACTGGCTCTGTTTTTTGCAGCATTGTTAAAACAGTCGAAATTAAAAGAAAAACCATTTTATCAGACGGTATTTTTCTTTCCGAATGTGCTTTCGCTTGTAGTGATCGCCACACTTTTTATTCAGATTTACGACCCGACTAAAGGTATACTTTCTGCCGGTGTAAAAATAATCGGCATAAACGCACCTATGCAAGGCTGGCTGGGGGAAGCAACCTCAGCCAGATGGTGCGTTGCAGCTGCCATGATATGGCAGGCAGTCGGCTATTATATGGTTATGTATATAGCGGGGATGGACGGCATTCCAAAGGATCTGTACGAAGTGGCAGATCTTGAGGGAATGAGCGGGATAAAACAGTTTTTTTATATCACTCTGCCGCTTATGTGGGAGATAGTGAGGGTAACTCTGGTATTTTTTATTATTTCGGCAATTAACATGAGCTTTGTTTTTGTGAGGCTTATGACACCGACAGGAGGACCTAACGGGAAAACCGAAGTTATCCTGACATATATGTATAAACAGGCATTTACAAATTCAAACTTTGGATATGCGATGACTGTAGGTGTGTTTGTATTTATGTTTTCCTTTGTTTTGGCGCTTATAAGCAATGCTGTTACAAAACGGGATATCGTGCAATATTAAGATAAACGGGAGAAATAGAAATGAGTAAGGGCAAAAAACTGATCTTTCGTTTGATTTTGATGGTTTTTACCTTAATAGTGCTTTTGCCTATAATTTGGACTTTTTATACTTCTTTTAAAACCACAACGGAATTTTTGGATAATCCCTGGGCACTGCCAAAGGGAATAAATATTGAAAACTACAAAAATGCTTTGATAAAGGGTAATATGGTCGGCTATTTTAAGAATTCTTTTGTGACCACCCTTATGAGTCTTGCATTTTTACTTATACTGGCTGTTCCAACCGCTTATGTCACAGCAAGATATAAGTTTAAGTTTAGCGGGGCAATATCGCTGCTTTTTATGGCGGGGCTGTTTGTAAGCCAGAATTATATAGTTGTTCCGATTTTTCTCATGCTGAATAAATTCCAGCGTTTTTTAAATCAATACGTTGTGTTTGAGCATCTTGAGATTACAAATAATCTCATAGTGCTGTCAGTGGTTTATGCAGTTTGTTCGCTGCCGTTTTCAATCTATCTTCTTTCGGGATTTTTAAGATCGATCCCAAAAGAATATGAAAACGCAGCAAAGATAGATGGCTGCACATATGGGCAGATACTTTCAAGGATCATTGTCCCTATGTCAAAACCGGCACTGGTAACTGTGATAATGTTTGATTTCATGGAATATTGGAATGAGTATATTATGGCAATGACGCTTCTTAGTGAAAAGAAGTGGACAGTTCCGATAGGCCTTGCAAACCTGATGGAGCAGCAAAAATTTGCTACGGATTGGGGAGCAATGTTTGCGGGAATGGTAATAGTCATGCTTCCAACCATGATTTTTTACGCATTTGTACAAAAGAAATTAACCGAGGGAATAAGCCTCGGAGGACTTAAGGGATAGATACAAATAAAAGGAGAATGAAAATGAGAGATACTTGCGACATTTTAGCAATCGATGTCGGCGGTACCTTTATTAAGTGCGGCCTTTTTTCGAAAGATCTTAAGGAAAAATGGGGAGATAAGGAAGATACTCCAAAGGACACGGAAAGTTTTATAGGAGCACTTAAAGGGATCTGCGACGAGGCAAAAGAAAAGAGTGAAAACATAAGAGGGATAGGTATAAGCATGCCGGGCTTTATAGACCCTGATACGGGGGAAAACAGCGACTTTAGTATACCTGCCTGTTTTACTGAAAAAAACATAAAAGAGGAACTTGAAAGCTACACGGGGCTTAAAGTCGTTATGGAAAATGACAGCAACTGTGCGGCTATCGGCGAGATGGCAAAGGGCGCGGCAAAAGACCTGAAAAACTTTGTTATGGTAACGGTTGGAACAGGTCTTGGAGGAGCGACGGTCCTTGATGGAAAGCTTATAAGGGGAAGCCATTTTAAGTCGGGGGAGCTTGGATTTTGCTATGTGGGAAAGAAAAGGAACCCCGAGGCGACTTCAGGTCTTGTAAATATGGTAAGAGAATATACGAAAGATGAGACCGTTAACGGGGAATATATTTTTGCCCATATGGATGATCCCGGTATCAAAAAGATCTATGATGAGTGGCTTTATGAGCTTGCCATGGTACTTGGCAATTATGTAACGGTACTTGATGTTGAATGTCTGCTTGTGGGAGGCGGCATAAGCGAAGAACCAAGATTTGTGGATGGCCTTAAAGGTCTGATCTCAGATATGTTTTATCTTGAGGACTACACTGAGGTAAGAGCCTGCGCACTTGGCAACAATGCGGGAAAGATCGGAGCCGCATATCTGGCATTAAAAGAAATATAATACGCACACAGCGCATTAAAATACAACAAAGAGAGGAAGACAAAATGAAAGACGGACTTAAGATCGTAACAATAGGAGGAGGTTCAAGTTATACTCCTGAGCTTATTGAAGGCTTTATCAAAAGATATGATAAGCTTCCCGTAAAGGAACTTTGGCTTACAGACATTGAAGCCGGAAAGGAAAAACTTGAGATAACATCAGCTCTTGCAAGAAGGATGATAGCAAAGGCAGGAGTGCCAATAAAGCTTTATACAACTTTAGACAGAAGAGAAGCTCTTCCCGGAGCCGACTTTGTAACAACTCAGATGAGAATAGGCCAGCTTGAAGCAAGAATAAAGGATGAGAGGATACCCCTCAGCCACGGCCTTTTAGGTCAGGAAACAAACGGCGCCGGAGGCCTTTTTAAGGGACTCAGGACGATTCCTGTCATACTTGATATATGCAAAGACATACAGGAACTTTGCCCTGACG
>JAEEOQ010000149.1 GCA_016284355.1 Lachnospiraceae bacterium
TGTTGGAAAAGATTTCCCCATAATAAGGGCAAAAAGAACAGTATGATCTGTTTCATACTGTTTCCTGATGTCATATTTTGTGTGGTCTGTTCTGTATTTGTCATGGCCGCTCCCTTTGGTCTTTCTCTTGATGTTAATTATTTTTTTAATCCCATAGAATCAATGTTTCACTATTATTAAACATAAAAAAGAGCCATCCAATCGAATGGCTCTCTTGTATAATGCTTTGTAATCTCGTATAGAGAAACGATTATCTCTTTGAGAACTGAGGAGCACGACGAGCTGCTTTGAGACCGTATTTCTTTCTTTCCTTCATACGAGGATCTCTTGTAAGGAAACCTTCCTTCTTAAGAGCTGGTCTGTAATCAGCATCTGCCTGAAGGAGTGCTCTTGAGATACCGTGACGGATAGCACCGGCCTGGCCTGTGAATCCACCGCCATGTACGTTAACGATAACGTCGAACTTCTCTACTGTCTCTGTAAGTACAAGTGGCTGACGAACGATAAGCTTAAGTGTCTCAAGACCAAAGTACTCATCAATATTTCTCTTATTAATAGTAATCTGTCCCTTACCAGGTACAAGATATACTCTTGCAATACTCTTTTTTCTTCTTCCTGTTCCGTAAAACTTTGAACTTGCCATTGTTAATTACTCCTTTCTTAGTATCTAGCCTTAAGCTCGTAAACTTCAGGCTTCTGTGCTGCGTGGTCATGCTCAGGACCTGCATATACGTGAAGCTTCTTAAGAAGATCAGCTCCAAGAGATCCCTTTGGTAACATGCCCTTTACTGCATGAGTAATAACATCGCAAGGCTTTGTTGCCATCATATCACGAAGTGATGTCTCTTTAACACCACCAACGTACTCTGAATGACGGAAGTATACCTTCTGGTCAAGCTTCTTACCGGTTACTTTAACCTTTGAAGCGTTAACTACGATAACATAATCTCCAGCATCAACATTAGGTGTATAAACAGGCTTATTCTTGCCTCTTAAGATATTAGCAACTTCTGTTGCAAGACGTCCAAGTGTCTGTCCTTCTGCATCGACAACATACCATTTCTTTTCAACTGTTGCCGGGTTAGCCATAAAACTCTTCATGGTCTTTCCTCCATATTTCAATAAAAAACGTTTATCAATAAGAACTACATCTTCCGGGGCTATCATACTGCAAGACGCGCTAAACGTGGGGGAATAGCTTATAAAGCAGTATGTGGAATTTGTACTCTCGTAGATTCACTCACACAGTTAAACATTATATAATGCTTTTTTTCATATGTCAACTAAAATCTTCAGCCAATAGTTACATCTGCGCCAAGCTGCCTAAACTTTGTATCAAGATCCGGGTAACCTCTTCGAAGATGTGTTACGCCTTCGATAAGTGTGGTTCCGTCTGCTACAAGTCCTGCGCAGATAAGCGCAGATACGGCTCTGATATCATTTCCAAATACCATAGTTCCTGTAAGTGGCTTTCCGCCGTATACTTTAAGTGTATTTCCGCGTCTTTCGATCTCGGCTCCCATGTTGCGAAGTTCGTCAACATACTGGAATCTGTCCTGGAAAACGTGGTCTACTATTGTAGAAATACCTGTACTTCTTGTTGCCATTACGGTAACTGCTGCCTGGAGGTCTGTGGCAACGCCCGGGAACGGCATCATCTCTACTTCTACAGGAGATATGATACCTTCACTTCTTACAAGGATACCATTATCCATCTCCTCAACGTATCCACCATGCTCATTAAGCAGGGAAATAAGCGGGTAATTGTGGTAAGGCAGTGTGTTATCAATAAGGACTTCACCGCCTGTAATGGTGGTTGCTACAGCAAGCACACCGGCCTCAATTCTATCAGATATGATCTCATGGCAAATGTCACCATGTATAACTTCCTGTCCTGTAATGGTAATACGGTCGGTTCCTGCGCCTATGACCTTAACGCCCATCTCTATAAGAAGATTGCTAAGGTCTACTATCTCAGGCTCCTTTGCACAGTTATCGATAACTGTCTTGCCGTATGCTCTTGATGCAGCTATCATAAGGTTACAGGTAGCTCCAACGCTTGGATACTTAAGGTAGATCTTATTTCCCTCAAGTCTATCTGTTACCTTTCCTTCTACAACACCGTTTATGATGTTGCATTCTGCTCCGAGCTTTTTTAAACCGAAAAGATGGATATCTATAGGTCTGTCACCAATCTGGTCCCCGCCCGGGAATCCGCAGTGAACCTCACCCATCGTAGCCAGAAGGATTCCAAGGAAATACATGGAGCCTCTGATCTTTCCGGCAAGTGTGGTAGAAACCTCGCAATTTGTAAACTCACCGCTTATCTTTAAACAGCCGTTTTCAAATTCTACTGTCTTTCCAAGGTCTCTGATAATGTCACACATTATGTTTATATCTGAAATGTTTGGTACATTTTTAAGTTCAATAGTGCTGTGATCATTAACAAGGCAGGCTGCTGAAATGCAGGCAAGTGCCGAGTTTTTTGATCCGTTGATACTAATTCTTCCGCGAAGAGCTTTTCCGCCTCGAACAGTGATTATTTCGTTCATATTTGTATAATCCTTTCAAGCAATGTTATGCAAATAGTTTCCACGCCCTTTTAATTATATCAGTAATGAGGTCTTTTTGCACGCATTACTTTATAAATAGGTTATACCCACAAGGGTCAGACCACACGCCGGAAGCGTAGGCCCTGCAAGGGCTCTGTCTTTTAAAAGGAGTGCCTCTTCTATTTTTTTTGCACTCATTTCTCCCTCGCCGGCTCGAAGCAATGTGCCCGCAATTATTCGGACCATATTATATAAAAAGCCGTTTCCCTCTACATGGATGATATATTTGTTTTTCTCCTGTCTTACGTTAAGCTCATATATTGTTCGCGTCTTATCTTCTTTATCTGTCTTTGCTGAGCAAAATGACGTAAAATCATGAGTTCCTATAAGTACACTTGCTGCCTCGTTCATAAGATCCGTGTCAAGCGGCGCATAATGCCTGTAAGCATACAGCCTTTCCTTTGGATTTGAAATATCAGAAACATATATGGTGTACTCGTAGGTTTTTCTTGTGTCGCAGTGCCTTGGGTGAAAATCAGAAGGCACTTCTTCTCCCTTCATCACGCGGATGTCTTCCGGCAAAAGCCTGTTTACCACATAGGGAAATCTGTCTGCGGGAATGGTGCTGTCGGAGTCGAACACAGCAACATTTCCAAGAGAATGCACTCCCGAATCTGTTCTGCTGGCACCTATTACACTGATTTCCCTGCCCTCTATCTGTGTAAGGGCTTTGTTAAGTTCTCCTTCTATGGTTGGGAAGCCGGGCTGCAGCTGCCATCCGCAATAGTCGCTTCCGTCGTATGCTACCGTGAGCTTAATACGTCGCATCCTGTCCTCCCTTAAAATAGACCTACAGCAATACAGCGATCAAAATAATGGCCGCAAGGTATACCGCAAGTATTATATAAGCAACATAGTCTTTGCCCTTATACTTAAGGGGCTTCATCTTTGTTCTTCCGTCGCCACCGTAATAACATCTTGCCTCCATTGCCATGGCAAGATCGTTGGCTCTTCTGAAAGCCGATACAAAGAGCGGTACAAGTATAGGTATAAGGCTCTTTGCTTTTTTGATAATGCCGCCTTCATCAAAATCGGCACCTCTAGCTGCCTGAGCTTTCATGATCTTGTCTGTTTCTTCAAGAAGGATCGGGATAAACCTCAGTGCTATTGACATCATCATAGCTATCTCATGTACCGGTACTTTTATTTTCTTAAGAGGTGAAAGTCCTTTTTCCATACCGTCTGTAAGCTGGTTCGGTGTAGTGGTAAGCGTCATAAGCGAAGAACCGATAATGAGGAAAACAAGCCTGACTGCCATAAGGATTGCAGTCCTGAGTCCCTCTTTTGTAATAGTTATCTTCCAGAAGCTCACCAAAGGCTCACCCTGCGTTAAAAACAGGTTAAAGATAACTGTAAGGGCAAGTATCATAAAAATGGCTTTAAGGCCCTTTAAAATGAATTTAAGGGGTACCTTGCTAAGCTTTACCATAGTGACAAGAAATATCGCTGCTACTACATAAGCGATATAATTTGTCGTAATAAAAAGCGAAACTATAAACACAAGGGTGGCAAGCAGCTTAACTCTCGGATCAAGTTTATGTATTACCGAATCGGCTGGGTAGTACTGACCTATGGTTATGTCTCTTATCATAGCTCACCCTCCCCGGATCTTTTCTTTTTTAATGCTTTAAGGATCTCTTCCTTAGCCTCTTTTACGGTGATGGCAGATGTATCTACGTCAAATCCCTTATCTTTAAGGGCATGCATAACATAGGTTACCTGCGGCGCACGAAGGCCGATCTTTTCAAGTTCCTTATAATGGGTAAATACTTCCTTTGGCGCTCCGTCAAAGGCTATCGATCCGTCGTTAAGAGCGATGATCCTGTCTACATATTCAGCAACATCTTCCATGCTGTGAGAAACAAGGATAATTGTTATACCTTTTTCCTCATGCAATTTTGAAAGAAGCTTTAATATGTGATCTCTGCCCTTAGGATCAAGGCCTGCAGTAGGCTCATCAAGTATAAGAACCTCAGGCTGCATGGCAAGAACTCCCGCTATGGCTGCACGTCTTTTCTGACCACCGGATAACTCAAAAGGAGAAGCATCATAAAGCTCTTCTCTGAAATTTACAGCTTTAAGAGCCTCATAGGCTCTCATGTCTACATCAAGAGCAGAAAGCCCCTGATTTCTGGGACCAAATTTAACATCTTCAAGTACCGTGGTCTCAAAGAGCTGATGCTCCGGGTACTGGAAAACAAGGCCCACTTTATTACGAAGTTCCTTCATCTTGAAATCTTCGTCATATATATCCTGTCCATTGTAGTAAATAGAGCCGCTTGTGGCCTTCTCCAGACCATTAAAAAGCTGCATAAGGGTAGACTTGCCTGACCCTGTATGTCCTATTACTCCAATAAACTCGCCGTCATTTATAACAAGGTTAATATCCTTTAATGCATGCTTTTCGTATGCTGTGCCGGCGCTATATACGTAATTAACACCATCCGCTATTATCATAACGCCTCCACAAATTCTTCGGCTGACAAGATATCAGCCGGGATATTAACGCCTTCTTTTCTAAGTTCATATGCAAGTTCAGTTACCTGAGGAACATCTAATCTGTATCCTTTTACTTTTTCAACCTCAGAGAATATCTCCTTTGGTGTTCCCTGCATAACGATCTTGCCGTTATCCATAACTATTACCTTATCCGCATCAATGACCTCTTCCATATAATGTGTGATGAGGATAACGGTAATGCCTTCCTCTTTATTAAGCTTTCTGACTGTTTTAATAACCTCCCGTCTGCCCTTAGGGTCAAGCATGGCAGTAGGCTCGTCAAGAACAATACAGTCAGGATGCATAGCCATAATTCCTGCTATTGCAACACGCTGTTTTTGTCCGCCTGAAAGCTTATTTGGAGAGTGATGCCTGTACTTTGTCATACCTACAGCTTCAAGGCTCTCTGTCACTCTCTTTAATATCTTCTCAGTAGGGATACCTATATTTTCAGGGCCAAAAGCTACATCTTCCTCTACAACAGATGCAATTATCTGGTTGTCAGGATTTTGAAAAACCATACCGGCTTTCTGACGCACCTTCCAGATATTAGCCTCATCGGAAGTATCCATACCATCTACTATAAGCGTTCCTTCAGTAGGAGAAAGCAATGCATTGATATGCTTTGCAAGTGTAGACTTTCCTGAGCCGTTATGGCCTAAGATAGCCACAAAATCCCCTTTGGTGATAGTCATACTAACTCCGTCGATAGCCTTACTTATAGACTCAACTTCGCCCTCTTCGTTTCGTCTGATATACTCAAAGGATAGATTGTCTGCTTGTACCATATTCATTTTACTAATCTTCCTTCCTTCAAAAAGTATTAATATGACAAAAACTGCCTAGAAGAACTAATTTGGTCTTCTAGGCAGCCTATATTGCAGTGATTAAACTAATTCAATAAGTACTTCCATTGCTGCGTCGCCCTTACGCTGACCGATCTTAACGATTCTTGTGTAACCGCCCTTACGATCTGCGTACTTAGGTGCTATCTCATTGAATAATTTGTCTGTAAGATCAACAGTCTTTGTATTTTTCTTCTTTCCAGCTGCCTCTGTTGGAACATCAGTAACACTGTAAAGCTTACTATACATAAGTCTTCTTGCATGAAGTCTTGAAGGCTGATCTTTCTTGATCTCCTTTTCTACTTCATCAAATACTGTAACCTTCTTACCATCTACTACTTCTTTTACTCTCTTGCCGTCTTTATCTTTACGAGCTACCTTTGCGGTAACTGTAACAGTCTCATAGTTGTCTTTTTCTTTAACTGCAAGTGTGATGAGGCTCTCAGCGATTCTGCGGATCTCTTTTGCCTTAGCTTCAGTTGTAACGATCTTTCCGTTGAAAAGAAGACTAGTTACCTGACTTCTAAGTAAAGCCTTTCTCTGACTTGCTGTTCTACCAAGCTTTCTATAGCCAGCCATGTGAAATTTCCTCCTAATTTATATTTTATTCTTCACCTATGTTAAAGGATAATCCAAGTTCTTTAAGCTTATTGATAACTTCCTCAAGTGACTTACGACCAAGGTTACGAACCTTCATCATATCTTCAGAAGTCTTGTTGCAAAGCTCTTCTACAGTGTTAATGCCTGCTCTCTTTAAGCAGTTGTATGAACGAACTGAAAGTTCAAGTTCATCAATGCTCATCTCAAGAACTTTTTCTTTCTCGTTATCTTCCTTCTCTACCATAACTTCCGCTTTGATAGCGCTCTCTGAAAGATCGATGAAGGAATTAAGATGCTCACTGAGTACCTTTGCAGCAAGGCTGACAGCCTCGTCCGGAGCAAGTGTTCCATTGGTGTATACATCAAGTGTAAGCTTGTCGTAATCTGTAATCTGTCCAACACGAGTGTTTTCAACAGTAAGATTAACACGCTCAACAGGTGTATAAATGGAATCAACTGCGATAACTCCGATTGGGAGGTCATCATTCTTATTCTTATCGGAACTGATATAGCCACGTCCCTTTGTAATAGTAAGCTCCATGTAAAGCTTGCTCTCTGCACCACCGTTAAGTGTTGCAATAACCTGATCTTTATTGATGATCTCAATGTCAGGATCTACCTGAATGTCAGCAGCTGTAACAACGCCTTCGCCTTCAAATTCGATGTAGGCAGTCTTAGGTTCGTTGCTCTCGCTGTTATTCTTGATAGCGAGGCACTTGATATTCATTATAATCTCTGTAACATCTTCTTTTACTCCAGGGATAGTGCTGAATTCGTGTACCACACCATCAATCTTAACCTGGCTTACTGCTGCTCCCGGTAAAGATGAAAGCATAATACGTCTTAAAGAATTACCCAAAGTAGTACCATAACCTCTCTCAAGAGGCTCTACTACAAAACGTCCATATTTCTTGTCTTCTGTTAATTCAGAAATTTCAATCTTTGGTTTTTCAAAATCAAACACTTAAGGACCCTCCTTTTGGGTTTCATTTTACGCTACATTTTACTTACTGTATAACTCGACGATAAGCACTTCGTTAACAGGAACATCAATCTGATCTCTTGTAGGTACGCTTACAACGCTACCTGAAAGATTCTCATGATTAGCCTCAAGCCAAGCAGGAACAAGTCTGCCCTCTGTTACTTCGAGGATATCTTTGTATCTCTGTGCGCTCTTGTACTTCTCTTTGATCTCAATTGTGTCTCCTGCCTTAACAATGTATGAAGGAATGTTTACACACTTGCCGTTAACAAGCACATGCTTGTGATCGACAATCTGTCTGGCTTCCTGTCTTGTTCTGGCATATCCGAGACGGAACATAACATTATCAAGTCTGAGTTCAAGTCTGATAATCATGTTCTCACCGGTTGTACCGTATTTTAACTTCTTAGCTTTCTCAAAGTTGTTGCGGAAAGGCTTCTCAAGTACACCATAGATGAACTTAGCTTTCTGCTTCTCTTTTAACTGCATTCCATACTCGGAAACTTTCTTTCCTGCATTTAATGCTTTTCTGTTTGACTTCTTGTCAACACCGATATATACAGGATCTAAGCCGAGTGATCTACACTTCTTTAATACAGGGCCCATATCTCTTGCCATGTCTTATTTCCTCCTATAATAATAAATTAAACTCTTCTACGCTTTGGTGGACGGCATCCGTTGTGAGGAACCGGAGTAACATCCTTAATACTTGTAACTTCGATACCACATGCCTGAAGAGCACGGATAGCAGCCTCACGACCTGAACCAGGTCCTTTTACCATAACGTCTACAGACTTAAGACCATGAATGAGTGCAGCCTTTGCAGCTGTCTCAGCAGCCATCTGAGCTGCATATGGTGTAGACTTTCTTGATCCTCTGAATCCAAGTCCGCCGGCACTTGCCCATGAAAGAGCATTTCCTTCTGCGTCTGTAAGAGTAACAATTGTATTATTAAAAGATGACTGAATATGTGCCTGTCCACGTTCAACGTTTTTCTTAACACGCTTCTTTGTCACTTTTTTAGCTGTAGCTTTTGTAGCCATAATAACAGAATCCTCCTATCCTTACTTCTTCTTATTTGCAACTGTACGCTTAGGACCTTTACGGGTTCTAGCATTTGTCTTAGTCTTCTGACCACGAACAGGAAGTCCTTTTCTATGGCGAATTCCTCTATAGCATCCAATTTCCTGTAATCTCTTGATGTTCATTGCTGTTTCACGACGAAGATCACCTTCTACGAGAACGCCAAGGTTCTCCATAGCATCACGAATTTTGGCAACTTCATCATCTGTAAGATCCTTAACACGAGTGTCAGGATTTACTCCGGCCTTAGCCAGAATCTCATTGGACTTCTTAACGCCTATACCATAAATATAGGTAAGTCCATACTCCACGCGCTTCTCTCTTGGTAAGTCAACACCACTTATACGAGCCATGTGCGTATACCTCCATTTTTTTAAACATAATATTCTTTATGTGAACAATTTCGGTCAAATACAGTCATTGACGGATGCTGCATTTAACCTTCAGCCGCTTTAAATCATGGTGAACGGTTAGATAAGCCGTCTTTAGCTCAAAACGCCAAAAAGCGCATAGTTAGCCCACTTCGAGCCATCTATGCTTCAAGCCCCATGATATCACAAGTGAGGACGCATTCACATTCTACGTCAGTCACTTATAACACAGAAAGCAAGACTTAATATTGATATTAGCCCTGTCTTTGCTTGTGTCTAGGATTCTCGCAGATTACTCTGATAGATCCTTTTCTTTTGATGATCTTGCATTTTTCGCAGATCGGTTTTACTGAAGATCTAACTTTCATTTAGTAAATCTCTCCTTTCAACAAAGTCCGTCTGATAGTATATCATAAATTTCCTGCACTGGCAAGAAAAATATTTTTTACTTGTCTCTCCATATAATACGGCCCTTTGTCAGGTCATATGGTGATAACTCAAGTGTAACTTTATCACCCGGTAAAATTCTGATAAAATTCATTCTGAGCTTGCCGCTGATATGTGCAAGCACTCTGTGTCCGTTCTCAAGTTCTACCTGGAACATTGCGTTTGGAAGTTTTTCAACTACCGTTCCTTCAATCTCAACGACATCAGTCTTTGACATTACCCGTACCTCCTAAGTACTGTTTGATCTCATGTTTAATGTATTCGTTGGTAAGATTACCAATAGTATCCGTCTTGCTGTGCACAAGCTGCACATGCTTTGTTTTCTTTTTCTTTGGTTTCTCGATGGTCTTAAGTCTTCCGTCTGCAAGCAGGAGAACTTCTCCTTCTTTTCCTATTATCATATAATAGGAATCTTTATCATGACCGGCAAGTGACTTAACCATTTCTCCGATTTTGTACTCAATCATAAGCTACACCAAAGAATCACTACTTGTCAAGGATAGAAACAATGGCATTGAATACGTCATTCATTTCCTTAGTTCCGTCAACTTCTTTAAGGATACCTTTTTTGTTATAGAAATCAATGAGTGGCTGTGTCTGCTCATGATATACGTCAAGTCTCTTTTTAACTGTCTCCGGAGCGTCATCGTCTCTTAAGACAAGTTCTTTTCCGCAGGCATCGCAGATGCCTTCTTTTTTAGGGGCATTAAATACTACGTGATATGTGGCACCACATGCAAGACATGCTCTTCTTCCGCCCATACGGTTGATGATATTTTCATCAGGAACTTCAACATCGATCGCATAATCAATCTTGTCGTTAAGTTCTGTGAGTGCCTTGTCAAGTACTTCTGCCTGTGGGATGGTTCTTGGAAAACCGTCGAGGATATAACCGTTTTTGCAGTCATCCTGCGCTACTCTGTCAAGAAGGATCTTAACTGTGAGCTCATCAGGTACAAGTTTTCCTTCATCCATATACTTCTTAGCTTCGATGCCAAGAGGTGTGCCATTTTTGATGTTAGCTCTGAATATATCTCCGGTCGACACATGTGGAAGTCCGTATTTTTCAGCTATTTTCTTTGCCTGAGTACCTTTTCCTGCGCCCGGGGCGCCTAACATGATTATCTTCATATATACCTCTATTCTTTCAAAAACACCTTAAGCTGTAACAGGTAAACCTGTTACAGCCTAGGGTTTATAGCATAATCAACACTGTCTTAGTCGTTTAAGAAGCCTTTGTAATGACGAACAAGCATCATAGACTCAATCTGCTTCATGGTCTCAAGAATAACACCAACAACGATGATAAGTGATGTTCCTGAGAATGAAACATTGGCACCAAACATACCTGAGAAGAAGATTGGTACAACTGCTACGATGATAAGGCCAACAGCTCCAATGAAAATTATACTGTTAAGAACCTTTGAAAAATAATCACTTGTCGGTCTGCCAGGTCTGATACCCGGAATAAATCCACCCTGCTTCTTCATATTATCTGCAACCTCAAGTGGGTTGAAGGTAATTGATGTATAGAAGTAAGCGAAGAAAATAAGGAGAAGGATGTAAAGAAGTAATCCTAATGTATATTTTGCATCGCCAAGGGATGAGAAGTTACACCAGCTGTTCTGATCTATCACCTTAAGGATCTTTCTTCCGATTGAAACACCGGCACCTGACTCAGGAGTAATACCCATGAATCTGCAGATGATGATAGGTGTCTGAAGAAGTGAACTTGCAAAGATGATCGGCATAACGCCGGCAGTGTTTACTTTGATAGGCATATTAGTACTTGCTCCGCCTACGGTCTTTCTACCCTGTACTTTCTTTGAGTACTGAACAGGGATTCTTCTTTCACCATCCTGAAGGAAGATGATAAGAACAACCATAAGAGCAATTACTACTACTATAAGTACTGTTGCGATAACGGCATTGATCACGGTTGAAGCGCCAACTACGTAATCTCTGAAAAGTCCGATGATATCGCTAGGCATTCTTGATACGATATTGATAAGAAGGAGGATAGAGATACCGTTTCCGACACCGTTATCTGTGATCTTCTCACCAAGCCACATAAGGAATGCAGAACCTGCAGTAAGCGCAATAGTTACAACAATAATGTTGAGTACTGCATTTGTGTCTGCCTGTAAATATCCTGATGCGTTGAATCCGATTGCCATGGCACCTGACTCGATAACAGCGAGGATTACTGTTGTATAACGAGTCCAGGATGCAATAACTTTTCTTCCTTCTTCGCCTTCCTTTTGCAATTCCTCAAGTTTAGGAATTGCAATGGTAAGGAGCTGCATAATAATGGAAGATGTGATGTATGGGGTAATACTTAATGCAAAAATAGATAACTGTTCAAATGAACCACCTGTAATTGCATTAAAGAAACTGAGTTCCGTAACCTGCTTAAGGAAATCAGCGATCTGCGCCCTGTCAATACCTGGGACAGGGAGCTGAGAACCTACTCTAACTACGATAAGAGCTATAAACGTAAATAACAATCTCTGACGAATATCTTTGATCTTGAGGGCATTACGAATAGTTTTTATCATATTAGATCACCTCAGCTTTTCCACCAAGAGCTTCAATCTTAGCTACGGCACTTGCTGAAAAAGCATTTACCTTTACTTCAAGCTTCTTAGTTAATTCTCCGTTTCCAAGAATCTTTACGCCGTCTCTTGGATTTTTGATAACGCCGTTCTCGATAAGCATATCAACTGTAACAACAGCGCCATCCTCAAAACGATTTAAAACATCAACGTTGATACCAACGATGTTTTTAGAATTTCTATCATGGAAGCCTCTCTTAGGAAGTCTTCTGATTAATGGCATCTGACCACCTTCGAAACCAGGTCTTGGAGCTCCTGAACGAGCCTTCTGTCCTTTGTGTCCTTTACCTGCGGTCTTTCCATTACCTGAACCATGTCCACGGCCTCTTCTGAAGTCATCTCTCTGCTTAGAACCATCGGCCGGTCTTAATTCTGATAAGTTCATTGATTACACCTCCTTATTCGATTATTATATCTCTTCTACCTTAACTAAGTAATCAACCTGCTTAAGCATTCCTCTAACGGCTGCGTTGTCAGGAAGCTCAACTGAGCGTCCTGTCTTACGAAGTCCAAGTGCCTCAACAGTTTTCTTGTGCTTTGGCACTGCGCCGATTGTTGACTTAGCTAATGTAACTTTAAGTTTTCCTGCCATTTTCCAAATCCTCCTTTTACAGCTGATCAACAGAAATGCCACGAAGTCTTGCTACTTCCTCAGGAGTCTTAAGTGACTTAAGTCCTTCGATAGTTGCGAGTACAACATTCTGCTTATTATTTGAGCCTAAGGATTTTGTACGGATATTTCTGAAGCCGGCAAGCTCAAGAACTGAACGAGCAGGACCTCCGGCGATAATACCGGTACCTTCTTTAGATCTCATCATTAATACTGAAGAGCTACCATACTTTCCTGTATAGTCGTGTGGTACACTTCCGTTCTCATCTAAAGGAAGCTCTATCATCTTCTTAATAGCGTCTTCTTTGGCCTTACGGATAGCCTCAGGAACCTCGACAGCTTTGCCGAGACCTGCGCCTACGTGACCGTTCTTGTCACCTACAACAACGAGAGCTGAGAATCTCATGTTACGACCACCCTTTGTTGTCTTTGTGACACGCTTAATTGTAACAACCTTATCTTCAAGCTTTTCGTTATCTACAATAACACGTTTCATGCGATGTTTTCCTCCCTCTTATTAAAATTCAAGACCAGCTTCACGAGCTGCCTCTGCTAATGCTTTGATCTTACCCTGGTAAATGTAGCCGCCTCTGTCGAATACGACTTCCTTAATACCTTTTTCGAGGGCTCTCTTTGCTACTGCTGTTCCAACAGCTGTTGCTGCTTCAACGGTATCTGTAAACTTAAGACCGCTCTTTACATCTTTATCTACAGTAGACGCGGAAACTAAAGTAGCCTGAGCATCGTCATCAATTATCTGTGCATATATGTTCTTATTACTTCTGAATACTGCAAGACGTGGTCTTTCTGCAGTACCTGCTAAATGAGCACGAAGTCTGTAATGCTTTTTCTCGCGAATTTCGCTTCTTGACTCTTTGCTAACCATTCTCTCTCACTCCTTTAATTATTTCTTACCGGTCTTACCGACTTTACGTCTGATAACTTCATCAGCATACTTGATACCCTTGCCCTTATATGGCTCCGGAGCTCTCTTTTCTCTGATTTCAGCTGCAAACTGACCAACTTTTTCCTTATCGATACCCTTTACGATAATGATGTTCTGTCCTTCAAGAACAGTCTCAATACCTTCAGGATCAGTCATAACTACAGGATGTGAATAACCGAGAGATAATGTAAGCTCTTTACCGGCCTTAGCTGCTCTGTAACCAACACCGTTAACCTCGAGCTTCTTCTCATATCCGTTAGTAACACCAACAACCATGTTGTTGATAAGAGTTCTTGTAAGTCCGTGAAGGGACTTCATCTTCTTAAGGTCGTTAGGTCTTGTAACTACTACCTCAGCACCTTCAACCTTAATGGTCATCTCTGCAGGTAACACTCTCTCAAGTGTTCCCTTAGGACCTTTTACAGTCACTTTATTATTTTCTGCTACATCTACAGTTACGCCTGCAGGTATAGCGATAGGCATTCTTCCTATACGTGACATGCCCGCACCTCCTAATTATAATTGAAAACTTAAATTACCAAACGAACGCTAATACTTCGCCGCCAACGTTAGCCTTACGAGCTTCCTTGTCGGTTAAAACGCCCTTGTTTGTTGAAACGATTGCGATACCAAGTCCGCCAAGAACCTTAGGAAGGTCCTCTGCGTTAGCGTATACTCTAAGACCGGGCTTAGAGATTCTCTTGATACCTGAGATAACTTTCTCATTCTTATCTACACCATACTTAAGTGTTATAAGGATTGAAGAAAAGCCCTTCTCGTCTTTTACTACGTCATATTTCTTAATGAAACCTTCCTTAAGAAGGATTTCAGCTATAGAAATCTTCATCTTTGAAGCAGGTACAGTAACTGTATCATGCTTTGCGGTATTTGCATTACGAATTCTTGTAAGCATATCTGCAATTGGATCTGTCATTTCTAATTTCCTCCTTCCACTAGGTTTACCAGCTTGCCTTCTTTACACCTGGGATCTGTCCTTTGTATGCTAACTCACGGAAGCAGATTCTGCAGATTCCGTATTTTCTAAGATACGCATGTGGACGACCACAGATTCTACAACGACTATAGCCCTGAGTGGAAAACTTAGGTGTTTTCTGAGCTTTAAGCTTCATTGCTGTTTTAGCCATGGATTTTCCCTCCTAATATTATTTGCTGAATGGCATTCCGAATAATGTCAATAACTCGCGTGCCTCTTCATCGGTATTTGCTGTGGTAACAAATATGATATCCATACCTCTTACCTTGTCAATCTTATCATACTCGATTTCAGGGAAAATAAGCTGTTCCTTGATACCAAGGGAATAGTTTCCTCTTCCGTCGAAAGCGTTAGGGTTTACACCTCTAAAGTCACGTACTCGAGGTAATGAGAGATTAATGAGACGATCAGCGAACTCATACATCTTCTCGCCACGAAGAGTAACCTTACATCCGATTGGCATACCCTCTCTGATTTTGAAGTTTGCAATTGATTTCTTTGCTCTTGTTAAAATTGCCTTCTGGCCGGTGATTGTCTCGAGATCCTTAACAGCGGATTCAAGAACCTTAGAGTTCTCTTTAGCCTCACCAACGCCCATGTTTATAACGATCTTGTCAAGCTTCGGAATCTGCATTACGTTCTTATAACCGAACTTCTTTGCCATAGCCGGAGCGATTTCTTTTGTGTAGGTTTCTTTTAATCTACTACTCACGGTCATTGACCTCCTCTCTTAATTAATCGATTACTTCACCGGTAGACTTAGCAACACGAACCTTCTTAGATCCGTTCTTGCCTTCTTCAATCTTAAAACCGATTCTTGTAGGTTTGCCCTTATGTAAGTACATTACATTTGACATATCGATAGGAGCTTCCTGGTGTACGATACCACCCTTTGGGTTGGCCTGAGATGCTTTAGCGTGCTTTGTGATCTCATTAACACCTTCAACGACAACCTTGTTATCGTTTACGGAAATAACCTTACCTTCTTTACCTTTATCTTTTCCGGCGATAACCTTAACGGTATCACCTTTCTTAATCTTACTAGTTGCCATATTCAAGGTCCTCCTTACAGTACTTCCGGAGCGAGAGAAACGATCTTCATAAACTGCTTCTCACGAAGTTCTCTTGCAACCGGTCCAAAAATACGGGTTCCTCTAGGATTCTTATCTTCCTTGATAATAACAGCTGCGTTATCATCAAATTTGATGTAAGAACCATCTTTTCTACGTGTGCTGTTAACTGTACGTACTACAACAGCTTTAACAACATCACCTTTTTTTACAACACCGCCTGGTGTTGCATCTTTAACGCTGGCAACGATAACATCGCCGATAGCGGCATATCTTCTGGTTGAACCGCCCATTACACGGATACAAAGGAGCTCTTTGGCACCGGTATTGTCAGCAACCTTAAGTCTACTTTCCTGCTGTATCATGACTACCTCCATTCTGCCGTCTCGCAGTAGAAACGACATTCTCTCATAATATGCATAGAGTGTGACGGCTACTACTGTGCCTTCTCGATGATCTCAACAAGTCTCCATCTCTTATCCTTAGATAATGGTCTTGTCTCCATAACCTTTACTCTATCTCCAACATGGCACTCATTGTTCTCATCATGTGCCTTAAGCTTGTATGTTCTCTTTACGATCTTTCCGTATAAAGGATGCTTAACGTTATCAACAACGGCTACGACGATTGTCTTGTCCATCTTGTCACTTACAACCTTACCTGTACGGACTTTTCTAAGATTTCTCTCTTCCACGTTAATTTCTCCTTTCTATTACTTTGCAGCTTTTGCCTGCTCAGAAATAACGGTCTGAATTCTTGCTATATTCTTTCTAACGTCTTTAATTCTGCTTGTATTGTCAAGCTGATTAGTTGCGTTCTGGAATCTTAAGTTAAAAAGTTCCTTTTTAGCAGCTACTAATTCATCATTAAGCTCAACTGCAGATTTCTTCTTTAAATCTTCTACATACTTATTAGTTTTCACTGCCCGCACCTCCTTCTAAGTCTGCGCGAGAAACAATCTTGCACTTAAGCGGCAGTTTGTGTGTAGCGAGACGAAGAGCTTCTTTAGCAACTTCTTCAGGTACACCTGAGATCTCGAATAATACGCGACCCGGCTTAACTACTGCTACCCAGTACTCTAATGTTCCTTTTCCTGAACCCATTCGAGTTTCAGCTGGCTTTGTTGTAACCGGCTTATCAGGGAAAATCTTTATCCAAACCTTACCACCACGCTTAATGTAACGAGTGATGGCAACACGGGCTGCTTCTATCTGATTAGATTTAACCCAGGCAGGCTCTGTAGCAACGATACCATACTCACCGTAAGTGATGGTGTTACCTCTGCTAGCCTTACCTCTCATCGTACCACGGAATGTTTTACGATGCTTTACTCTCTTTGGCATTAACATTATTTATCGCTCCCTTCCTTTTTAGCCTTACTCTTTGTAGGAAGTACCTCACCCTGGTAAATCCAAACCTTAACGCCTACTTTACCATAGGTTGTATCTGCCTCAGCAAATCCGTACTCGATGTCAGCACGAAGTGTCTGAAGTGGAATAGTTCCGTCGCTGTAGAACTCTGTACGAGCCATATCAGCTCCGCCAAGACGACCTGAACAGCAAGTCTTGATACCCTTTGCTCCGGCCTTCATTGTTCTGCTCATGCAGGACTTCATTGCTCTTCTGAAAGATACACGAGCCTCAAGCTGTGCTGCGATGTTCTCTGCAACGAGCTGTGCGTTTGTATCAGGTCTCTTGATCTCCTTAATGTCGATCATGATCTTCTTATCTGTAAACTGAGCAACTTCTGCTTTTAATTTCTCGATCTCAGCGCCACCCTTACCGATAACCATACCAGGCTTAGCGGTGTGAATGCTGATCTTTACTCTGTCTGAAGCACGCTCGATCTCGATCTTAGCAATGCTGTCATTGAATAATTTTTTCTTAAGAAAAGTTCTGATATTATAATCTTCTACAAGATTATCTGCGAAGTCAGCTTCTGCGTACCACTTTGAGTCCCAGTCACTGATAACGCCGACTCTTAAACCATGAGGATTAACTTTCTGACCCATTCTTATTTTGCTCCTTTCTTCCTACAATTATCTCTCGTTAAGTACGATAGTGATGTGGCTCATTCTCTTTTCGATCCTGTAAGCCGATCCACGTGCTCTAGGCTGTACTCTCTTCATTGTAGGTCCTTTGTTAGCATAACACTCTTCAACATAAAGTTTCTCAGGGTTCATGCCGTTATTGTTTTCAGCGTTTGCGATTGCTGACTTTAAAAGCTTTTCAACTAAACTTGAAGCATATCTTGGATTATATGTTAAAATACCAAGTGCTGTCTGTACATCCTTGCCTCTGATAGCATCGAGTACGAAACAAGCTTTCTGAACAGAAACACGAGCATAGCTTAACTTAGCTGATGGTCTGGTATCTCTCTGGTTCTCGTTTCTCTCTCTCTTTATCTGGGATCTATGTCCTTTTGCCATGGATGTAACCTCCTTTCAAACTATAAGTTAAACTTATCTAGACTTCTTCTCGTCTTTTCCGTGACCTCTGTATGTTCTTGTTGCCACAAACTCACCGAGCTTATGTCCAACCATATCTTCTGTAATGTATACAGGTACATGCTTTCTACCGTCGTGAACAGCTATTGTAAGTCCTACGAAGTTAGGGAAAATGGTGCTACGACGTGACCATGTCTTAATTACACTCTTATCTCCTGACGCATTCAGAGCCTCAACCTTCTTTGCTAAGGACTCATCGATGAATGGGCCTTTCTTAAGCGATCTTGCCATAGGTTATTTACCTCCTTTATTATTTCACGATGCTCTTGCCATCTCTGGTTCTTACGATCATCTTGTTAGACTGCTTGTTCTTCTTTCTAGTCTTAAGACCAAGTGCAGGCTTGCCCCAAGGTGTTACAGGGCCCGGACGACCGATACCAGTCTTACCTTCACCACCACCGTGTGGATGGTCGTTAGGGTTCATGACAGAACCACGAACTGTAGGTCTAATACCCATATGACGCTTACGACCTGCCTTACCGATATTGATAAGTTCATGATCGATGTTACCAACCTGTCCAACTGTAGCTCTACACTCAATTGGAACCATTCTCATCTCGCCTGATGGCATA
This sequence comes from Lachnospiraceae bacterium, assembly GCA_016284355.1. Lineage (GTDB taxonomy): Bacteria > Bacillota > Clostridia > Lachnospirales > Lachnospiraceae > JAEEOQ01. The sequence goes on from JAEEOQ010000149.1 coordinate 18,753, forward strand.
CGAAGTGTTGCATACTTGCCTTCCTTAGCCATAAGCTGAGCTGCATTTCCTGCTGCACGTACAAGCTGTCCACCCTTACCAGGATAAAGCTCTACGTTGTGTACGAGTGTACCTACAGGAATCTGTGAAAGTGGAAGACAGTTACCGATACGAACCTCGGCCTCAACGCCGTTCATGATCTTCATACCAACCTTAAGTCCGTTAGGAGCAAGGATGTATGTCTTCTCACCATCTGCATATGTTACAAGAGCAATATTTGCTGTTCTGTTTGGATCGTACTCGATTGAAGTAACTTTTCCAGGAACACCGTCTTTATTTCTCTTGAAATCGATAATTCTGTACTTTCTTCTTGATCCACCACCGTGGTGTCTTACTGTGATCTTTCCCTGATTGTTACGGCCGGCTGTCTTGTTAAGTGATACAAGGAGTGACTTCTCCGGTGTATCTGTTGTGATCTCTGAGAAATCAGAACCGGTCATATTTCTTCTGGAAGGTGTATATGGGTTGTATTTCTTAATTCCCATTGTTATTTCTCCTTTCGCTAATTATCGGCTGCGAACCTTAATGTTTCTTTTTCCGGGCTACTGATTAAAGTCCCTGGAAAATCTCGATATCAGCGCTGTCTGCTGTAAGCTGAACGATAGCTTTCTTAACAGCTGCTGTCTTTCCTGAGGTCATACCTCTTCTTCTTGTCTTTCCGTCACAGTTGATGGTGTTAACCTTCTCAACCTTTGTTCCTGCGAACATTTTCTCTACTGCCTCTTTGATCTGGTTCTTTGTTGCATCAGGATTAACGGAAAAGGTGTATTTCTTCTCAGCCATAGAGTTCATACTCTTCTCTGTGATAATTGGCTTTAAGATAACGTCATAATACTTTAAATCTGCCATTATGCGTACACCTCCTCGATTTTTGCTACAGCATCTTTTGTTACGACAAGCTTGTCATACTTTAAGATGTCATATACGTTAATAGTGTTGGTAAGAGCTGTTCTAACACCCTGAATGTTACGAGCTGAAAGAGCAACGTTGTCGTTCTTGTCTGCCATAACTACAAGTGCCTTATCAGCCTTGAGGTTACCGAGAACCTTTACCATCTCTTTTGTCTTTACTTCTTTAAGATCAAGTGAATCTACTACAACAAGCTTCTCCTCAGCAACCTTAGTTGTAAGTGCTGAACAGATAGCAGCCTGCTTTTCTTTTCTGTTCATCTTGAATGAGTAATCTCTTGGCTTTGGTGCGAAAATCATTCCGCCGCCTACCCACTGAGCAGCTCTGATGGAACCCTGTCTAGCGTGACCTGTTCCCTTCTGTCTCCAAGGCTTTCTTCCTCCGCCACTTACTTCAGAACGTGTTTTTGCGCTCTGTGTTCCCTGTCTCTTGTTAGCGAGCTGGGAAACTACTGCCATATGCATTAAATGTTCATTAACTTCGGTATTCCATACGACATCGTTAAGATCTAACTTGCCGACTTCTTTACCTTCCATGTTATAAACAGAAACGTTTGCCATTAGAATGTTCCTCCTTCCCTATCAGGCGATATTATTTTACTGTTTCCTTTAACATAACCATAGCTTTCTTAGGTCCCGGAACAGCACCCTTGACAAGAAGAAGGTTCTTATCTGCATCTACACGTACAACTTCGAGGTTCTGAACTGTAACTCTCTCGCTGCCCATGTGGCCTGCCATTCTCTTGCCCTTGAATACTCTACTTGGGTCAGAACATGCACCGTTTGATCCGGCATGTCTGTGATACTTGGAACCGTGAGCCATAGGTCCTCTTGAAAGACCGTGTCTCTTAATAGCGCCCTGGAATCCTTTACCCTTGGATGTAGCAGTTGCATCGATCTTGTCGCCTGCTGTAAAAATGTCAGCTTTGATCTCCTGACCTACTGCGTACTCCTCAGCATTCTCAAACTTAAATTCTTTTAAATATCTCTTTGCAGCAACACCTGCTTTAGCAAAGTGTCCCTTAAGTGGCTTGTTAACGAGCTTCTCACGAATCTCACCAAAACCAACCTGTACTGCACTGTAACCATCGTTCTCAACTGTCTTTACCTGTGTAACAACAAGTGGGCCAGCCTCAAGAACAGTTACAGGAATAAGACTTCCGTCTTCTCCAAAGATCTGTGTCATTCCGATCTTGGTTGTAAGCATTGCTTTCTTCATGCTTGTTCCTCCTTTAAAATCTGTAGCGGAACGTCCGTACCAATTTGGCGCGGCCGCCGACGTTCATCCAGATGGTTTATCGGAGCACTTGGTCCGTCCCGACATTAAAGCCGCCGGAGCTTGGTCTCTATTTAAACCCTAAGGATCTTTACATTAGTTACTGAAGTGTCTGATTAGTTGTTCTTCATCTTGATGTCGATGTACACACCTGCAGGCATCTCGAGTCTTCCAAGAGCATCAACAGTCTTCTGACTTGGTGTCATGATGTCGATAAGTCTCTTGTGAGTTCTCTGCTCGAACTGCTCACGGGAGTCTTTGTACTTATGTACAGCTCTAAGAATGGTAACTACCTCTTTCTTAGTAGGCATTGGCACAGGGCCACTTACCTTTGCTCCTGTTTTCTTTACAGTGTCGATGATCTTTGCAGCTGACTGATCGATAAGCTGATGATCATACGCCTTGAGTGTGATTCTCATTACTTGACTTGCCATAAAAAAAAGTCGCCTCCTTTTCGCACTTTACACTTAAGTACGACAAGCGGTGACTGTACACTTACCCGTGTGTTTCCTATTACGCTGACACAGATGCATAATCGGTCCACACTTTCTTTGCTTCTTTTAAGCTGATAAGCAAAGAATTTTACTGTATTCGTACAGTGACTTGTCGCCAGGTTTACAGGCCTTATAGGCCTCTTGACATTCGCTCCACGGAAAACCCGCTCATGTTGAGCGGCAACCTCACGCTTCATAGCTATCATGTCACAGCAAACCGATTATACACCTTATTTTTACATAATGCAAGTATTATTTTAAATTTTTTTACCCTATGCTCTCCATCTGCCTGAAGCTCCGCAAGGAAGCACCAGACCGCTCTCGCTGACAGGAAGTCCTATTTCTTCTGCCTCGGTATGTCCGCCGAACTTTTTCTCCACAAGGGTTCCTATCATGTATTTAAGGACTGCAGGCTGAAGACCTGTGGTGTAGCTGTTTACAAGGAAGAAAAGAGCGTCATCTGCAAGGATCTGTGTGGTAAGCTCGATAAAAGGATAAATGGAATCTTCTATCTTCCATATCTCGCCTTTTGGTCCTCTTCCATAAGAAGGCGGATCCATAATGATTCCGTCGTATTTGTTTCCGCGGCGTATCTCGCGCTCCACAAGTTTAACACAGTCATCTACAAAAAATCTTATAGGAGCATCGGCAAGTCCTGATGAGGCTGCATTTTCTTTTGCCCAGCCCACCATACCTTTTGATGCATCTACATGGGTTACGGAAGCGCCGGCCTTAGCGCAGGCTACGGTAGCTCCGCCGGTATAGGCAAAAAGGTTAAGCACCTTTACTTCTCTTCCCTTTGATACGGCATTTTTAATAAGCCCGCTCATCCAGTCCCAGTTTGTGGCCTGCTCAGGGAAAAGGCCCGTATGTTTAAAGGAAAAAGGCTTCAGATTGAATCTAAGATCGCCATAGCTTATCTGCCATTCGTTTGGAAGGTCGAAAAATTCCCACTCTCCGCCGCCTTTGTTGCTTCTGTGGTAATGGGCATTTGGTTTCTTCCACTCGGCGCGGTTTCGCGGAGTAGACCAGATTACCTGCGGATCGGGTCTTACAAGGGCATATTTTCCCCATCTTTCAAGCTTTTCTCCGCCGCTGCAATCAAGTACTTCATAGTCTTTCCAATTATCTGCGATCCACATATTTAACCTCTTTCTTCTATATAAATGCAAATTGTTCTTCTTTAAGTATCACGTAGTATAACATAAAAAAGAAATGAGGACAAGTATGTACCTGTCCTCATGGTTGTTTCTTATTATATTAACTGTTAGCAAGCTTTTCCTACTGATCCGAAAAGCTCCATCTTCTCTTTAACTGTAGCCTTGATAGCCTCAAAGCCTGGAGCAAGAAGCTTACGTGGGTCAAATCCCTTACCTTCAAGGTCTTTGCCTGCTTCGATATACTTACGTGTAGCTTCCTGGAATGAAAGCTGGCACTCTGTGTTAACGTTGATCTTTGAAACGCCAAGTGAGATAGCCTTCTTGATCATATCTGCAGGAATACCTGTGCCGCCGTGAAGCACGAGAGGCATAATGCCTGTCTTCTGCTGAACAGCATCAAGTGTCTCAAAAGAAAGACCAGGCCAGTTTGCAGGATATTTTCCGTGGATGTTACCGATACCTGCTGCAAGCATATCTACGCCAAGATCAGCGATCATCTTGCACTCGTTAGGATCTGCGCACTCGCCCATACCTATAACGCCGTCTTCCTCGCCGCCGATAGAACCAACCTCAGCCTCGATAGAAAGACCAAGCTGATGTGCTACGTGTACGAGCTCTGTTGTCTTTTCAACGTTCTCATCAATTGGATAGTGAGAACCATCAAACATGATAGATGTGAAACCTGCTTTGATGCACTTATAGCATCCGTCGTATGTGCCGTGGTCAAGGTGAAGTGCAACAGGAACTGTAATTCCGAGTGACTCATCCATAGCCTTTACCATAGCTGCAACGGTCTCAAAACCGCACATATACTTTCCTGCACCCTCTGATACGCCAAGGATAACAGGGCTGTTAAGCTCCTGAGCAGTCTGAAGGATTGCCTTTGTCCACTCAAGATTGTTGATATTGAACTGACCTACAGCATATTTGCCTTCTTTGGCTTTTTTAAGCATCTCTGTAGCTGAAACTAACATTTACTCTACCTCCGATTATTCGATTGCCTGTTTTTCAACGAGTTTAGTATAACTCATAATATTCAAAAAGGCAAACTATTTATCTTGCAAGCAAGCCTATTTTCGAGTCTGTAACAAAATCAGGGAAGCTGTATATAATAAGAACTTTCTCAATACCGTTTTCGTTAATGTAGTTATTCAGATCATCCTTATTATAACGAAGGTCCCAAAGATGTACTTCACTGTAATATTCTGAAAGGAAAGGTGCAAGCTCGTCGGCAAAAGAATCGCGCACAAGCAGTACTTTCCCGCCCTCTGCCCTGCTCTTTAACACGCAAAGCGGAGTGTTTCCTCCAAGAAAATACGGATACTGGTTGGCATGCAAAAGCGCTTCTTCATGATACATCTTTCCTGATACAAGCTTACCTTTTTCATTAACATAGACATCAACGCCGATGCCGTCAGTATACCTTATAATGCTGTCAGCCTTTGCAGCTTCCGTTCCAAATGAATTTCTGCCGGTACCGTAAAAACTGTCAGATACCGTTACCGGGGTATAGCCACCAAGATCAAAACGATACCCGGGCTCAAGTGCTGCAAAAATCTTTTCTGCCACATATCCTGCCCCAAGGCTTGTGTAGTGGTGATCGTTCCTGTAATAAATGTATTCGTCTGCGTGAGCCCTAAGTGTACTTACTAGATCTAAAGTATCCACATCAAGGCTTTCGTATGCGTAAGTTATCCACGCTTCCTCATCTGCCGTAGGTGCCCCTTTTGCAAGCTCGTCTTTGTAAATGCAGGCAGCCGACGGGATAAGCGCAAAACTTACATGGACATTACATCCACTTGCAAATTTATCCACAGCCGAAAGCTTTTTATCAAAGTCAGCCTTGTCAGGTTCTTTTACGTACTTTATAAGTCTGCCGCCTGCAAGCTCTACTCCGTTGTTTGCTTTTCTTCCGACAGCAAGCTCACTTCCTGCTTTTACGGAGACCCAGCTGTCGCGAAGCACAAACTGATCAGTAACATAGCTTTCAAACTTTTTCATAAAGTCGCCGCTAAAGAAACCTTCTGCAGTAACCTTTGGGATCTCCGCCAGGTTTCTGTTTTCAGATTCGCTAAATACACGGTCCGGGAGTAATAAGCCTATTACTCCCGGAGCTGCTATCATTATACAAAATATTACAATAAGAAGTTTGTCACCTTTGTTTTTCATATTTCAACTTTCTTATGGTCTTGATGTAAGTGCCTTGTTACCGTTTGAATCACTGCCAGCTCTTATTTTGAGCATTTTAACTGAAGGGCTAAAATTTATTCCATCCTCAACTGTAATCTCAAACTTACCAAGAGAATACATTTCGTTATTTGTTACACTTCCGCTGGTACCACTAAGAATCGAAATTCCCTTAATACAGCCATAAATCTTGTTTCCATCCGCTGTTACTGATACTTTCCTATCAGTTGCATCATCCTTATGACCAATCTGAATACCGTTACTCTTGCAATCAAGAATTGTATTTCCGGTTAAAGTAGCCTTACTAGCGTCAATAACGCAAATTCCATGCTTTCCGCTTTCAGAAATTGTACTGTCTGTAACAGCAAGATTACTTCCACTATCTGCAAGTACACCATGATTTGTACTCTTTTCTATAGTACATCCGGTAAGTGAAAGCTCGCTTTCCTGAGCACATGCACCATGTTCGCCGCTTCCCAGTATACTGCAGGAAGAAAGCTTAAGTGTACCGTCTTGTACGGTAACGCCGTGCTTTTTTGCGGCATTTATCTTGTTGCCCGTACCTTCTGCGCTGCTGTTATAAACTGCGATACCTGACTTATTGGTACTATTTATCTCATTGCTGTCGATCTTAGCAGTGCTGTTTTCACGAAGCGCGATACCGTTTTCATAGCGGTCGGAATTAACGGTAGAGATCTTGTTTTCAGATACTGTAATGTCTGTGCAGGCAAGAAGCTTAATGGCATCTTCTGCGAATTCAGTCTTTTCAACGTTATATGCTCCGGCAAATCTGTCTACCTTGTTGCCTTTGATCTCTGTATTTTTAACGTATCTAAGGTAAATACCGCTACTGTCTGATACCACGGTATTGCCGTCAAACACACAGCTGCCGATAGGATATTCGTCTGAGCCGTAAATAAAGATTCCCTTTGCTCCTCCGTCTACGCTCTCAACTTCGTTTTCTTTGTTTTTAACCGTAGAAATCTCGTTATTTTTAACTGTAAGGTTAAAAGTGTCGTTGCTAAGGGTCATAGCCTTAACTTTTTTAAGTCTCTTATACATGGAGTCAGGCGCTGTCTTTGAGTAGGACTTAAGGATTACACCGCTTCCGACATTTTCAAATCTGTTATCTTCAACGGTAAGGTTTACATAGTTGTACGCATAAACTGCTGCCGCTGATATATCGTGAATTGAATTGTTTTTAATGATAATGTCTTTGTGATAAAGATCCTGCACCGCAATATGTGAGCCGATGGCTCTTGGGTAGCTATGGATCTCGTTATTTTCTATAACAACGTTAGTGCAAGGTGTATCATCAAACGGACCGCCTGAAGGAAGAATAGTCTCATCGTGGCAGGTATCGATCTGGATCGCTTCTTTTTCTGTATCTTTTGAAGCAGCCTTAAATCCATAAAGTTTGCAACCTTTAATGCTTACATCCTTAACTCCACCCATCTCGATAAGATGTGTACCGAAGTTGTTGCGGATGGTAACATTTTCGATATTAAGCCCTGAAACATGGGCAAAAAAGAAAAGTGAACCGCCGCTGACATCATTTACCTTCTTAAATTCAGCGTCCCAGGTTCCGCCTTTTACGGTAATGTTTTTAACATCGTTATATTTTCCCTTTGTACCTTGAGCTGAGCGAAGCATATAGAAAACATCGGAACCTTTTTTCTTTTTGATAACGGTGTCTTTATTAAGCTCAAGGACTGTGTTCGAACCCATAGAAAGAGTCTTGCTTATATAGTAGGTACCCTTTGGTATCTTAACAAGTGCAGGCTTTCCGGCCTTACCCTTCTTTGCGGCATCATTTAAAGCTGTCTGGATCGCTTTAAAACTGTCTTTGTTTTTCTTTGCTCCGTATTTTTTAGCAGTAACGTCTATTTTAACAGCGTAAGA
>JAEEOQ010000150.1 GCA_016284355.1 Lachnospiraceae bacterium
GAAGCTTATACCAGGGAGATGTGGAAGTATTTCCGCCGATCGATCCCATAAGAACCGCATCAGCAGCCTTGGCGGTGGCAATCGCCTCATCGGTAAGCGGTTCACCGCAGGCGTCGATAGAAGCACCGCCCATAAGAATATCGGTATATTTCATCTCGTGACCGTAAACATTGGCAACCTTATCAAGTACCTTTTTTGCCTGAGCAACGATCTCAGGTCCGATCCCGTCACCGGGAATGTAGGTAATATTCAAAACCATGCTTTTAAACCTCCAGTATATTATAATTAATATAGCATATCGCTTTGCGATATGCTCGCGCGAGCGCGGCGAAAGCCAAAGGCGACAGTTCTCATATCCGCGCGAGTCGCATCCATAGCGGAGCGTTTCTTAATTCATAGGAAATTCTTTAGAATTCCCTATGAATTAAGAAAAGGGACAGCTGAAGCTGTCCCAAACAAACTTTATTTTGCATCAGCTCCGGATCCCTGGTCTGCCTTCTCAACCTTGCTGATGGCGCTTCTATCCATGGGAATACGACAGTTTCTGTTGTTACCGAACTCCACAATGACAGTATCGTCTGAAATGTCAATGATGATCCCGTAAAAACCTGATGTCGTAAGGACGCAATCACCCACCTCCATGGCATTAAGCATTTCCTTGATTCTTTTCTGTTCTTTCTTCTGCGGTCTCATAAAGAAAAACCACATTGCAAATATGATAACACCGTAGATAGCTATCATACCCACCATACTGAACCAGCTGCTACCCTTGGCAGTCTGCTCGGTTCCAGCTGCGGCCTCTGCCGCCAAAAGCAAAAGATTATTCATAATTCCTCCTTAAACTCCTTCGCTTATCACAGCGAACAAAATATATCATACACAAAAAAGCAGACGGTATCAAGCACTTTAGATTATTTTCATATTTTTTCCTGCATCATCTCAAGGGTAGTGTCAATTCTGACACTCCTTTTTTTATTACAAACCTTTATTTTTCGGGAGTTCAAAATAGAAAGAGCATTGACCTCCCTTTTTGGTATAATGTCAGCGACCAAACTCACAAAACCCGAAAGGAGCCAATGCTCGTGAACATTATACTTTATTTACTTCAAATCATTCAACAGCTCTATCAACAAAACTGCTGGTTATTAAACTTTATCTGCAGATACATCCCCCTCAAGCAGTGGGCCTTCGATGATTCCCATTCACCAAAATATCAAAAGTTCAAAATCGATCAGCTTCCAAAGATCGTATATCATAAGCAAGACTGGGACTGGAAGGATCTCAACTCTTATTATGCCTGGAAATATGGCAAACCCGTAAAACCTGTGAGGCGTCGTTCTGAAAGTGAAATCCCTGAGGACTGCATATGTCCTTCCTGTAAAGCCCCTCAGCCCTTCCTCTATCGGAACAATGGTAAATGCGGTCAGCTTTTATGCAAAATCTGTGGTTCTCTTTTCTCACCTGATGAGAATCGCTTTTCTAAAAACTATACCCTTAAGTGCCCTCACTGCATGCATGCCCTGGTTCCCAAAAAGGATCGTAAGCATTTCATAGTACATAAATGCATAAATCCTAAATGTCCTTACTATGTCAAGAACCTCAAAAAGGTCAGTAAAGATGACTTAAAAGAAGACTATGGCAAGAATAAATATAAACTCCATTACATCTATCGCGAGTTCACGATGGATTTTTTCAAGATGGATCTTGATCATCTTCCAAAGAACGCATCGTCCCTGAAATTCAGCAAGTTCGATTCGAACGTCATGGGGCTCTGCCTTACCATGCACATAAATCTTGGAATGTCCTTACGCAGGACCCGATATGCTCTCAAAGAACTATACAACATAAACATCTCGCACCAGCAGATAGCCAACTATTGCAAGACTGCGGCTATGTGTGTAAAACCCTTCGTTGATAATTACGATTACCATGCCGGTACTGTTTTTACTGCCGATGAAACCTACATCAAGATCCGAGGTATAAGGGCATACATCTGGTTCATCATGGATGCGGCCAAACGTTCAATAATCGGTTACCGCATCTCCAGCGAAAGAGATGTCGGTGCCTGCATAATGGCTATGCGCATGGCGTTCCGACGATTCAAAAAGATTCCGGAAGGATTCCGCTTTATAGCCGATGGTTACAGCGCATACATCCTGGCAGCCCAGCAGTTCTTCCATGAGTTCGGCAACGATTTTAAATTCGATATCACACAGGTCATAGGTCTTACAAACGATGATGCGGTATCAAAAGAGTTCCGTCCATTCAAACAGATGATAGAGCGCCTTAACCGCACATACAAAGCATCGTACCGTCCCACAAACGGTTTCGATAATATCGATGGCGCCAACTACGATCTTGCACTCTGGGTGGCTTACTACAACTTCCTGCGGCCTCACGCACACAATGGAAACAAAGTACTTAACGACATCGAGATTCTCCGTGGTGCAGAGAGCATGCCGGGCAAGTGGCAGATACTCATCTTTCTCGGTCAGCAGACCATCCTTAAAATGCAGCAGGAAATCGCATAACGGCGCGGAACCGTCGTCAAGGGAACCGTGGAATACCGCAGCGGCTCTGCCGCGAGGATATGCCGCGAAAGTCCCTTGACATAAGGTTCACGGATCATCCTATATTTCGGGAAAGGGCAATGCCCCTTTCCCTGCTTCCGGCGAGGATGGGTGCGGGCAAAGCCCGCTATCGGGTCAAGGGACTCGTCCCTTGCGGGTTCTTAGGGCAGGGCCCTAAGCCCTCGGAGAGCATTGGGCCGTCATTTCTCTTTAATATCTGCAGTTTTCAAGGTTCGAAAGAGCCTTTTTCTTTTGCTCAGTTTTTTCATAGGTCACTTGACACTATCCCACAAATTATAGTAGCTTTAGGAAACCTTTGCTCGACTTTATCATTTTAAAAAAAATCGAATTATATTTTTACACATCTGGAAATTGTAATTTGTCAGTATTATAGTTTCAGAATTTCATCTGCAATTTCTTTTGCATGATAATAGGGAACCAGTTCATCTTTGATTTTTATTCCT
>JAEEOQ010000151.1 GCA_016284355.1 Lachnospiraceae bacterium
GCTTCTATAAAGCTTATTACGGAAAGTGACTTTTAGGAAAAGTATAATGATAAGATGGCATAACAAGCTCTACTTTGATAAAGGGCTTGAAAGCGACAAAAAACGAGATAAGATAAGAGAAAACGTTGATGCAAGGAAGATAGTCTTCCCCGGAACCACCGGGATATTTCTTGCTTCAAATGATGAGAACATAGCAGAGATCATACCTTTTAACGATATGCTTCTTCCTGCGTATAAAGACAAGGAGTATCTTTGTATAGGTATGTGCTCGGGGCAGGCGGCTGCAGAGAAGCTGGTCTGCAGGCTTATGGCCGATATATATAAAGAACGGGGATATATCCCTGCATCTTTGGTAAAAGAGATATTGCTGGTTTGCTAAGACCTTTCAGGCTTTGCCGGCAAATGTAAACGGGGGAAACTATGCAGATAGTATTTGGCATTCTTTGGGGGCTGTTATTTGTATTTTTGTTTGTGCTCTTTTTGCTCCTCCTGGTTCTTTTTGTTCCCGTAAGATACAGGATTTCCTGTGACTACGAAAAAGAGATAAATGCCAATATAGGTGTTTACTGGCTTTTTCATGCTGTATCCGTAAGATTTATCAAAAACGGGGATAAAAACGACTTTATCCTTAAGATATTTGGGATAAGGTTTGGTAAAAAGAAAGAAAAGGAACAAACAGAAAAGAAAAAAGAAAAAAAGACAAATAAAAAAGAGAAAGAAAAAAAGCCAAAGAAAAAGAGGGTTTTCGGTAAAAAAAGGAAGCCTGAAGATACAGACGGCATGAGCAGGTTTGAAAGATTTATGCTTAAAGCCGGCTATATCTGCGAAGATCTTGACGCTCTTAAGAGAACTTTACAGAGTGATTCAAGCAGGCGTGCTTTTTCTCTTGTATTTGAAGAGGGAGTAAGACTCTTTAAGGCCATACTTCCAAAGAAACTAGATCTTTACTTAAAATATGGTACAGGTGATGCATACAGCCTTGCAAATGCGCTTATAGGATTATCGGTTATCTACGGCCTTTACGGAGACCATGTGGATATAGAGCCTGACTGGGATAACGAAGTACTTGTGGTCCGGGGCAAGGCAAAGGGAAGAATAATCTTATTTACTTTAGTGCTGATTTGTATTAAAGTATTATTTAACAAGGATATAAAGAAACTTAAGAGAAGACTTGAAAGTCTGACACATTTTGAAGAAGAGGAAGGTAATGAAAATGGCGGAGACAAATAATAACTTTTCAAATACAATGGAATCCTTATTTAAGGGCATGGACGGATTTATTACCACAAAAACCGTGGTTGGTGATGCCATACATTTTGACGACGGAACCATAATCCTTCCGCTTGTAGATGTTTCATTCGGTGCAGGCGCAGGTGCTTTTACAAGAAAAGATATTAACAACAACGGCGTAGGCGCACTTGCAGGAAAGATAACACCAAGCTCTGTACTTGTAATAAAGGGCGGAAGTGTTAAACTTGTAAATATCAAAAACCAGGATACTATGACAAAGATCCTTGATATGATCCCTGATTTTGTCAATAAATTTGCTCCGGCTAAAGGCAAAAAGGGTAAGAAGGCAGAAGACATCACTGAAGAAGACATAGCCGAGGCTATCGAAGAGGCACATAAATAATTTTTTGAATTTTTTAATTTGTGCTTGCAATTTCCTTGACTTTCTGTTAAAATATTCGTTGCGTGCAAGATTATGTGTCTGTATTCGGGGCACGAGCGCACGAATACAGTCTATATAAAAGGAGGTGCCACCATGGCAAAGTGTGCTATTTGTGAGAAGGGTGTTCATTTCGGTATTGCAGTGAGCCATTCACATAGAAGAAGCAATAAGATCTGGAAATCAAATGTTAAGTCTGTTCGCGTTAACAATAACGGCACAGTACAGAAAATGTACGTTTGTACATCTTGCTTAAAGTCAGGTCTTGTTGAGAGAGCTTAATGCATCTCTTTAATATTGAAAAGGGAAGGAATGAGATTTTATTCTCATTCCTTTTTTTATTGCAGTTACAACTCATTAATGCTATAATCTTACATAAGGTAATAAAAACTATGTATGGAGGAGATTATAATGGATAGGTTTGCAGAAAAAAGACGTGCCAAGAGAATTCCCGTAGAGCTCAAACTTGAGGTATCTTCCCTTTTCAGACAGGATCACGAGCAGGTAGCAAATGTTAATGCTCCGATCGAGGTTCTTAACGTTTCCCGTACAGGAATCGGTTTTAAGAGTGAAAGCGTACTTCCTCTCGGTTTTTATTTTAATGCCACTCTTCATATTATGAAGGAAGAAAATGCTAATCTGTACTGCGTTGTTAAGATCATAAGAGAAGAGAAAGACAAGGACGGGGTAAATATTTACGGTTGCGAGATTATCGGATTTCCTTCGATCCTCAATTATGTATTTGATGACCTCGAGGCAGGTTGTGAAGAATAAAAAGCAAGGCCCGGAATCAGATGGTTCCGGGTTTTTATCAGATATAAGAGGTTAAGGAGTACACCCTAAGGATGGACGAGAAAGATAAGGAATATATTGCCCACATTGCCGAATATCTTAAAAATGTGGATTACATAAAGCCGGGAGAAGTTCCGGATATAGAACTTTATATGGATCAGGTGACTACCTTTATGGATTCTCATCTGGCTTCCTTTAAGCGCTTTGATGACGACAAGATCTTAACAAAAACCATGATCAATAATTACTCAAAGTTTAATCTTCTGCCGCCTTCAAGCAAGAAAAAGTACTCAAAAGACCACATGCTGCTCCTGATCTTTATATACTACTTTAAAAATGTTCTTTCTATAAATGACATCGATGCTATTATGGAAGAGCTGCGAGAGAACTATTTTAATAAGTCGGATGGCAGCTTAAGTCTTAACGATATTTACGGCAGGATAGTCGATAACGAGACAGAACAGATCATTAACACTACAAAAGACATCTTAAGAAGGCAGTCTGCCACAAAAGAGATGTTTGAAGATGAAGAAGATCCTGAAAGACGCAGATATCTTGAGCAGTTTGCCCTTATCAGTTCTCTTAACTTTGACATCTGTATAAAGAAGAGTATCATCGAATATCTTGTAGATAACGTACTTAAGAGCGATGATGATAAAAAGAAAAAATAAGATATATAAATATAAGGCTTCGGATCTTTCCGAAGCCTTGTTCTTTTACTTTTTGTTTTTTTCTACTCTGTCAAATACCATAGTATAGCCGTCGTTGCCGTAATTTAAGGAACGATTGACGCGGCTTATTGTAGCTGTTGAAGCACCTGTCTTTTCCTGGATCTCAAGATAGGTGGTGTGCTCTGTAAGCATCTTTGCAACCTCAAGTCGCTGTGAAAGTGAAAGCAGTTCGTTTATCGTACAGATATCTTCAAAAAAGACATAACATTCTTCTCTGGATTTAAGGCTGAGTATGGAGTCGAACAAAAAATCTACAGCAGGGGTCTTAATCTTATCATTCATAGTGTATTATTACCTCCTTCTTTCATACTATACCATTTTAACACTTTGCAGAAGTAAAGTAAAGATAGAAATTGCGATTTTTGGCATATCATGATATTATCTTTAAGATAACCAAAGGTTTATAACACATTTTTTATCGGAGAAATTAGTTTTATGAAAAAAGGTACCATCATTGAAGGAGTTGTGGAAACTCTTGATTTTCCAAATAAAGGCGTGGTTAAGACAGAGGAAGGCACGGTTATTGTAAAAGGAACTCTGCCCGGGCAGACCGTCAAAGCAAGGATCAATAAAACAAGAAGCGGAAAATGCGAGGGAATGCTTCTTGAAGTGACAGCAAAGTCAGATCTTCAAAGCAGAGAGCCTGCCTGCCCGCATTTTGGAGAGTGCGGCGGCTGCACTTACCAGGATGTGCCTTATGAAAAGCAGCTGAGGCTTAAAGCAGACCAGGTCAAAAAACTCCTTGATAATGCGGTAAGGGAGCCCTACGAGTTTGAGGGTATTACTGGGAGCCCTTCTGAGTTTGACTACCGAAACAAGATGGAATTTTCTTTCGGAGATGAATATAAAGACGGGCCTCTTGCCCTTGGCCTTCACAAAAAAGGCAGTTTTTATGATATCGTAAGCCTTACGGGCTGCGTAATAGTAAATGAAGATTATAACAGGATAATTGAGATCGCACTTGCGGTTGCAAAAAAATACGGGGCAGATTATTATCACAAGATAACTCACAAGGGCTTCTTACGTCACCTTCTTGTAAGAAGATCCTTTTATGAAAATGCATACCTTGTGGCTCTTGTAACGGCAGGAGATGATGTGGAGTCAAAGCTTTCTGCAGGCGATAGAGCGGCCCTTGTAAATGAATTTAAGGAAGAACTTCTAAATGCAGATCTTAAGGGTAAATTTGCAGGCATCCTTCACATAGAAAACAGCAGAGAAGCAGATGTTGTGCAGGCAGATAAAGTAAATGTTCTTTACGGAAAAGAATATTTTACGGAAGAGCTTCTTGGTCTTAAGTTTAAGGTAAGCACTTTTTCATTTTTCCAGACCAATACAAAAGGCGCCGAAGTGCTTTACTCCCTTGCAAGAGAATATGTTGGAGAAACAAAAGACAAGGTGATCTTTGACCTTTATTCAGGCACAGGTACCATCGGGCAGATCCTTTCTCCTGTTGCAAAGTCTGTAGTGGGAATAGAGCTTATAGAAGAAGCTGTAAATGCGGCAAATGAAAATACGGCGCTAAACGGCATTACAAACGCGAGATTTATCGCAGGCGACGTATTTAAAAAGCTTGATGAGGTAGAAGAAAAGCCTGATATCATAGTACTTGACCCGCCTCGTGACGGTGTTGGCGACAAGGCCCTTGCAAAGATAATCGATTACGGCGTAGAAAATATCGTATATATTTCCTGCAAGCCCACAAGCCTTGCAAGAGACCTTGCCCTCCTTCAGGAGCGCGGCTACAGGCTCGTAAAAGCAAGATGCGTAGATATGTTCCCAAATACTCAGGGAGTGGAAACATGCTCACTCTTGACAAAAAGAAAAATTTGATGTAATCTATGATAGCTATCAGTGATTACTTAAATTTGAGGTGCCTGTATGCCAAGAGACAAATCTCTTAGTCATGAAAAAGTTAAGAAAGCCATCAAAGAAGAATTCCTTGAAAAAGGCTATGAAGATGCTTCTATCAGAAGTATCGGAGCAAGAGCCGGAATGACTTCTGCCGGTCTTTACAGACATTATGCCGATAAAGAGGCCATGTTCAATGCCATGGTAGAGCCTCTTATAGAAAGCATTAAAGACTGGACAAAGAACCATACAGCAAAAAAATTCAGCCTTGTTGATGGGGGAGTTCCAAACAGTGAGCTTTTCGGAGAGTCCTTTATCGACCTTGTAAGGGACGTGATTCTTCCAAGGAGAAATGAGTTTATTCTTCTTATGTCACGATCCGGCGGTACAAAGTACGAGAACTTTATCCATGATTTTGTTGAGATGAATCAGAAGGAATTTCTTGATGCTATCAAGTATCTTAAAGATAACGGGTATCCTGCCATCGATATTGACGAGGAGGAATTACACATGTTGCTTTCAGCTTATCTGACGGCATGTTTTGAACCAATCATCCACGACTATGATGATGCAAAAATTGAAAAGTATCTGGATACCGTTCAGGAATTCTTTATGCCTGGATGGTTAAGGATAATGGGAATCAAGTTATAAAGAGCCGAGAGGCTCTTTTTTCTTTTGTAAGCTATCATACGTGTGTTAGCGATAGCTAACAAAAGTACATCGCTGATAACAAAACAACTATATTACAGGAGGAGAAAGACCTTGGGAAAGACAGAAAAATATGATCACATGAAGGTGATCGGAGAGTATGCGGGAGGTTATAAAAAACTTATAACTCTTGGCAGATGTCTTGCGGGTATAAGTGCCATTATGACTCTTATCCCATACTATGAATTATGGAAGATCATAAGGACGGCGGTAAACGGAGAGAATACGAATCAGATCAAAACCTATGCATTTATTTCCGTAGGGCTTATAATAGGAGCACTTTTGGTTTATATTGCTGCACTTCTTTGTACACATATTGCGGCATTCAGAGTGCAGGCAAATATGAGGAGCAGCCTTATGAGAAGGATAATAACCCTTCCCCTCGGAGTATTTGACGAGGATGGAACAGGAAAAATAAGACGTATTGTTAACGATTCAACTGCTGCAACTGAAACCTTTATAGCCCACACTCTTGCAGATAAAACCGTGGCTGCCGTAACACCTGTCGGGCTTTTGGTCCTTGTTTTTGCATTTAACCCTGTTATGGGACTTATCTGCATGATCCCTGCAGTCATAGGCTTTTGCTGCCTTATGAAAATGATGGGTAAGGGAATGCAGGAAAAGATGAAGGAATACCAGGACGCCCTTGAAAATATGAGCAGCGAGGCTACAGAGTATGTAAGAGGAGTACCGGTAGTAAAAACCTTCGGTCAGACAGTTCATTCATTTAAGAGATTTAAGGAATGCATAGACGGCTATTGCAAGTGGGCAACCGATTATACCCTGATGCTCCGCTTCCCTATGGCAGGCTTTATGACCTGTATAAATGCGGTCTTTGCGTTTATAGTCATCGCTGCATTTTGGGTTACAGGAGATGGTATAGCAAATGCGGATATCTTAAATATCATGTATTACATCATCATAACACCCCTTATAACCATAGCTCTCACAAAGATCGCATATTCCGGCGAATCCGAGATGAATCTTATCGATGCTTTAAAGAGAGCGGAAAAGATAATGGATATAGAACCCCTTAACGAAAGCAGGACTGCGGTAAATCCTTCCGGTAACGAAATTGAGCTAAAGAATGTTACCTACAGATATAAAGACGCAGTAAGAGACGCCGTAAAGAACGTTTCCTTAACGATAAAGCCCGGTGAACACGTGGCATTTGTAGGTCCTTCGGGTTCAGGCAAGACTACCCTTGCAGAGCTTATGGTAAGGTTTTTTGACGTGACAGGGGGCAGCATCCTTATAGGCGGTGTGGATGTAAAGGATATTTCATCTGCAAAGCTTATGGAGAAGGTTTCCTTTGTTTTTCAGGACAGCAGACTTATAAAGAAGTCTATCTTTGAAAATGTCCGCATGGCAAAGCCCGATGCAAGCGAAGCGCAGGTGCTTGAGGCTCTTAAGAAGGCTCAGTGCATGGATATAATCGAAAAGCTTCCTGACGGTATCCACACTGTTATAGGAGAGAAGGGTACCTACCTTTCGGGAGGAGAGCAGCAAAGGATCACTATAGCAAGGGCTGTGCTTAAAGATGCTCCTATCCTTATACTTGACGAAGCAACAGCATTTGCGGATCCCGATAATGAGGCAAAGGTTCAGGCAGCATTTGAGGAACTTTCCAAAAATAAAACTCTCATTATGATCGCCCACAGATTAAGTACGGTAATGAATGCCGACAGGATCTTTGTTATGGAAGGCGGAAAATGCGTAGAGTCCGGAAATCACGAAGAATTAATAAGTAAAAACGGCTTGTATAAGAAGATGTTTGATGAATATACAAAAGCAGCCATGTGGAAAGTAGGTGCATAAAAATGATAGAAAAACTTCAGCATAAATACGCACTTTCCCGTCAGGGTGCGGTTGATATGATCAAAGCGTGTATAAGTGTTACCATAACAAACATGATCCTTATGATGTCGGCGGGAATCCTTTATACACTGATAAAAGATGTACTTGAGGGAAATCTTGATAAAGACAGGATCCCGTTTTACGCCATAAGTTCCGTACTTATCATAATCCTGTATTTTATAACAAATTTCATACAGTATAACGCCACCTTTCTTACAACCTACCGTGAAAGCGGCGTTAGAAGGACTACTATAGCAGAGCGCCTAAGAAAACTGCCTTTATCTTATTTTGGAAAAAAGAATCTGGCTGACCTTACAACAAATATCATGGGAGACTGCGCCATGATAGAGACTGCATCAAGCCACTGGATACCGGAGCTTATCGGAGCCGTGGCTTCAGTAAGTATAGTTGGCGTAAGCATGTTTTTCTTTTTTGACGCCAGAATGGTACTTGCAAGCTTTTGGGTTATCCCTGTAGCATTTTTTATCGTAATAACATGCTCGGGAGCCGAAAAAAGAGCAGTTCGTAAGAACCAGGCAGTAAAGCTTGATATGGCAGACGGCATACAGGAATGCCTTGAATCTATAAGAGACCTTCGCGCAAATAACGCGGAAGGAAGATATATGGAGGAACTTGAGGGCAAAATAAGAAAAGTTGAAAAGTATGCCCTTTCAACAGAGCTTAAGATGGCCGTGTATGTGAATTCTGCCGCCATAATACTTAAAGCCGGCATAGGCACAACAGCAATAGCAGGCGGAATCCTGTTTGCAAAAGGAGAGATCGACCTTCTTACCTTCTTTATGTTCCTTATGCTTGTTGCAAGGCTTTATGCACCGATGGAAATCTCACTTCAAAACTTTGCAGCCATAGTATCAACAGGAATCCAGTGCGAGCGCCTTGATGAGGTGCTTTCGCATAAGCTTCAGACAGGAAAAGAAGAAATAAATAATTCAGGCTACGACATAGTGTTTGATCATGTGGGATTTAAATATTCCGATGACACCGATGTTTTAAAAGATGTAAGCTTTACCGCAAAACAAGGACAGGTAACAGCGCTTATCGGACCATCAGGCGGCGGAAAGACCACTATTTCAAGACTTGCCGCAAGATTCTGGGATATAAACTCCGGAAAGATCACCCTTGGAGGCGAGGATATATCAAAGATCGATCCTGAAAGCCTTCTTACAAAGTATTCAATTGTATTTCAGGATGTAACCCTTTTTAACAATTCTGTTATGGAAAATATCCGAATTGGAAAGAGCGGCGCAACCGATGCAGAGGTAATGGAGGCAGCCCGCCTTGCAAACTGCGACGAATTTGTAAATCTTCTTCCTGATAAATATAACACCTATATCGGTGAAAACGGAAGCGAGCTTTCAGGGGGCGAAAGACAGAGGATCTCAATTGCAAGAGCCTTTCTTAAGGATGCCCCGGTTATTCTTCTTGACGAGGCCACAGCTTCTCTTGACGCTGAAAATGAAACCGTGATCCAGGAAGCTCTTTCAAGACTTATAAAGAATAAGACGGTACTTATCATCGCACATCGAATGAGAACCATTGCAAATGCAGACAAGATAGTGGTACTTAAAGATGGAACTGTGGCAGAGCAGGGAAGTCCTAAAGAACTTTCTGGAAAAGACAGCATTTACAGTCACATGACAAAGCAGCAGATGATAACTCAAAGCTGGAAAATGTAAAAATAAGTATAAAAGTAACGCATTATGCGAAAAGAGGCTAAGATTAATTCTCAGCCTCTTATTTTTTTCTTGACAATCCGGCATGGGATGTTTATAATTTAAAACAGTGTTTTAGAAACGGTGTTTTAAATGTCAAAAAGGAGCAAAAATGGCAAGCAGGATCGAAGGATACGATGAAAAGATCATAGAGTGTTCGTTAAAAGAATTTTTGGAAAAAGGCTATAATGATGCCTCTTTGAGAAATATCGCTTCTGCCGCAAAAGTAAGCACCAGCACCATTTATACCCGTTTTAAAGACAAAGAGGGGCTTTTTAATTATCTGATCGCTCCCGTATTTAAGCTTCCGGTGGTTATGGAAGAGATACTTAAGAGCTTTTTTCAAATGAGCGTAAGTGAACAGAAAAAAGAATATGAAAATATGGGAGATACCGGCTTTGCGAAGGCTATAGATATGATCTACGAAGATTACCCTGCGTACAAGCTTCTTGTGTCCTGCTCACCCGGAGATACTTACAAAGAGTACCTTGAGACCCTTACAGATCTTGACGTCAGATACACCATGATCTTTCTTAAAGAGATAAACAGCAAAGCACTAAAAGAGGGCAGGATCAATGAAGGTTTTTGTCACGTTGTTTCAACAGCCTTTTATTCAGCGCTCTTTCATTGCGTTGAACATGATATGACAAAAGACGAGGCGGCAAAATATATCGAAGAACTCAGAAATTTCCACGGACGGGGATGGTCTGACTATTTTTGATGTTTTTTTATTTTTTTTGATATATTGTTAGCGTATGCTAACTTATATAAATAAAAACAAAATGAGGAGGAATCATCAGTGAAACAAAAAAGTCCGATAGCACAGGTTTGGGAGTTGGGAGTATCCGGACATAAACAGATCATTATTTCTGTTATTTTGGCATTGTTTGGTGTGCTTGCAGGTATAGTCCCATTTGCGTGTGCTTCAAAGATCGTCGTTATGCTTACAGGCGGAAGCAGGGAGCTATCAAGGTATTTGCTGTATATAGGATTAGGGGCGCTTGCCTATCTTCTTAATACTTTTTTGTATACCGGAGCCCTTGGCATTTCCCACAAAGCCACATTTAAGATATTAAAGGAAATAAGGGAAAAAGCCCTGGCAAAGCTGCCAAAGCTTCCCCTTGGAACCATTATGGAGATGAAAAGCGGAAGGCTAAAACAGGTGATAATTGACCAGGTTGAAAGCATGGAGACCACACTTGCCCATGTATTTCCTGAGATGATATCAAATATAGGCGGATTTCTCGTAATCTGGATCTACATGTTTGCGGTTGATTACCGAATGGCACTTCTTGCCTTGCTGCCATTTCCTGTGGGCATGACCCTTATGATCACCGTATTTATCGGTTACAGTAAAAATTATGCCAGATCCGTTGAGGTAACCAGCGCCATGAACGATTCACTTATCGAGTACACAGGCGGAATAGAGGTTATCAAGGCTTATAATCAGGGAAATCAGTCGTATGCCACATTAAGGGAAAGATGTGTTGCAAATGCCTCATTTTTCTACAACTGGATGAAGGAGTGTAAGGGAAATATATATGCCATGATCATAGCACCTACAACACTTCTTTCAATACTTCCTTTCGGATGGATGTTTTATGATAACGGAAGTTTATCGTTTGAAGGACTTGTTACCAGCATCATTTTATCCCTTTGCCTTATGGGACCTGTACTTGCGGTAATGGATTTTGTGGACACCCTTGCAAAGCTTGGAACTGTAGTTGACAACGTAAACAGTATCTTAAAAGCAAAAGAGCAGGACCATCAGGGAAATGAAAGCTTTGACGGCAAGGATGAAGATATCGAACTTAAAAATGTGGGATTTAGCTATACTGAAGGTCAGGACGCGGTATTAAAGGGTATATCTTTAAAGATACATGCAGGAACAAAAACAGCTTTAGTCGGCCCGTCAGGAAGCGGAAAATCAACCATAGCAAAGCTTATCGCAGGCTTTTGGGATGCTGATAGCGGAAGTATTTATTTTGGAAAAACAGATACAAAAAAGATACCACTAGCAAGGATATATGACAGGATCTCATATGTTTCTCAGGACAATTTCCTTTTTGATGACACAGTTATGGAAAATATCAGAATGGGAAACAGGAGCGCCACCGATGAGGAAGTTATTGCCTGCGCTAAGGCAAGCGGATGCGATGAGTTTATAAGAAATCTTGAAAACGGATACGAAACAAGAGTCGGCGGAGGCGGAGCGCACCTTTCAGGAGGAGAAAGACAGCGTATAGCGATTGCAAGAGCAATGCTTAAAGACGCACCTATAGTGATACTTGATGAGGCTACGGCCTATATAGACCCTGAAAATGAAGCTCTTATTCAGGAAGCTGTGGGCAAGCTTGTAAAGGGAAAAACGCTTATCGTGATCGCACACAGACTTTCTACCATAACGGATTCAGATAAGATCGTTCTGGTAAATGACGGAAAAGTCGAGGCAAGCGGCAGGCATGAGGAATTGCTTGCTAAAAGTCCTCTTTATAAGAGCATGTGGGAAGCGCATATCGGTGTTAAGAGAGGTGAAGTGGCATGATAGGAGCATTTGCATATTTATTTAAATTTGCGGGAGAAGAAATAGACAACGTTCGCAAGTCGGTTTTCTGGGGCTTTATAGTAGGTATCGGAAAAATGATCGAAATGGGAGGTATTTATATTGTAATATCTGCCGCTTTAGACGGAATACACGGGAAACAGATGTCGTGGCAGTCGTTTCTCATCGTTCTTGCGGGCGTTATAGTGGCATGCTTTGCAAAGGGTTTTTCGCAGATGGAACAGACACACGCAGGTTATTTTATGGCTGCAAACAAGAGGATCAAGATCGCAGATCATATCAAATCCATTCCTATGGGCTATTTTAATGAAAACAGCCTTGGAGAGCTGGTAGGAACTATGACAACAGTTATCGATAACGTAGAGACACTGGCTCCGATGGTAATGATAAGGATGATGGAAGGCCTTATTACCTCGGGAGTTGTGCTTATTGCAATGATGTTTTTTGACTTCCGTTTCGGGATCACGGTTTTGTTTGTAGACGCTTTATACTTGTTTGCATCTTCAATGATGGAAAGAAAATCAAGATCTGTTTCTCCTTTAAGGCAGGATTCCGAGGCTAAGCTTGTTTCTGCCGTACTTGAATGGCTTCACGGAATGAGCGTAGTAAAGTCATTTAACCTTACGGGAAGAGGAGATAAGACTCTTGAGGATGCCTTAGAGTATAACAGAAGCAGCAATGAAAAAATGGAAAAGTTTTTTGTCCCTTATACTCTTGCTCAAAGGGCGGTAATCCAGCTTGGTACTTTTATCATCATTCTTGAAAGTGTACTGTTTTATCTTAATGGCACCTTATCGCTTACCTACGCCCTTATGATGGTAATTATGTCATTTATGGTATTTTCAAATATCGGCGGAGCCGGCGTTGCCATGTCAATGCTGCGCCTTATGACTTCTTCCATGGAAAAGGCAAATAAGCCGGAAACCATTAAAAAAATGGACGAAAAGGGCGAAAAATATACCGCAAAGACCCATGACATCGAATTTAAGAATGTAAGCTTTTCGTACGAAAACAAGGAAGTATTGCATGATATCAGCTTTAGCGTTCCTGATAGGACTACCACAGCCATAGTTGGCACAAGCGGATCCGGAAAATCAACTATCTGCAATCTTATCGCAAGGTTTTGGGATGCTGACAGCGGACAGGTGATGATGGGCGGTAAGGATATAAAGGAATATACTCTTGAAGCTCTTATGGACCAGATAAGTATGGTGTTCCAGAACGTATATCTTTTTGCAGATACCATAGAAAATAACATTAAATTCGGAACTCCTTCCGCCACCCACGCAGATGTGGTAAGAGCCGCAAGAGAGGCTGCCTGCGACGACTTTATAGAAGCACTTCCGGAAGGATACAATACTGTGATAGGAGAAGGAGGGGCATCCCTGTCAGGCGGTGAAAAGCAGAGAATAAGCATAGCAAGAGCTATACTTAAAAATTCACCTGTTATCATACTTGATGAAGCTACCGCCAATGTGGACCCCGAAAATGAGGACAAACTGCAAAAAGCTATAGAAAAGCTTACGGAAAACAAGACTATCATCATGATCGCCCACAGATTAAAAACTGTAAAAAATGCAGATCAGATATTGGTTGTGGATAACGGAAATATAGTAGAGAGGGGAACTCATGAGGAACTGATTGAAAAAGACGGAATCTACCGCAGATTTGTTCTTGGCAGAGAGGCCGCAGAAAGCTGGAAACTGTAATATATATTAGTTGACAAGATAGAAAAAGCGAGTATAATAAGAACTCGGAATAAAATACAGAGTACGGGGAGCTTGTGTTTGCAGGCTGAGAGGAAGTAATCAAACTTCGACCCTTTGACCTGATGCGGATAATGCCGCCGTAGGAAATACGAGCTTTTTTGTCTAACGGAGGATACCCATCGGGTGTCCTCTTTTTTTATTCAATTTTTGGGAAAGGAGAGAGAAAATGAAAAAGATCAACACAAAAAAGCTTGCGATAGCAGGTATTTTTACGGCTGTGGCTGTAGTTGGAAGCATGTTCTCATTTCCGGTATTCGGAAGTAAATGCTCACCGGTGCAGCACCTTGTAAACATACTTTGCGCTGTGCTTTTGGGGCCTTTTTACGGCGTAGCTTCAGCATTCCTTGCTTCGCTTATACGTAATCTTTTGGGCCTTGGAAGTCTTATGGCATTCCCGGGAAGCATGATCGGAGCCCTGCTTTGCGGAATTGTCTATAAAAAATCCGGCAGACTCGTTTTAACGCTTCTTGGCGAAGTGTTTGGTACAGCTGTGCTTGGCGGACTTGCAGCTTACCCTGTTGCAATTTTTCTTATGGGTAAAAACGCTGCCGAGCTTGCTTTTTATGTTTACATCGTGCCGTTTCTTATTTCAACGGCAGCAGGAGCCATTATAGCAGCGGTCCTGCTTGCAAGCCTTAAAAAAGCGGGCGTGCTTAAAAACATGCAGGAAGCACTTGATTAAAGAGGAAATGAAAATGTTTGAAAGTTACCTTGACAATGTAAGAAACAAAAGGCCTGTAGTTCATTGCATAACAAATTATGTTACCGCAAATGACTGCGCCAATGTACTTCTTGCCCTTAACGCTTCTCCCATAATGGCTGATGCACCGGAAGAGGCAGATGAGATAACGGGCATAGCCGCAGGACTTTGTATAAACCTTGGAACCCTAAGCAAAGACAGGGCAGATGCCATGCTTAAAGCAGGGAAAAAGGCCAACGCCATGGGAATTCCTGTGGTACTTGATCCTGTTGGGGTTGCGGCCTCCGGCTTTAGGATCAATATCGCTTCAAAGCTATTAAATGAGGTGCATTTTAGCCTTATAAGAGGCAATGTTTCTGAGATAAGAACTTTAGCAGGAGAATGCGATCATAAAGAGGGGATCGACGTTATATCAGAAGGCAGTGATGATATCAGTAAAGCCATAAACCTTGCGAAAGATTTTGCTAAAAAGACGGAAGCGATCGTAGTTCTTTCCGGAAAGACGGATATAGTAACTGACGGAAAGGAAACTTTTTGCATAAACAATGGGCACCCTGATATGGCAAGAGTTACGGGAACGGGATGTATGCTTTCTTCTGTGATCGCGGCATTTCTGGCGGCAAACAACGATAGAGTTACGGCCGGGGCTGCGGCAGTCTGTGCTTACGGACTTGCAGGAGAGATGGCACATAAAAGACTTGGCAGCAAAGATGGCAACGCCACCTACAGAAATTACATTATCGATGCGGTTTATAACCTTACGGAAGAAGACATAAAGGAAGGCGCAAAATATGAAATGCGATAAGAAAAACATGCTGCTTTATGCGGTAACAGACAGAGCATGGACAAAGGAAAAGAGCCTTTACGAGCAGGTAGAGGAGGCCCTTAAAGGCGGTATAACCTGCCTGCAGCTTCGCGAAAAGAATCTTTCAAAAGAAGAGATACTGGAAGAAGCTTTAAAGATCGGGCCCCTTTGCAAAAAGTACGGTGTACCTTTTATCATTAACGATGATGTGGAGATTGCCCTAAAATGCGGAGCTGACGGGGTTCATGTAGGACAGGATGACATGGAGGCAGGAAAGGTAAGGGCTATCGCAGGAGATAACCTCATTATCGGAGTTTCTGCGCACTCTGTAGAAGAAGCGCTAAAAGCCGAGGCAGCAGGAGCTGATTATCTCGGGGTTGGCGCCATGTTTTCAACATCCACCAAAACAAACGTAAGGCCTATGACTAAAGAGATATTAAGTGATATCTGCAGGAGCGTAAGTATCCCTGTGGTTGCAATCGGCGGCATAGGAAAAGATAACATTGGCAGTCTAAATGGCTCCGGAGCGAACGGCGTGGCTGTAGTAAGCGCTATTTTTGCTGCAAAGGACATTGAGGCTGAGTGTAAGATTTTAAGGAAACTTTCGGAAGAGATGGTTAATTCGTAAGGATTTAACGGGGATCTAAAAGCGGCATGTCGGGGGCACCACTTTATGTCGCTATATAAAACAATGCAAAGAGAGGAAAAATAATGAAACAAAAAACAGCATTGACCATTGCAGGCAGTGATTGCAGTGGAGGCGCCGGTATTCAAGCTGATCTTAAGACCATGACTATGAACGGTGTATACGCTATGAGCGCCATTACGGCACTTACGGCACAAAACACCACCGGCGTGAAAGATATTATGGAGGTAACTCCGGAATTTTTAAGGGAACAGATCGATATGGTATTTGAAGACATTTATCCTGATGCGGTAAAGATTGGGATGGTTTCTTCAAGCGAGCTTATAAATGTTATTGCAGACAGGCTGGTTTATCATAATGCAAAAAATGTGGTGGTTGACCCTGTTATGGTAGCCACATCAGGATCGGCGCTTTTGAAAAATGATGCGGTAGAAGCGCTTTCCGGTAAACTTATGCCACTTGCCGCGGTTGTAACGCCTAATATCCCTGAGGCACAGGTACTTTCAGGAATGAAGATCTCATCAAAAGAGGATATGGAAAAGGCGGCAGAGGCTATTTGTAAAGCCTGTGGCTGCGCTGTGCTTTTAAAGGGAGGCCACAGCATTAATGATGCCAACGACCTGTTATATGAAAAAGAAACGTATACATGGTTTACAGGAAAAAGAATAGATAATCCAAATACCCACGGTACAGGCTGCACGCTTTCAAGTGCCATAGCCGCAAACCTTGCTAAGGGATTTACGCTTAAGGAAGCCGTAAAAAGAGCAAAAGATTATATTTCTGGGGCTCTTGCGGCAGGACTTGACCTTGGAAAAGGTTCAGGGCCTATGATGCATAACTTTGACCTTAAAAGTGAATTTGCAAAAGAAAAAGAATCAGTTTGAAGAGGAGAGTAAACATATGAGAAATTACACAACACAGATGGACGCTGCAAAACGCGGCATTATTACCCCTGAGATGAAGGCGGTAGCTAAAAAAGAATACAGAAGCGAAGAGGAGATAAGAGACCTTGTGGCAAAGGGTCAGGTTGCGATCTGCGCAAACAGGCTCCACACCTGTATAGAGCCAAACGGAGTAGGCTCTATGCTTCGCACTAAGATAAATGTAAACCTTGGAGTATCAAGGGATTGCAAGGATTACGACATAGAGATGCAAAAGGTTATGGCTGCGGTAGACATGGGAGCAGAGGCGATAATGGACCTTTCAAGCCATGGCAACACTCAGCCTTTTAGAAAAAAGCTTGTAAGCGAGTGCCCTGCCATGATCGGTACCGTACCCGTATATGACAGCGTTATCCACTATCAAAGAGACCTTGCAACCCTTACAGCTAAGGATTTTTTTGATGTGGTAAGGCTTCATGCAATGGACGGCGTTGACTTTGTAACCCTCCACTGCGGTATTACAAGAAAGACAATTGACCAGATAAAGAAGCACAGAAGAAAGATGAATATCGTTTCAAGGGGCGGCTCACTTGTATTTGCATGGATGAGCATGACAGGAGAGGAGAATCCTTTCTATGAATATTTTGACGAGATACTTGATATCTGCCGCGAGTATGATGTTACCATATCTCTTGGCGATGCCTGCAGACCGGGCTGCCTTGCGGATGCAAGCGATGTCTGCCAGATAGAAGAGCTTGTACGCCTTGGCGAGCTTACAAAGCGAGCATGGGAAAAGGATGTACAGGTTATGGTAGAAGGACCGGGACATATGCCTATGGACCAGATTGAGGCAAACATGAAGCTTCAGCAGACAATCTGTATGGGGGCGCCTTTTTACGTACTTGGACCTCTTGTAACAGATATCGCGCCGGGTTACGATCACATAACATCTGCTATCGGCGGAGCTATCGCTGCAGCTTCGTGAGCAGCTTTCCTTTGCTATGTTACGCCTGCAGAGCATCTTGCTCTTCCAAATGTAGATGACGTAAAGCAGGGCATCATTGCTTCAAAGATAGCGGCTCATGCAGCTGATATAGCAAAAAAGATACCGCATGCAAGAGACATAGACGATGCCATGGGCGATGCAAGACGTACCTTTGACTGGGATAAGCAGTGGGAATGTGCTATTGACCCTGAGACCGCAAAGTCTATAAGAGACAGCAGAGCTCCGGAGCACGAGGATTCCTGCTCTATGTGCGGCAAATTCTGCGCCGTGCGAAGCATGAACAAAGCCCTGAACGGAGAGTATATAGATATTTTGTAAAAGACTGCTTTGGCGTTTTGACCACTTTAAGCCAGGGTTAAAGTGGTCATTTTGATGTATTTTTTCATAGTTAAAAATCAATGTAATCATGAAATTGTTTGGCTATTCTTCACAAAAAAGAGTAGCCATTTTTATTCAAGGTGACGAAAAAAATTTTTGCTGTTGACTAATCGGACAGTTGCTGTTATGATTTGTCTCACTTCGAAGAAATTGAAAAAAATCTGTATTCTTAAGCATGCTGATTATCCGGCGTCGACG
>JAEEOQ010000152.1 GCA_016284355.1 Lachnospiraceae bacterium
AAGTGTAACAAAAAGTACCACCAGGGCCTTAACATTGCCTATACAAAATATTAAAGTAACCAAAGTTGCTGCAAGCAAAAATATAAGGCCGCCCATAGTCGGAGTTCCGGCTTTTTTCTGATGGGCCTCAGGGCCTTCTTCTCTGATGTACTGTCCAAACTTAAGCCTGTGTAAAAGAGGGATCAGCATCGGACATAAAAGAACGCAAACCAGAAATGCGATCAAAAATGCTATTACCCACATGTTGTTAAAGATCATAATGTATCATTCCTTTACAAAATATTATTCTAACGTTTCAGTAGAGCCTTCCTGTACTTGCTCTTCAATATTTTCCCCTTCACTTAGTTCTTCCTCATCATTATAAACGAAGTCTTCAGGAATTCCGTCTCCGGCGGCTCCGTTTTCGTTACCTTCGGCTTCTTCTAAAGAGCTTTCCTCTTCTGCGCTTGCTTCATCGGCAGAGATTATGTCATCTGCAGTAACGATCTCATTTGGATCTTCCTCTTCTTTTACTATAGGCTCTGTCGGGTAGATACCAAGGATAGGAAAACCTTCTTCGATGATCTTTCCCGCAAGAACAGATGCAGAAGTACACTTTGTCTGGTCCTCAACATGAGGCTGATCTATTATAACATAAACTACGGCTTCAGGCGCATCATAAGGAGCAAAGCCCATAAAAGAAACAACATAGTTTCCGTCGCCTCGAGGCTGCTTTTCTGCGGTTCCTGTTTTACCGCCCACCTTATAGCCTCTTGCTTTAGCCTTTTTTGCAGTACCTTCTTCAACTGTTTCATAAAGGGCATGCCTTATAAAATCAGAAGTGTCTTTTGTAACAGTCTTTCTAATAAGGATCTTGTCGTAGCTTTCTACCGTAAGTCCCGCATCATTTGTGATCTCTTTCATAACGTGCGGTCTGTAATAATAGCCGCCGTTAATAAGAGAAGAAAAGCCGCTTGCCATCTGGATCATGGTAACTGTCTGTCCCTGACCAAAGGAACTTGTGGCAAGTTCCTGCGGGTTAAGCTGTTCTTCGGTAAACCCGAGTCCAAGGGACTCTCCGGGAAGATCTATACCTGTTCTTCCGCCTATGCCAAAAAGTTTGTTGTACTTGTAAAAAGAATCTCTTCCGAGCACAGAGCTTATCTGCATCATAACATCATTACAGGAAAACATAAGGCTTTCCGTAAGAGTTATATCGCCGTGACCTGTACGTTTAACACAGCCTATATGAGTTCCTGCAACAGTCTCGCCGCCGTCGCAGGTATAAACCCAGTCTTTGCCCGTAGTCTTTTCCTCAAGGCAGGCCGCAACAGTAAATGGTTTAAATGTGGAGCCCGGCTCATATCCGTCTGAAACGCAGAAATTTCTCCAGATGGCGTTAAGAGCTTTAAGCTGCTCCTCATCATTCATCTTGTCTATCTGATCTGCGCTGTAATATTTTGATAGATCGCGGGGATCGTTAAGATCGTAGTCAACAGTGGAGTACATTGCAAGGATATCGCCGTTGTTAGGATTCATAACAAGAACACCGACATTATCTGCCCCTTCTGTTTCGTTATATTCTTTAACTATCTTTTCAACCACTCTTTGCATATCGGAGTCAAGCGTAAGAACAACGTTGTGGCCGTTAATTGCCTCTTTAACGGTCTCATCAAGGCGAAGCTCGGAATCAAAGTACCCGTAACGTCTTCCGTTGGTACCGTTAAGTTCGTCGCAATAATAACCTTCAACGCCCCAGTCTGCAGTATTACCGGAGTAAGTAAAGCCTACCACATCGCTTGCAAGAGACCCTTGCGGATATACTCTGTTATACTGTTCTTCAAAGGTAACTCCTCTGATGTACCCTGTCGTATCTTCTGCCTTTGCATCATCAAAGGCTGTCTTTTCTTCAAAGGAAAGATTCTTCTTAAGTACATAATACTGGGAATCGGGACGGGTGGTAATGATCTCGTTAAGTTCTTTGTATTCAAACCCGTATACATCGCAAAGAAGCTTTAATGTAGGCTCTTTATAATAAGCCTCATTTGATAAAATGGTCTTTGGATCGATTATGAGATTATATTCTTTTTCTGAAGTGGCAAGAAGCGTACCTTTTCTGTCTGTGATATCTCCGCGCTTATAAGGTATCTCGTTGCTTATGTAGGTGTTTTGAGAAAGTACTCTTTTCTGGTATCTTTCTCCGTCTTCATTAAAAAGGATAAAGAGTCTTACTCCAAGGCCGCAAAAGACCAATAATATAACGCAAAAAACAAGCACCAATGATGCTTGCATTTTACGTGTAAAGATTTTTATTCGTTTTTTTGGAGTATTCTCAACTTCAGACATATATTCACCAAAATACTATTTATTAAACAGGAGTTTAAGTATAATATCGATGGTATTCTCCTGTTCATTGCCTGTAAGATCTCCGTACTGTCTTACGTAACCTTTCTTCTCATATTTGTATGAGATCATCTGGTTCTCGTAAGGATAAACCATACCGAGTTCGTCTACAGCCACACTAAGTATTTTATCATAATCTATAGATTTTTCAATGTTAAGTTCAAGGCTGTCATTTGCTGTCTTAAGCTCTTTTGTCATGTTTTCAAGGGCTACGGTCTTTTTTCCGTAAGAACGGATATTGGATTGTATCTTTAAAAAAGCAATACTGGAGTAAACAGTCATAGCAATTGCCACAGCAAGGATAGCCATAGCAAAGAAATCGATAACAGGAACATAGTTAGCTCTTGCAACTCTTTCTCTGTCGGCATAGGTTCTGTTTTTTGCTCTCCTCTTGTTTTCTTTTTCCCAGACTCTCTCAGAAAGCGGCATACTTTCAGGCTGCAAGTTTCTTGCAGCTGTTCCGTCGATGCTGTATAGATTTCTGTTCTTTATGCTCTCTGCCATTTCTTTAAGCGTCTCCTTTAGTCCGTATAAACTCTTTCAAATACTCTAAGTTTTGCACTTGCCGATCTGCTGTTAACTTCAAGTTCTTCTTTACTTGGCAATATCGGCTTTCTTGTAATAACCCTGCCCTTTGATTTATTACCGCACATACATACCGGAAAGTCCGGAGGGCAGGTACATGGGTTTTCATTTTTCTTCATTGCACTTTTTACTATCCTGTCTTCAAGAGAGTGAAAAGTTATTATGGAAAGTCTTCCGCCGTCATTAAGCAGGTCTATCATCTCATCAAGGGTTCCTGACAGCACTTCAAGTTCTCTGTTAAGTTCTATCCTGATAGCCTGGAATGTCTGCTTGGCAGGATGTCCGCCTTTTTTTCTGACTGCCATGGGGATTGCCTGCTTTATAATCTCTGCAAGCTGCGTTGTAGTCTCTATAGGCTGTTTTTCTCTCTCCATACAGATATGTTTCGCAATGTTCTTTGCAAAATTATCTTCTCCGTAATCTCTTATGATCCTGAAAAGATCTTTTTCGCTGTATGTATTAACTATGTCTCTTGCTGTCTTAGGATTTCTTGTGTCCATTCTCATGTCAAGAGGTGCTTCTTCTTTGTAGGAAAAGCCTCTCTCCGCTGTATCAAGCTGGTAGGAAGAAACTCCAAGGTCAAGCATAATGCCGTCTACCTTCTCAATACCAAGTTCGTAAAGCACTTTTCCGATCTGCTCGTAGTTGCTTCTGACAATAGTGACCATATCGCCGTACTCTGAAAGCCTTGCGCCTGCGGCCGCTATAGCTGCTTCATCCTGGTCAATGCCGATAAGTCTTCCTTTGCCCGAAAGCCTTTTGCAGATCTCGTAAGAATGACCGCCGCCGCCAAGGGTTCCGTCTACATATATGCCGCCGGGTCTGACATTAAGCCCGTCAACCGTTTCGCTAAGCATAACCGAAACATGTTCAAATGACATATACCTCAACTCCTTTAAAACGTAAGATCAAACTCACTCATGTGCTCTGCGATCTCATCCATGTTTTCATATACGTTGTTAGCTTCCCATTTCTCCTTGCTCCAGATCTCAAGCTTAGAGATAACTCCGACGATCACAATATCTTTTTCAAGACCCGCGGTCTCGCGAAGCTTGTTTGGGATAAGGAAGCGGCCCTGCTTGTCCATCTCTATGGTGGCAGCACCTGCGAGGAAGTATCTTTGAAGCTGTCTTGCTTCTTTGTTTCCCGGAAGGGACTTCAGCTTCAGTACGAACTGTTCCCATTCATCGTTTGGGTAAACAAAAAGGCAGCCATCGAGTCCGGCCGTTACAACAAACTCTCCGCTAAGAGCTTCTCTGAATTTGGAAGGCATTATGATTCGTCCCTTGGTATCAACAGTGTGTTCATATTCACCTGTAAACATCATGGGATTTCACTTCCTTTCCTTCCACTTTACTCCACTTCGCTCCCTTTATGGTTATATTTTAAACCATTTTAGGGAATTAATCAATAGATAAATTAAAAAAAATCGCGCAAAATCATTGATTTTACGCGGTTTTCATTCATTTAGTATATAAAGTGGAGGAAAAGCACCAAATATTGTGTTTTTATGTAAATAAAAATACCTTCCAAAGTAAAAAATCAAATCTTTTTACTTTGAAAGGTATCAGTTTTCTCATCTGATGATTATTTTTTTGTCTTTTTTGGCCGTTTGATAAAATTAAAAAATATTATCCCGACAACATTAACCACTACAAGAGCACCTGATATAACTTTATTTATCGGGATATCGGTTTCAAGGAGAACCAGAGGTTCAAGTACCTGCCCGTCAATAAAGAACCGGTAAGCAAAATAAGTGATCATAAATATAAAAAACAGGTTACCGTCACGTTTTAGCTTTTTTCCAAAAAACAAAGCTAGGTGGAAAAATACGGTACAAAAAAGAATGTCATATAAAAAAAGCGGTCTGACCTGTATCATACCCCTGTACTCACCAAGAAGGGCTGCATCAAGCATCTCTGAACTTATAGCCTCAGGCAAAACTTCGGAGGCACTTATTCTCATGGCAAAAAGGCCATCGGTATATCCGCCAAAATTTGTCCTTTCTATAAGATCTGAAAATCTTCCGATAACGATAGCTACGCAAAGTCCATAAATAAGAGTATCAAGTATTTTAAACGCCTTTTTCCTTTTTATGGCCGCGTAGATAATGACGGTAACGATACCTGCTATAATGGCGCCGTAAAGGCAGAGCCCTCCGCCCTCTTTCATATCAAGCATAGTTGGGACCATGCTCTTAAACTGATCCTGCCATCTAAAGAACATGTAATAAACTCTTGCCCCCAGCATACCAAACACCATAAGATATACCGCAAGATCAAGATAGTCTTCAACGTCCTGGCCGTTTTTTCTTGCCCTTACCGAAGACACAATATACCCTGTCAAAATAGCAAGGCCAAGTATAAGGCCGTAAAACCTGATCTCTACTCTGCCCATAGCCAGGATACTTTTTTTCAAATGTTCAAAATACAGACCTAAATGAGGGAACGACAGTGCCTCATTTTGCATAGCAGATAACCTCCCCCGATAAAGCTATACGTTAAATCTGAAAAGGATAACATCTCCGTCCTGAACGACATAGTCTTTGCCCTCTATACGGACCATAGCCTTCTCTCTTGCCGCTGCAAGGGAACCGGTCTCAAGAAGGTCTTTGTAATTTACAACTTCGGCTTTGATAAATCCACGCTCAAAGTCTGTGTGGATCTTTCCTGCGGCTTGCGGTGCCTTGGTACCGATCTTGATTGTCCAGGCTCTGGTCTCGTCTTCTCCTGCTGTAAGGAAGCTCATAAGGCCAAGAGTTCTGTAGCTTGCTGCAATAAGCTTTTCAAGACCTGACTCTGAAAGACCAAGTTCTTCAAGGAACATAGCCTTCTCATCATCGTCAAGCTCTGATATCTCCTGCTCGATCTGAGCACAGATAACAAATACTTCGCTGTTTTCTTTTGCTGCATATTCGCGAACCTTTGCCACGTTAGCATTGTTCTTTCCATCGTCTGCCACGTCGCCTTCAGCTACGTTAGCTGCATATATAACAGGCTTCCATGTAAGGAAGTTAAACTCCTTCATAAGAGCAAGCTCATCTTCATCTTCTATTACCATGGTCTTTGCCATCTGACCTGCCTCAAGATGTGCCTTGCATCTTACAAGAAGATCGTTTTCTTTTGCAAGAGACTTATCCATACGTGCAGACTTTGAAACCTTGGAAAGACGTCTTTCAAGAACCTCAAGGTCAGAAAAGATAAGCTCAAGATTAATGGTCTCTATATCACGGAGAGGGTCGATAGAACCTTCCACATGAATAACGTTGCTGTCTTCAAAACAACGTACCACATGAACGATAGCGTCAACCTCACGGATATTGGCAAGGAACTGGTTTCCAAGACCTTCCCCCTTGCTTGCGCCCTTTACAAGACCTGCAATATCAACAAATTCAATAGCTGCAGGTGTGATCTTCTTGGAGTTATACATTTTTCCAAGAAGGTTTATTCTTTCATCAGGAACAGGCACGATACCAACGTTAGGATCGATGGTACAGAACGGGAAATTTGCCGCCTGAGCTCCTGCCTTTGTAAGTGAATTAAAAAGTGTACTCTTACCTACGTTAGGTAAGCCGACGATTCCGAGTTTCATAATGTTTTATATCTCCTTAAAAACCTTTATTTTACGGGCTTTCCGCGTTTTGCGATTTCAACCGGGCACCACAGTGGGCACCATCGTCTCAAATTTCGCATCAAGTTTTATACCACTTTTAACGCATCAGCCACGAGATCAAGCTCTCTGTGTTTTTCATCTTCCGTAATATGAACATACAGATTCATGGTAATACCGATGTTGGAATGACCTAAAACTTTCCCATTCAAGGCTCCTTTCCAAGTTAAAGAAGCCCCAAATTAGCACGTTATATTATACACTAACCGGGGCTCAATTGCAATGTTATTTCATTTTTTTGACGGCCGACAAACCGCGGAATCATCACGTTTAAAGAGATGC
The DNA here is from genome assembly GCA_016284355.1 of Lachnospiraceae bacterium. Lineage (GTDB taxonomy): Bacteria > Bacillota > Clostridia > Lachnospirales > Lachnospiraceae > JAEEOQ01. The sequence goes on from JAEEOQ010000152.1 coordinate 6,919, forward strand.
GCTTTTATTTTAATCTTCTAAAATCTTTCCATCTCTGGTTATGGTTACAACCTGCCATGGAATAAATTTCCCGCTGTTTTTAAGTGCATTCTCTACCGCCCTTTGAAGTCCTCCGCAGCAAGGGACTTCCATGCGTACAACTGTTACGCTTTTTATGTCATTGCCTGCTATGATTTCAGTAAGCTTTTCTGTATAATCCACATCATCAAGTTTCGGACATCCGATCAGTGTAATCTTACCTTTCATGAAATCCTCATGCATGCCGGCATAAGCATAAGCTGTGCAATCAGCTGCGATAAGAAGCTTTGCTCCATCATAAAACGGTGCCTGCGTGGGAAGAAGCTTTATCTGACACGGCCACTGCAAGAGCCTTGAAGCCGGTTTATAATTTGCATTATTTACCCGATTCTTTTCCGCCACAGATTCTTCTACCTGCTCAAGTGTCACAGCTCTTGACCCCGGGCATCCGCCTTCATGATGTTCATGCATCTCATGATTAATATCGTTCATCTCTTTGTTCTCCTTCTTTTTCTGACTTGCTTTAACTGCCGCTTCGTCATAGGCCGGTGCTTCTCTTTCTTCAAATGTTATGGCTCCGGTAGGACATCCCGGCAGGCAATCACCAAAGCCATCACAGAAGTTTTCTCTTACAAGCTTTGCCTTACCATCTACGATTTCAATAGCTCCTTCATGACAAGCACTTGCACATATTCCGCAGCCGTTACACTTTTCCTCATCAATATGTATGATCTGTCTTACCATTGTCTTAAGTCTCCTATCCTTGTTTCTTCTTGACTTTACAATGTGAGTATAGTAGGATTTGAAATATAATTATGTTGTTATAACCACATTTTTAAGATTGAGGAGAATCTTTTTGTATGAGCGTTGATAAAGAATTTCTGAGAAATACGATGATTTTTAAGGGAATGACTGATGACGAGATAGAGAATGCTCTTTATGCGCTTTCTACCGAAGAAAAAGATTATAAAAAAAATACTCTTATCTTACACGCCGGTGATTATACTAAGTCTTTTGGACTTATTCTCCTTGGCAGCGTAACCATTGAAAGTAACGATATGTGGGGAAATCGAACTATATTAAGCAAATTAGAATGCAGACAGTTCTTTGCAGAAACCTACGCTCTATTAGAAGATGAACCTCTCCTTGTAGATGTAAGGGCAAACGAAAACTGCCGGATCCTCTTTTTTAAGGCCGGCAGTCTGAAAAACCTCAGCTCAAATATGACCTCATGGAGTTTTAAGCTATTATCAAATCTACTAATGATCTCTTCCAACAAAAACCTGCATCTTTCAGGAAGAAGTTTTCACATATCACCTAAAACCATCCGCGGCCGTGTTATGGCATACCTTAACTCTATTGCCCTTAAGGTCGGACAAAACGAGTTTGATATTCCCTTTGATCGTCAGCAACTGGCTGATTACCTTAATCTTGAACGCAGTGCTTTATCAAAAGAACTCGGAAAAATGCAAAATGACGGGCTTATTAAAACCCGAAAGAATCATTTCTCTATTGTTTACGAAAGAAGATAACTCACATCCGTACTCAAAATGATTCATTTATTACTGCTTTCAGTGTTTCCGATGACTTCAGTAATGCATCTTTTTCCTGATCACTAAGTCTTATAGGTACAAAACCCTCAACGCCATTTCTTCCAACAATGGCCGGCATACTGAGGGCAACATTATCAATACCATTTTCGCCATGCTGGATGCTCGAAATCGGAAGAACGGATTTCTCATCACGAATGATTGCCTCACAGATACGCCTTACACTCATGGCAATTCCATAATAAGTAGCGCCTTTTTTCCCGATGATCTCATAAGCACTATTCTTGACATTTTCAGCAATCTCTTTCATAGCTTTTTCATGCTCGAAATGTCCTCTCATCTCGCAGAAATCATGGATTGAAATTCCTGACACATTTGCACTGCTCCATGCCGCTATCTCGCTGTCTCCGTGCTCACCTATGATAAATGCATGTACTGAACGGCTGTCTACACTGAGATGCTCACCCAGAAGATACTTGAACCTCGCTGTATCAAGTACGGTTCCTGAACCAAACACTCTGTTTTCGGGGAAGCCACTGAGCTTTGCTGCTGCATATGTAAGAATATCAACCGGATTAGCCACGACAAGAAGTATTCCCTCTTTATTGTACTTTGCAATCTCGGGAATAATTGACTTAAAGATACCCACGTTCTTTTTTACAAGATCAAGTCTTGTCTCACCGGGCTTTTGTCCTGCCCCTGCCGTAACAACCACAACTGCGGCATCTCCTGCATCCTTATAGTCACCGGCATATATCTGCATTGGCTTTGCAAAGGGAAGTCCGTGGCTGATATCAAGAGCCTCACCCTCAGCCTTCTCCTTATTCACATCTATCAGCACCATTTCGGAAAATAGCCCGCTCTCCATAAGCGCAAACGCTGATGCCGAACCTACAAATCCACAACCTACAACTGCTACTTTTCTCTCATTCAATGCTGCCATTTTGTGCCTCCTTATCTTTTTGTTCCATACTGGAATATAACGTTCTTCCATTCAGTCCTTCAACTTTCTCAAAACATCTCCAATATCCCCGTCAATGCAGATGCTTCTATCCTCAATCTCTCCCGGACAGAATGCCTCTCCATAATTCAGGCACGCATAGACTGCCCTCTCGTTAGCCATTGTCATCTGCCAGAACGGGTATTTCACTATAACAGGAGTGTTGGCTCCGACCCCAAGTTCCAGATAAAGCACATGAAGATTCTCATGCCTCCTTAAGAAGTCGGAGTATGCCGCAGAAGCTCTATGCCAGCCCTCATCTTCGACGAAATAATTATCCGCACGAAGATTCATAGTTACTGCAGACCCATCATCCGGACACTTTGGAATGAGCTCCTTTGGAATCTGCATTTTGATATCCTTGCTTTCCGGTACTTGGAATACACCATTCTCATCTCTGACAAAGCCCTGTGCTTCCATCGCCTTCATTACCCAGTCTTCGTTGTCATAGGTTCTCCCGTTACTTCCTTCTTCGGTCTGGAACAGTCCGTAATCACCCTGCGTATAGAAAAGTCGCTTTTTATCAAATCCGGCTCTCTGGAATTGATGATCTACATTAGTGGTTATTGCAAAGTAATCCTTACCCTCTACTAATGACAAAAGCTTTTGATATACCGGCTTTGGAGCATCAATAAATCTGTTGTAATAGATGTGTCTTGCCCACCATGCCCAGCGTATTTCATCATTCGGGAAAGGATAAAAGCCACCTGAATATATATCACGGATGCCAAACCTTTTCGCGAAGTCAAAGAAATATTTCTCGAACCGCTCACCGTTATATGTCAGCCCTGCTGATGTGGAAAGCCCTGCTCCCGCTCCGATCACAATAGCATCCGCAGTCTCCAATTCTATAGCGAGGCGTCCAATCTGTTCTTCTCTTGTGCCAATGCCTGTTGACATCTTATTGTTAAAATATCTCATCGCTCTCATCCCCTTCTGTATGGATTCCTGATAGCCGTTCAGCAGTTCAAGATAAAAGCCTCTCGTAGATGGTTTTATCTTCGTCTTTAAAAACATTGAAAATCACCCTTTCCATTTTGCCGGGATGATCCGATATCCAGTCCGTCACAGTCTTGACCGCGATTTCCGCTGCTCTTTTATTCGGGAAATGAAATACGCCGGTGGAAATACAGCAAAAGGCTACGCTCTTCAGATCATTCTCTGCACATATGTCCAGCGTATTCGTATAACAATCCGCCAGATCCTTTTCCAACGCTGGCGTAAGCGAGAAGTTCACTATAGGGCCCACGATATGCACGACCTTCTTTGCAGGAAGATTGAACCCGTCTGTCAGCATCGGAACCGCTGTGGGCTGCTCATAATTCCTGCCGTATTTTATCCTGAGCTGATTCATCTGTCTGTTGCATTCCGCTCTAAGCTGGACACCGGCAAAAGTGTGAATGCAGTTATCTATGCAGGTGTGCATCGGCACAAAACAGCCAAGCATCTGCGAGTTGGCGGCATTCACGATAGCATCCACTTTAAGCCTTGTGATATCCCCCTGCCAGATTGACAGATTATTTTTTGTGACCGGAATATCCGCAAGCGTCACGATCCCGTTTTCGCTGATACGTTCCTTAAGATAGTCATCCTGTACCTTAAGCACATCCTCCGACATGCTGCGAGGCATACGGATATTCATAAGCGACCTGAGTACCCGTCTCTTCCCTTCGGTATCGGCAGGTGTTTGTAAATCTCTATATTCATCAGAATCCGCCTTAAACTCTTCAACAAGATAATCAAGGCGTTCTTCCTGTGTTATATTCTTCATCATGCCCATCACCTCCTTACCACAGCTCCTACAGGACAAACTGTCATACAGTTGCCGCAATGCAGGCAGTGTTCCTGCTCTATCACGTAAGGAATACCTTCTGTGATGATGCAGTTTTGCGGACAGACTGACACGCAGCTTCCGCAGCCTATACAAGCATCCGTTATAAAATAACCCTCTTCTTTTTTCTCCACTCCGCCAAATGTAAAAGAGTCTCTTTCTATAGGCTTCTTTGACAGATCAAACCATTCCCCGGTTCCTTCGTAAATCTGAAATACCGTCAAGGCTTTCATGGATTCTTCGGTGGGATAAATCTTATGCATGTACCGATTCTTTTCAAAGAGCTCAGGGATCTTATTATAGCCAAGCTCACGCACTTTGCCCCTGATGGATACAGCAACGCTTGACATGGTATCCTCACCCTTCATTGCCGTCAGTGCCAAGTATTCTCTCTTCTTCAGTCTGTCATAAAAACCCTTTCCTTTTGCCGTAAGGAAATAAAGACCGCTTTCATCCGCATCCATCATGTCGATTGCCGCTGTAACAGGCAGTCCATCATCATCCACCGTAGCCACAATGGTCGTATGAATCTCATTAACGATATATTTTAAATATTCGACAGCTAACATATCTCTTCCTCACACGGTTAATAAAGATCACTCGCCAAACCTGATATTCTTAACTGTTCTGTTTTCGATGGATAGATCCTCGTAAATACGATTTCCACCATCTCCCTGCGGTGCCTGTGCCAAAAGACCTACCTTAACCGCATTCTCCGCCGGCAGATTAAAGAAACGCATCATATAGAATTGCCTGCCATCTTCTGAAAAATGAAATGAGAAGGAATTACCGACACGGCAGATCTTAAGCCATACGTTATTTCCCTCAATGTTACATCCATTGGCATCATCGGATTCTCCATTTTTGGTGACAACGCTCACTGCCGCATGGGTTCCGAAATCAGTCTTCTCAAAACACGCCTTCGCCCATGTATTCATATCCACCATAACCATTACAGAAGCAGAATCATAGGTATCCTTAAAATCGTGTGACACTCTGACCGTCATAACAAAATCGCCATTCACATCTGTATAATAAAAAGGCGCATTGCACAGGTTGTCCGGAGTAATACCTTCTTCACTTACCGCTCCATTATTACAGAAGAAATCACTCTGTGCCGGAGCATATATCTCTATTCTGTTATCAGATTCACATATTTTTCCCTCATTGATCCACTTAAACATCTCCAAAATCTCCTTTTTGAAAACGGCTCCAAGGCTGTAGCCATGGAGCCGTGCTCTCTACACTTCTTCAGCAAGAAGTTCCTGCATACCCTCCCGCAGATCCTGAAGCGTGTACTTTTTCATCTCGCTTTCCATCGCTTCCTGTATGTCCGAAAGCTTATCATCCAGTAATGCATGAATATTTCTGCCGACCGGGCACTGCGGGTTCGGTGCATCATGGAATCGGAACAGATCCCCGCCCTCTAAAGGCTCGATTGCCTGAT
>JAEEOQ010000153.1 GCA_016284355.1 Lachnospiraceae bacterium
GGGGGGAGGCACATATGGAAAACGAAGAGAAAAAAGACGAGACAGTTAAGCTTCCGTATTTCGGACTTAACAGACTTTTACCTTATCTAAAGCCTCACAGAAAGCTGATACTTTCTATGATCGCGCTTATTATAGTGGGCGGTGCGGTTGATATAGTACTGCCGCTTTTCCAGCAGTATGCCATAAATCACTTTATTACGGGCAAAACGCTGGACACCCTTACATTTTTTATCCTTGTTTATGTGGGAGTACTTGTAGTTCAGATCCTTGCAAATACCACATCCGCATTTCTTTGCGGAAAGCTTGAGATGACACTTGACCACGACCTTAGAGAAGTTTCATTTAACCACCTTCAGACCCTTAGCTTTTCTTACTTTAACCAGAACAGCGTGGGTTATATTCAGGCAAGAGTAATGAGCGATACGGGCCGTATCGGCGGTCTTCTTTCATGGGGCATGATGGATGGCATCTGGAACAGTATCTATATTATAGGTGCTATGGCGGTTATGGTTGTGACAAACTGGCGTCTTGCACTTGTAGTGCTGATAATAGTGCCTATAGTCGGTATTGTGGCAGGTTTTTTCCAGGGGAAACTGGTTAAACTTCACAGAAATATCCGCGAGATAAATTCAAGGATCACAGGTAATTTCAACGAGGGAATTACCGGCGCAAAGACTACTAAGACACTTGTTATTGAAAAGAAAATGGAAGACACCTTTGAAGAGACCACAGGGGAGATGAAGGCAAAATCTGTTTCAGCAGCCCATTACAGATCGCTGTTTTCAACACTTATTGAGTTTTCGGCATCCCTTGCCCTTGCCCTTGTGCTTTGGAGAGGTGGCCTTATTTCTATGAAAGGGCTTCTTACCATCGGTACACTTTCTGTATTTATGAGCTATGCGCTAAACATGATGGAGCCTATAAGATGGGTGGTAAGGTGTATTACGGACCTTATCAATATCCAGGTAAATATCGAGAGATTTACAAGACTTGTGGAGACTGAATCAGATGTAGCGGACTCTCCTGAAGTTATAGCAAAATACGGAGACAACTTCGAGCCAAAGACTGAGAACTGGGAAGAACTTAAGGGCGACATCGTATTTGATGATGTAACATTTAAGTATCCTGATGGCGACGAATATGTGCTTGAACATTTCAACCTGCATGTGCCGCAGGGTACCAATGTAGCTATCGTAGGCGAGACAGGCGCAGGTAAATCTACCATAGTAAACCTTGTGTGCCGTTTTTTTGAGCCGACAAAAGGCCGTATCCTTATAGACGGAAAAGACGCAAAAGAGCGCTCGCAGCTCTGGCTCCACAGAAACATCGGCTACGTACTTCAGACACCGCATCTTTTCTCAGGAAGCGTGCTTGATAACCTTAAATACGGTAATCCTGACGCAACTATGGAGCAGATTAAGGCGGCGGTTAAGGCGGTTTCTGCTGACACTGTTATAGAGAAGATGGAAAAGGGCTATGAAAGCGAAGTTGGCGAAGGCGGAGACAACCTTTCAACAGGTGAAAAACAGCTTATCTCATTTGCCAGAGCGATCCTTGCAGACCCTGCCATATTCGTACTTGATGAGGCTACATCTTCAATTGATACCGTAACAGAAAAACTTATACAGGACGCTATCGAGACACTTATGAAGGGCAGAACAAGCTTTGTAATCGCCCACAGACTTTCAACCATCCGCCAGGCAGACATTATCCTTGTAGTAAAAGATGGCAAGATAATCGAGTCCGGTACCCATATGGAACTTTTAAAAGCCAAAGGTTATTACTACAACCTTTACACCAGACAGTTCCAGGAAGATGCAGTAACGAGTGCATTTAAGAAAGACTAAAAACAACACGCCAAAAGGTAAACCTTTTGGCGTGTTGTTTTTTTCTATTATAGTCCTATGTCCTAATCTATATAATTAATCGAAAATCACATGTATTATAAAGACAATGATGAGTATTATTAGCTCTATTCCCAAGGCAACCAAACACAATACGAATTTCCCTACGGATTCTAATGCGTCCAGTCCATAACTTGGCTTATAGTTATAATAAAAAAGAAGTGCTATTGTAATCAGCATACATCCCAAATCAGTAATTACAATTATCTTTTTCATATTGTTTAATATCCTCTTGTTATAATTCTGAACGACGGACATAAAAACCTAATAGGAACTTGCTGTAACGTATATGCCCAATATGCTCTGACCAAAGATAATCAACCAAGAAAAAAACGTCAACAGAATCAGAAGTAAGCAAATGGATAATCCCTTTTCTCTTGTTGAAGGGTAATTATATTTGCCATCCTTGAATGCGTCAATATCTGTGGTAAACGGTGCTATTCCTGTTACCCAAAACGGAATACAAAAAGTAATTGAATATAAAACCACTAATAAGATAGATATCAACCTATATTTTTTGCTTGATCTGATGCGGTAAAGATTTACACAAATGGCGCAAAAACACAAAATAACACAAACGGCAAAGACGATCGGAACGATCTTTGAAGCGTCAAAACTCGAAAGCGGTTCATGACGAGAATTGAAGATATCGATACGAATTTTGCCATCCGGATAACCTATTAGTCCTGAATCTGTCATTGGCCTATTTACCACAACATCAATGTTAAGTAACGTAAGACTCGGTGCAGTAACGACATAACCATATAGTGTTTTAAAGATTAGAACCAGTGAAGCGATAATGCTCATTCCCCAAAACACCGGTCTTATCTGGCTATATAGACGCTGTGAAAAAATTCTTCTTACTAAAAACCAAATAAGCATCATTATGTTTATTAGTAAAAAGATCCTTGCCAAGAATACAACAACATTAACCTCAATACTGGTAAGATTCACCACAAAGCCCCCTTTTGAAATAATCGAACAGAATACAACAGACATAAATGCAACATTGGTTGATCAAGTTCATTATACGTCTCATTTTGCAAAAACACAACTATAATATATAATTTTACACAAAAACTAAATATTTACAGTGAGTCATTCGTAATGTATTATGAATATTAGAAGAGCTTGCTTTTATCTGAATAGGTATTAAAGATAGCAAACATTTCTTCTATATAGCACTTGGTATTCACTTCGTATTTGACTTTTTTGCAGCCTTATATCAGGTGGGCGTTATAAAGAATCTTATCGTAGAAGAAGCAGTACTTGCCGCTATGGCAGTTGGAGTTGCGGTATTTGCGTTAAGAAGACGGAAGAATAATAATACTGTAAATTAGGTGCTTACTTACGCAGGCACCTCGTTTTTAGTTATGTCGTTATTTCTTTTTATTATCCATCAAGATAAGAATGAAGATCAAAGCCAATAGTTCAATCCCAAAAGATATCGCACTAACAGCAATCCACGCCATAGCTTCCAGGCCTTCTAATCCACCACTAGGAACAATTGAATAATATAAAAATATAATTATAGATAAAAACATTAGGGCTAAATCGCATATTAACGCTTTCTTCATATTATCGCCCTCCAATTCACTTACTTCTCTTTTTTATAATTGCTATCAGACCTAATAATACGATTATTGTCGCCACTTCAACCCCAAATACACGAATACAGATAACCAGCTTAGCTACTGTCTCCAGCGCCTCGAGACCATAGGTTGGAGTGAATAAAAAAAAGAAAAATAATACGACCGTAAATAACATCATAACCAAAATACATATTATTAGTGTTTTAATAGCCTTTAGCATATTCATTCGCCTTTATCCGATTCATGCTCATCATGCTTCCTATGGTGTATCTCCTTTAAAGTATATATTATAGCTAAGATAAGAACTTCTATTCCAAACGCTCTAATACAGTATACTATCTTGGCAGCTGTTTCAAAAGCATCTGGTCCTTGCCCTGCCGTAATGAAATAGTATAAAATTCTTATGATTGTTATAAGTATCAAAAACAAGCAAATAATCATCGTGGCCTTTAACACTTTTATCACTTTTTTTCCTCCCATTTGCTCACTTTAGAGTGATTACATTGGGACAGTCCCTTTGGACTATTCCTTTTGGTTATTATCACTCCACTTTTCCACTATCTTGATTATGCACAGCGTTACAAGAATAAGCACTTCAATTCCTAAAGCAATAAGTATAAACATGTTTCTTGCCACGGCGGTTAAAGCTGCTAATCCATATCCTGAATTTAGCTCGTTATAGATTAGCAAAATAATAGTAATTATAATAACAATTACATCAATAACCGCAACTGCTCTTCTCATATTATTTAAAATCCTCCTTTTTAACCTTTCTGGCCATAGAGGACAGTCACTTTGGGTTATAAATTTACAGGGATTCAGCATTGAATAACAACTGTCAAAGCCGTATCCCCAATTATGTACAGACAGGTGACCGGTTTGGGATTACTTGTTCAATTTCTTCTATAATACACACGTACATCTTTTCATTTTTTTCGTTTACGTAAAATTACCCAAACTATAACAGCCATAATAAGGATTAACACTTCAACACATAGCGCAATAAAACAAATTACCATTCTTCCCAAAGCTTCTAAAACAGCCAGACCATAACCAGTAGGTGTAATAAAATAGTATATAACACCGATAGCTGTGATTATAATAAAAAAGACATCAATAATAACAAACTTTTTCATTGTTTAAAATTCTCTCCAGTTATATATTTTGCCATGATATAATACGGCTCTGTAAAATGCGGATGTTTTATCCCTATTACATAAGATTTAACGATTGCATTCTCCGCTTTTTCTTTTACGGATAAAGTATCGTATAATAAATACTATGAGTTTTATTATTTAAATTCCACCTCATCTATACGATTAGCCAAAACATAGGGCTACAAAATAATTACTTAGTGCGACAGTCCCGTGTTTCTATTTCTCTTTATTCTCAATAAATAACATAATAATTAATATTATTAACATTAATGTTTCTATCCCTAATGCAAACAGACAAAACATATAATTTCCCCAGTCTTCTAATGCCTCTAAACCATAACGTTGCGAATTATTATAGGAAGTCAACAACACAATCGTTATAATAATGATTAATATGTTAATAACAAGTAATACTTTTTTCATGTTTTTAGTTAATTCCTCCACCTCTCACATTTTGCGAAAGAAGATAATAAGACTCAACATAATGAGCATGTTCTATATTGCCTATAGTGTCTCGGTTATAGTCAAATATTCCTGTAAGTTTTTCCCACGCCTTTTCGTAATTACTTGCTATACTCAAAGAAGCTGTTTTTCCGTACTTTGTATACCCCACAATTGCATTGGTAAACAAGGGACAGTGTTTTGCTAATTTTCCCTTATTTATAATCAGTCAAAAATCTCATGTATGATAAAAATAACAATAAGTATCACTATTTCTATCCCTAAGGCTATCATACATCCTACGATTCTACCAACAGCTGTCAAAGCGGCTAGTCCATAGCTTGGCTTATAATTATAATACAATAGAATTGCTACGGTAATCAGCATGCATCCCAAATCCAAAATTGCAATTATCTTTTTCTTCATACTACCTATAATCTCCTGCTATTTGTCTTTTCTACGCAGAACGCTCATTATAATAAACATAATAACAAGGGCTATCATTTCAACCTTAAATAATCTAATGCAAAGTGCCATCTTTGAAGCTGACTTCAGAGCCCCAAGCCCTGTTTCCCTTGTATGCATAGAATAGAAAAAAAGCAAAACAGTAACTATTACTAGTCCAATAATACATGCTGTAATAGTTTTAATTATTTTGAGCATATTATTATTAACCTCATTATTTTATATTTTGGGCCAAAACATAATAGGATTCTGTATAATTCGGATTTTTAAGACCGCCTATATATGAGCCAATAATTTTCCTATTTGCCGATCCATATATTGGAGCTATATCTACCCCGACAGCAAAATATAAGCCTTCGATTTGCGTACCACTCATAACCTTATCAATATGTTGCATAAAACAAGCTGGTGTTTGACAATTATCTTTTTCATATCAACTGTGTTTTATTTTTTTTATTAGCCACAATATAAAAATAATTATTAATATAAAAATTTCTACAGCTAAAAAACACAAACAAAGTTGCACTTTTCCAACATCTTCCAATGCAGCTAATCCATAATTAGACGTATTATTGTAGTAATTCAGAAGCTCCAACGTAGATATAATAAGTATTACATCTATTATAATAATTTTAACCTTCATAACCCTACTTGAATCCTCCATATTCTATATGTTTTGCTAGAATATAGTAAGATTCTGTATAATGAGGATGTGAAATGCCCCTCTTCCCACTGCTTCCAGCGCGTCTAAGCCCAGTTTTCAATTTTAGTGTCTCCGGTATTTTCGAGTTTTATAGTAGCATAGAAGCCTGCAAGAAGATTAGTTTGAAGTTTGAACGTTGCCTTGAATCCATTCCCCATATATAAGGATTCTTTCGTTTTCCCGTCCCAAGTAGAAGTCATAGTTTCGAGTGAAGTATCAGTGTCATTGTTCTCAGAAGTCTTACCTTTAGCAGTAACCGTGGTGTTTGAAGTAGTTAAGATTATGCATAGAATCGTCAAGAAAGCAAGAAGTCGTTTTGTAAATCCCTTAAGCATTTTTACATACCTCCACAATATGAAATTTTTATAGAGTCGAAAAATCCCTTATATTATGGCATACATAGAAATAAGTCATCAAGGAATTTTCCTCTAGCAAATTCATATTATCGTATTTGTGGAGTTTTGTAAATGTTTTTTGAATAATTATTAATAAATAACACTGTCCTTATATTTCCAGCTATTATTCAGTAACAAATATCTCCTCATAACTTACGCTTAATCCAAGTTCCTCGCAGACTTTGTTAAATGCCTTTGCCAGGGATTCTTCGCCGTTATCAGTGCTTATGCTGACATGATACTTTGGGTTATGATCTTTGTAAAATATTAATTCTGCGGAATCTATAATATAATCATCCAAATCATATGTTTCCCTCATGATCTTACAGTTGTACCAGGTATCGTTATAGTATAGATCCGGTACCCCGTCTTTATTAAAGTGTATGACTTTTTTTTCAAAATCAGTCATGCTTGGAGAAGGAATGACGTTAAGATCACCGGATTTATTGATATAAACCTCAACCGTGATTTCCGCAGAATCTTGTTTGTAACCGGTGCTAATTTCTGCGTATTGATGCCCCGCGTCTGAACTTCCCCAAAACTTCATATAGCAGTGATAGGGGCCTTTGGGTTCATCATCAGGTCTTAGTCCTTCCTCCGGGAAATATATAAACTCAAATTCGCCGGCCGTCTCAAAAGGATTCCATAAATCAGTTCCAAGATAATCAACAGCGTCTTCCCATGTATCAAAAACCTGAGTACATCTTTTCAAAAAACTGCTTAACCATGACATGTTTTTACGCTTTTCCTCAATCATTTCCTGCATTTCGCTTGAAAGATTAATCATGTCCTCCATCTTATCCATGGCCTGGATCACATTCTCCGTCGGGTACCAGTTTCGTATATAATCTACGATTCCGTCAATTTCAGAATCCAAAATAATATGCTTATAGATGTTACCGTCCTTATAGTATTCCAAACTACCAAAACGCACCGGCTTAAATCCGAGCAAACTAGTTCCTGTTCTGTCTAGAAAGCAGAAATTCTCTTCAACAAAACCTGCCATTTTACTATATCTTTCGTTTCTTTCATCCAATGTTTCATAGAAAGAAAATGTGGCATCGTTTAAGTAATTTATCAGCTTGTCCAGTTTGTCTTTTCTTAATTCCACAACATAATCTTTATCCTCATCCGGATTTCCCATACTAAAATGATACCGAACTCCAGATACGATTTGTGGATCAATATGGACAGTTATGGTAGTTTTGTTTTGTTTAACAGGAATTTCAGGGCGCTTTATCCCCTTGATAATAAAGAATACTGCACTAAGACACGCTATTACAGATATTGCTAAGATAAACCCTCTCTTTTTCACATTAAGTCCCCCAAAAAATGCCGCAATAATGGCAACAATCCAATAAATTATCGTTTTATCTAATTTACAGTATTATTATTCTTCCGTCTTCTTAAATACCTTCACCGCAAATACCGCAACTCCAACTGCCATAGCGGCAAGTACTGCTTCTTCTACGATAAGATTCTTTATTACGCCCACCTGATATAACGCCGCAAAAAAGTCAAATACGAAGTGAATGCCAAGTGCTATATAGAAGAAATGCTTGCTATCCTTTTCTTTTACACTCTTATATACGATAAAGGAAAGGGAGATCTGAAGCACTAACGCAACAACTCTTTCAAACACCGATATAAAGAAGAGGTACGGGTTTGTGTTTATTATGGAATCTGCAAGGCTTGCAAGGTATGAGGCCTGCTCCGGACCGCCGGCATTTACAAAGGCATCGTAGCCCTGCGAGTTAAGTAGGGTGGCGTAGATAAGCGTTGTAAAAAGGGAGTAAGCGCCTACGGCAAGACACTCTGCGCCGCCGTGGCCTATTCCGTACATAACGGATGCCTTTTTATCTGTTTCCTTTACGCCAAGAAGCTTAAAACCGATAAGTCTTCCAAACTCTTCACATACGGCGGCAGCCACAGCACCGTAAATACAGTATGCAAGCATATGGTTTGCAAGGAAGCGGCTGACCGGTGTGTCGATAGCAAGAACCACTGCATGAAGTATCTGTTCTACGCCAAGAGCAAAGGCAAGAAACATGATAAGTCCGTATACAAATGGCTTTAATTTTACGCCGGTATTTTTTTTGTATGCAATTAAAGTGATAATTGGTATAATAAAACATAGAGTAGCGCAAGTGCCGATTATAGTCATGGTACTGTTCGGTACCAAAAGGTTTTCTGACATAAAACTCCTCCTGAAAATTGATTTATTAGCATTATATCAATAAATGCAGGGGTTTAGCAATAATTTATTGGGAGGCTTTTTCGTATGCAGTATGAGGTAAAGACCCTTTATGGTTTACAAAAGAAGATATCTGCTATCGGTGTGGCTGTGCCGGGCTCTAAAAGCCTTACCGCAAGGGCGCTTATGGTTGCGGCCCTTAAAGACGGCATTACAGAGATACTTAACATACTGCCGGGAGCAGAGACTGACTCGATTCTTGACGCGCTCTATCAGCTTGGTTTTGAGACCGATTTTGAAGATGAGGGCATGACTGTTATTGTATACGGAAGAGGCGGAGATATCCCAAAGAGAGATGCGCATGTTGATCTTGGCGTTTCTCTTGCGGCTGCAAGAAGTATTCCTTCTATCCTTGCATTTGCAGGGGGCGAGTACTTTATAGATGCCGCGGAAAGCATCAGAAAACGCTCATTTAAGGTGCTTTTTGACGCACTTGCGGCTAAGGGCGTTAAGCTTGTTTATCACGAAAAAGAAGGTACTTTCCCTGTTACTCTTATTTCAGACGGTATAGCAGAAGGCGTTATAGAGCTTCCGCCTGAAGGGAGCAGCTATTTAAGCGGTCTTATGATCGCGCAGATGATATCGCCTGACGTAGAGATTGAGTTTAACGGCAGCAGGAGAAAGCTTCCTATAGAAGAGATCGGGGAAGCCTCTTTTGATGAAGACGAACTTTCCGAAGATGAGGAAGAACACGAGGTTTATTTTGTGGAGCCTGATATGGCTTTTGCAAATTATTATTTTGCTATGGCTCTGATACTGGGTATTTCCGTTCAGGTGGCAGATACACATACAGACTCTGTGCAGAGCGACATAGAGTTTTTGCGCATTTTAAAGAGACTTGGATGCATGATATCTGACGAAGATGAGGGAATAAGGGTTACAGGCCCGAAAGACGGAATATACAGGGGCCTTCAGGTTGATCTTGGCTCTATGCCGGAGCAGACTTTTACCATGATCGCCATTGCGGCTTTTGCTAAAGCTACTACACACATTACGGGTATAGCAAGATATATAAAACAGGAAGAAGAGCGTCTTAAGATGGTCTGCATTGAGCTTGAGAAAATTGGCGTTAAGGCAAAGATCACAGAAGATGGTATTATCATTCGCCCGGGGAAAATGCAGGGGGCGTTGATAGATACAGGAAGCGATGTCAGAGTTGCCATGCTTTTTGCTCTTATCGGACTTCGAAGAGAGGGTATTGTTATAGACAATGCAGAATGCGTAAAGAGGCATTTTGGCGAGTTTTTTGCCACAGTAGACAGGATAAGACAACTTCTGACACAGAAATAGAAAACGGGGCTTTTAGGGAAAATGTTTTACATAGGGATGTTTTTGACGTATTTTTTATCCATATTCTTTTTGGAAGGAGTATTTGCTTTTGTACATTACGGGCAGGTAGAGCCGGTCCTTTTGTACTCTATGCTTATGACAGTTTTTTACGCAGGCGTGCTTACCGTTCTTTCTTCCATAGGGCCAAAAGCTGTAAGGAAGACGGTTTCGGGGGTGCTTTCCTTTGCTTGCTGTCTGTTTTATATAGTAAATCATATTTATCTTTATGTCTTTAAGATGTATCTTTCCGCATTTTCCGTTATGACCGGAACAGGCGGGATCATGACCTACTACAGGGAGATAATAGTAGCCCTAAAGGCAAATATACTTTACCTTCTTTGTTATCTTGTCCCCATTCTTTTTATGATATTATTCTGGATCCTTTTTGACAGGTCCGCAAAGCCTGTTCCAAGGCTTAACGTATATAACGACTGGGGCAAAAAGATCTGGGTACTTACTGTTACATTTGCCATCTTTTTTACTGCCGTAAGAAGCCTTAAGGTGCTTGGAAGCGAAGTGTACAGTCCATATGATCTTTATCACTACGCTGAAGTTCCTGAGATGAGCGTTAGAAGCCTGGGGCTTATGACTACTTCAAGGCTTGACATAAAGCACCTTATCTTTGGAGAAGAGGAAAGGGAAGATGAGGAAGATGCCGAGCTTTCATATGTATTGGTGGCAAAGAACGAGGAGTCTCAGACAGAAACTGTAAAAGAACCTGTTCACACCGAGGCCCCTGCCGTAACACCGGAGCCTTCTTTAAATGAGGAAGAGGCAAAGGAAGTGACTGAAAGCAAGGAAATTGCAGAACCTGAAGAACAGGTAGAGTACGAGCCTAATGTACTTGATATAGATTTTGACAGCCTTATCGCAGACGCGAAAAATGACGACATGAAAAAGATGCACGAGTTCTTTAAGAACAACCACGTAACAAAAAAGAACAAGTACACCGGCATGTTTGAAGGCTACAACTTCATTTTTATAACAGCGGAGGGCTTTTCACAGTACGCCATAGATAAAGAACTGACACCGACGCTTTACAGGCTGACCCATGAGGGCTTTGTCTTTAATAATTTCTATACGCCTCTTTGGGGAACTTCAACTACAGACGGAGAGTACGTGGCCTGTACAGGGCTTATACCAAAGTCAGGTGTCTGGAGTTTTTACCGTACCGCAGAAAAACCAAATGCCATGCCTTTTGCTTTTGGAACGCAGTTTGCAAAGCTTGGATATAAGAGCCGCGCCTACCATGACCACACTTTTGATTATTACAGAAGAGACTTAACACACCCTAATATGGGCTATGATTATAAAGCAGTGGGGCACGGCCTTGAAATGACACCTACCTGGCCCGAGTCTGACCTTGAGATGATGGAAAAGACTGTGCCTGAGTATGTAAATGACGAGCCCTTCCACACATATTATATGACTGTAAGCGGCCATCTTTACTACACTTTTGAAGGCAACTACATGTCTTATAAGAATCAGGACCTTGTAAAAGATCTTCCTTATGATGTAAGCAGCAGAGCTTATATAGCCTGCAACATCGAGCTTGACAGGGCGCTTGAAAGCCTGATAAAACAACTTTCTGATGCGGGGGTATTAGAGCGTACCGTTATAGCACTTTCTGCCGATCACTACCCTTACGGTCTTGACAAGTCCTCTATCGACAACCTTGCGGGACACACCGTAGAGGAAAATTTCGAGCTGTATAAAGAAGTGTTCATACTGTGGAACAGTGAGATAAAAGAGCCGATAACAGTGGATAAAGCAGCCTGCAGCATGGACATAGTCCCGACTGTAAGCAACCTTTTTAATCTGCCTTTTGACTCAAGGCTTTTTATGGGACAGGACATTCTTTCCGATGAAAGCACGGGATTTGTGGTATTTGCAAACAGAAGCTTTATTTCAGATAAGGTAAAGTATAATTCCATAACAAAACAGGCAGAAGTTCTTACAGAAGAACCACTGCCTGATGATTACATTAAGAATACCGTAAAATACGTAAACAACATGTTTACTTATTCTGCAAAGATCATAGAAAAGGATTACTATAAATTCTTTAAGTAAGCGTGAAGCTCCTCTACCGGCGCGGTAACGGTGTTAAACTTGCCGTGGTAGATGATGCGAAGTAATTTATCGATACGTTTAAGGGCCGATATTGCAAACTCCTGCGATACGGCCTTTTTTTCAACGGCCTCTGCCAGCTCGTCGCAGTCAAGAACGCATACACTGCCGTCATTTTCAACTACTACATCAAGAAGCATGTCGGTAGTCTCTATATGATTTCCCTTAACTTCAGTCTCCATGATGTCACAATACCAGTGGTAAAGCTTTCCCTCATGATCAAATACCTTTGAGATCTTCCAGCCTTCCTTTGGGTAAAGGGCGGAAATACCGCCTGCGAAAGCCTCCTTTGGACGCAATGTCTTCCAGCTTGAAAGGATCAGGTCTTCTGATACAAGATAGATATTGTCCCCTTTTAGTGTAATAAGCTCGTCCGGTATAAAGCGACGACGTGTAATGTAATAATCCGAATACTTAGAACAGTTGAATTCCATGATAATTTCCCCCGGTTTGTTCACGAATTAACAATTATCAGAGATTTGTGAGTATTATAGCAGATTTTCTCACAAAATGGAATAAACAATGTGAAAAAAATACAATTATTGATGTAAGTGTTGTGGACTTTAACCCCCTTTTTTGATATACTATAGATTGGTGGAGGCTAAGTATATCATGAAAAAGGAAACGCAGAAGGTTGTAAAAAGTTTTACACTTATACTGCAACTCGGACTTAACGTTATTGCCTGTCTCATCGTTAGCTGCGGGCTTGGTTACATAATCGACAGGAAGTTTGACACAAAGTGCTGGTTTATAGTTTTCCTTATTCTTGGGATCATTACGGCATACAGAAACTGTTATATTATGCTGAAAGGCTTTTACACCAAAGATAAATCTAGTAAGCAGAAACAGTATGAATACATACAGAGTCTGACAAGGGACAGAAAACGAAATGGAAAATGATAAAGACACTCTTAGGGGGGCCCGTATCACATTTTACACGCTTCTTATCGGAATTGTTGTTACGGGGTTTGTCTTTGGCGCGCTTGGCTGCATTTTTATAAAGCCGAGGCTGCCGTATATATTTGGCGTCACAATTGGAACATTAGCAGCATGCGGCATAGCCGCTCATCTATATTATACAATAGGTAAAAGCCTTGATATGTCGGAGGAGAAAGCGGCCGGCTATACAAGGGGGATGGCGGTGCTTCGCTTAATGCTTATGGGAATCCCGCTGGTGGCAGCTTGCCTGCTTCCTGAATATCTTAATGTACTCGGAGTCCTTTTTGGTCTTACGGGGCTTAAGATCGGTGCATTTTTAGCGCCCGGGGTTTTAAAGATAATAAAAAAATTTAAAAAAGAAGGTGAAAGAGAGTGCTGAATGATATAGCTCCTATGCTATTATCTACAGGACAGGATGTTGACGTAGGCATTACCGGTTACTTCTGTTATCATCTGTTTGGACAGGAACTCTATCTTACCGACACACACGTGGCATTGCTTATTGTTGTGGCAGCTCTTATTATATTTGCCTTATGTGCAAACAGAGCTATCAAAAAAGCAGACCCGTACGCGCCGCCTGGTAAGTTCCTAAACATAATAGAGATGCTTGTTGAAGCAGTCGACAATCTCACCAGGGCAAACATGGGTGAAGCCCACGGATATAAGTTTTCAAACTATATCGGTACACTTTTTGCGTTTGTCCTTTTAGCCAACATCTCAGGACTGTTCGGACTGCGAGCCCCTACAGCGGATTATGGTACGACCCTTGGCTTTGCCCTTGTTACGTTCGTGCTTATCCACTACAACGGCTTTAAGTACCAGAAGATTGGTCATATCACCAAGTTATTTGACCCGGTGATCCTTACTCCGATCAATATCATCGGAGAGCTGGCGACCCCGCTTTCAATGTCGCTCCGTCTCTTTGGTAACATTATGTCGGGTACAGTCATGCTGGGCCTTATTTACGGCCTCATTCCTAAGCTGATCCTTGCAATCGGATCGCCTGTGCTCGGAGCGCTCCACGGATATTTCGATATCTTCTCGGGCGCAATTCAATCCTACGTTTTCTGCATGCTTACCATGGTATTCATTTCGCAGAATTTTGACGAGGGTTAAAAATTAAAAAGTATATGATCACAATAAGTGGTTGACCGCTTAATAAGCGGAGAATGGAGGAATTATGGGTAACATAACAAATGAAGGTTTAATACTTGCTTGTTCAGCTATAGGTGCAGGACTTGCGATGATCGCCGGTCTTGGTCCTGGTATTGGACAGGGTATCGCAGCAGGTTACGGTGCAAGTGCCGTAGGTCGCAACCCGGGAGCAAAGGGTGACATCATGTCTACCATGCTTTTAGGTCAGGCCGTTGCCGAGACAACAGGTCTTTATTCCTTCGCAGTAGCAATTATCCTTGTATTTGCAAACCCACTTTTAGGCAAGTTAAAATAATACGCTTACTAAAGGAGGGATAATATGAACGGAAGAATATTTGGACTTGACGCGCAGCTGCTTGCGGATGTCTGCATTCAGCTCGTTGCGATCGGCTTGCTGTTCTTTCTTCTCTCATATCTTCTCTTTAATCCGGCAAGAGAGCTTCTTGCCAAGCGCCGCGCAAAAGTAGAAGGTGATCTTGATGATGCCGCAAAAGCAAAGGCCGATGCGGAAGAAGCCAAGAAAACCTACGAAGGCAAGCTTGCCGCAGCAGATAAGGAAGTTGACCTTATTCTTTCTGATGCACGCCAGAAAGGCCAGATGAAAGAGGCTGAGATGGTAGCGCAGGCTAAGGAAGAATCCGCAAGGATCCTTGCCAGAGCAGAGAAAGAAGTAGAACTTGAGAAAGAAAAAGTTAAAGACGATGTCAAGCAAGAGATAATCGCAGTCGCTAGTCAGATGGCTGCTAAGATCACAGCTGCTTCGATGGACGAAGCAAAGCAGGAAGAACTGCTTGAATCCACATTAGCGGAAATGGGTGATGATACATGGCGAGGTTAGTTTCTAAGACCTATGGCGATGCGCTTTATGCGTTGGCTTTGGAAAAAGGAACCATCGACGCCATTTACGGAGAGATAGTTGAGCTTAAAGCAGTGTTTGCTTCAAACGAAGACCTTACAAAGCTTCTTGCTCATCCTAAGATCAGCCGTGAAGAAAAGATCACCGTCATAGAGAATATATTCAAAGGAAAAGTGTCGGATGATGTACTCGGATTTCTTATCATAGTAACCCAGAAGAATCGAAACGGTGCCTTTGAAGAGATTTTTGATTATTTTATTTCCTTAGTCAAGGAATATAAGGGTATCGGAACAGCAAAGGTATCATCTGCACTTCCTGTTACCGACGAGCAGAAGAAGCGTATCGAAGCTAAACTTCTTGCCACTACCGATTACAAGTCTTTTGAGATCGAGTATGTGGTCGATCCTGCTCTTATCGGAGGCTTCGTTATCCGTATCGGCGACAGAGTCGTAGATGGAAGTGTTCGAGAAAAGATCGCTATGATGGCGAAGAATTTATCCGCATAGAAAGAAGGTGCATAATCC
This sequence comes from Lachnospiraceae bacterium, assembly GCA_016284355.1. Taxonomy (GTDB): domain Bacteria; phylum Bacillota; class Clostridia; order Lachnospirales; family Lachnospiraceae; genus JAEEOQ01. Next base: position 15,842 of record JAEEOQ010000153.1, read on the forward strand.
AATGAATTTAAAACCGGAAGAGATCAGTTCCGTTATTAAAGAACAGATTAAGAATTACAGCACCAAACTTGAAGTATCAGACGTGGGTACCGTTATACAGGTTGCCGACGGTATTGCCAGAGTACATGGCCTTGAGAAGGCTATGCAGGGTGAGCTTTTGGAGTTCCCCGGCGATATTTTTGGTATGGTGCTCAACCTTGAGGAAGACAACGTTGGTGTCGTTCTTCTTGGTGACAACAAGAACATAAATGAGGGAGATACCGTTAAGACTACAGGACGAGTTGTTGAGGTTCCTGTTGGCGACGCTCTCCTTGGAAGAGTTGTTAACTCACTTGGACAGCCTATAGATGGCAAGGGACCTATCGCTACAGATAAGTACCGTCAGATCGAGAGAGTTGCACCGGGCGTTATCAAGAGAAAATCAGTTGATACACCTCTTCAGACAGGTATCAAGGCTATCGACTCCATGGTTCCTATCGGACGTGGACAGCGTGAGCTTATCATCGGCGACAGACAGACAGGTAAGACTGCTATCGCTATCGATACCATTATCAATCAAAAGGGTCAGGGCGTAAACTGTATTTACGTTGCTATCGGCCAGAAGGCTTCTACGGTTGCTACCATTGTTAAGACTCTTACAGAGTACGGCGCTATGGACTATACAACCGTTGTTGCAGCTACAGCAAGTGAGCTTGCTCCGCTGCAGTATATCGCTCCGTACAGCGGATGTGCTATCGGAGAAGAGTGGATGGAGAACGGTAAAGATGTTCTCGTTATTTACGATGACTTAAGTAAGCATGCTACCGCTTACCGTACACTCTCCTTGCTCCTTAAGCGTCCACCTGGACGTGAGGCATACCCGGGCGACGTTTTCTACCTTCACTCAAGACTTCTTGAGAGAGCAGCTAAGCTTTCAGACGAGCTTGGCGGTGGTTCACTTACAGCTCTCCCAATTATTGAGACACAGGCAGGCGACGTTTCGGCGTATATTCCTACTAACGTTATTTCGATCACAGATGGCCAGATCTACCTTGAGACCGAGATGTTTAACTCCGGTTTCAGACCGGCTGTTAACGCAGGTCTTTCAGTATCACGAGTTGGTGGTGCCGCACAGATCAAGGCTATGAAAAAGATCGCAGGACCTATCCGTATCGACCTTGCTCAGTACAGAGAGCTTGCAGCATTTGCTCAGTTCGGTTCAGATCTTGATGCAGATACAAAAGAAAAGCTTGCTCAGGGTGCTCGTATCAAGGAGATCTTAAAGCAGCCACAGTATAAGCCGATGCCTGTAGAGTATCAGGTAATCATTATCTATGCTGCCACAAGAAAATATCTTCTTGATGTTGAGGTTGAAAACGTTCTTAGGTTTGAGAGCGAATTATTTGAATTTATTGATACAAAATATGCTGAACTTCCAAAGACTATCCGTGAAAACAAGACTCTTGACGAGAAGACCGAAGAGCTTCTTGTAAAGGCTATCACGGAGTTTAAGAAGGAGTTCCGCGGCTAAGAAGGGAGGATGACAGGTATTGGCTTCAATGAGAGACATAAAGAGGCGTAAAGAGAGCGTCTCCAGTACGGGCCAGATTACCAAGGCTATGAAGCTTGTTGCTACGGTTAAGCTTCAGAAAGCCAAGGAACGTGCGGAGAAGTCGGCGCCTTACTTTAAAAAGATGTATGAAGCCGTTTGTTCAATCCTTATAAAGTCGGGAAATATTGATCATCCTATGCTTCGAGGCGGCAAGACCGGAAAGAGAGCAGTTGTGGTTGTTTCTTCCAACAGAGGTCTTGCAGGCGGTTACAACTCCAACATAGTTAAGCTTATTACGGGCGGAGATTTTGATCCGAAAGACACAGTTATCTATGCTGTGGGAAGAAAGGCAAAGGAAACACTGGCAAGACGCGGTTATGAGATCGCGCAGGATTACTCTGAGGTAATGAACGAGCCGATGTTTTCAGATGCCGTAGAGATAGGAAAGCAGCTTATGGAAGACTTTGAAGCAGGTAAGATCCGCGAGATCTACCTTGCATACACTGTCTTTAAGAATACCGTAAGCCATATCCCTACACTGCAAAAGCTTCTTCCTATAGATCTTGAACATGAGACGGTGAAGGACAAAAAAGAAGTAAATGTTTACGATGCCATCACTCTCATGAACTACGAGCCTGCTGCAGATGAGGCTATCAGCCTTATCGTACCAAAGTATGTAAACAGCCTCATTTACGGCGCTTTCATTACTTCGGTAGCCAGCGAGAACGGAGCCCGTATGCAGGCTATGGATTCTGCAACAAGCAATGCGGAAGACATGATCAGCGATCTCGAACTTAAGTACAACCGTGCTAGACAGGGCGCGATCACTCAGGAACTTACTGAGATCATTGCCGGTGCCAGCGCGATCAATTAGTCAATACAAGCCTATATGGCAGAAATAAGTGAGGAAGAATAAATGGCGGAAAGAAATATGGGAAGGATAACCCAGATTATTGGTGCAGTCCTTGATATTAAATTCCCTGACGGACATCTCCCTGAGATCAACGAGGCCATTAAGATCACAAGAACTTCAGGTGAAGAGCTTGTGGTTGAGGTTGCTCAGCATCTTGGTGACGATACCGTCCGCTGTATAGCCATGGGACCTACCGACGGACTTGTTCGTGGTATGGACGCAGAGGCTACAGGCGGTCCTATTACCGTTCCTGTAGGTGAAGCTACTCTTGGCCGTATGTTTAATGTACTTGGACAGCCTATCGATAACAAACCGGCGCCTGAGGGCGTTGAATACAATCCTATCCACAGAAAAGCTCCTTCTTTCGAGGAGCAGAGTACTTCTACCGAGATCCTTGAGACAGGTATCAAGGTAGTCGACCTCCTTTGCCCTTATCAGAAGGGTGGTAAGATCGGTCTTTTCGGTGGTGCGGGCGTTGGTAAAACAGTCCTTATTCAGGAGCTTATTACCAATATCGCTACAGAGCACGGCGGATACTCGGTATTTACCGGCGTTGGCGAGCGTACCCGTGAGGGTAACGACCTTTACTACGAGATGATAGAGTCAGGAGTTATCAATAAGACCACCATGGTATTCGGTCAGATGAACGAGCCACCTGGAGCACGTATGAGAGTTGGTCTTACAGGTCTTACTATGGCTGAGCACTTCAGAGACAAGGCCGGAAAAGACGTACTTCTCTTCATTGATAACATCTTCAGATTTACACAGGCAGGTTCAGAGGTTTCGGCACTTCTTGGACGTATGCCTTCAGCCGTTGGTTACCAGCCTACTCTTCAGACAGAGATGGGTGCTCTTCAGGAGCGTATCACATCTACAAAGAAGGGTTCTATTACATCGGTTCAGGCCGTATACGTTCCTGCCGATGACCTTACCGACCCGGCTCCTGCAACTACATTCGCACACCTTGATGCAACCACCGTTCTTTCACGTTCTATCGTTGAGCTCGGTATCTACCCTGCAGTTGATCCTCTTGAGTCAACTTCTCGTATCCTTGATCCGAGAGTCGTTGGTGAGGAGCACTACAGAGTAGCCAGAGGCGTACAGGAAATTCTTCAGAGATATAAAGAGCTCCAGGATATCATCGCTATTCTTGGTATGGACGAGCTTTCTGAAGACGATAAGCTTCTTGTTTCAAGAGCAAGAAAGGTTCAGAGATTCCTTTCTCAGCCTTTCCACGTTGCAGAGCAGTTTACCGGTATTGAAGGTAAGTTTGTTCGCGTAAGCGAGACGATCAGAGGTTTTGCCGAGATCCTTGAAGGAAAGCACGACAATATACCGGAGAGTTATTTCCTTAACTGCGGTAGTATTGATGACGTACTTGCTAAGGTTAAGTAACCGGAAGGAGATCAAATGGCAGATGACAAATCTTTCCATCTGGAGATAGTTTCTCCTGATAGGATTTTCTACGAGGGACCGGCAAGTATGCTGGAGATCACCACCACAGAGGGTGAGATCGGTATCCTTAAGGGTCACATTCCTCTTACCGCTATGATAAAGCCTTGTATAGCCAATATCAAAAACGGTGAGGAGAGCAGACAGGCCGCTGTTCACGACGGCTTTATCGAGATCTTGCAAGATAAAGTTGTGGTTTTATCAGAGAGCTGCGAGTGGCCGGAAGAGATCGACCTTAATAGAGCGAAGGAAGCACAGATCCGTGCCGAGCGTCGCCTTAAGAGCCACGAGTCCGGCATCAACGTAGCAAGAGCAGAGCTTGCACTTCGTAAGTCACTTATCAGAATTGAGCTTGCGGAAGGAAGAAAGAATTAATCGAAGGCCCGCGAAACAGGTGTTTCGCGGGTTTTTTGGGCTTTGATGGGGGCTGTGGACTTTGGCGGCTTTTGTTGGCTTTTTTGCTTCTCTTTGGCTTGGGAAGCCCTCAGATTTTGGGGATTCTTGCCTAAGGGAGAGAAAAAGCTTCACTTAGTCAAGGAATATCGGAGGGAAGAGCCAAAGATGAAGCATAAAGCATGCCTAAGGGGGCAAAAAAGCTTCAATTAGTCAAGGACTGACAGAGGGAAGAGCCAAAGATGAAGCATAAAACATGCCTAAGTGAGCAAAAAAGCTTTACTTAGGCAAGGATTATCGGAGGGCAGATCCTAAGATGAAGCATAAAGCATGCCTAAGGGAGAGAAAAAGCTTTACTTAGTCAAGGATTGCCGGAGGATAGAGCCTAAGATGAAGCATAAAGCATGCCTAAGGGAACAAAAAAGCTTCACTTAGTCAAGGATTGCCGGAGGCAGAGCCAAAGATGAAGCATAAAGCATGCCTAAGGGAGAGAAAAAGCTTCACTTAGGCAAGAAGACGTGAATTTGAGTTTCTTGGAAAAATGATGACCGTGATGAGAAAACGTTGAAGAAATCACTTGACAAATGCCGCGTAGTTGTGTAGAATTGGGGATGTCGTTATGACAGCCCAACCCAAAGAGAGAGGGAAGAATTAAAGGCCCATCGTCCAAATCAGAGATTTGTCCGATGTCCGTAGCATCATTCCCGTGGAGTAATTCTTAGCCCATCGTCCAGATCAAAGATCTGTCCGATGTCCGTAGCCTCGCAAATGCGAGCCTCCGGTTGTCTGCCATTAAATACAAACATTTGAAAGCAAGCTTTCATGTTTGCATTTATGTCATCCAACTAAGAATTCCCATTCAACTCATCTTTCGCCCAGATAGCTCAGATGGTAGAGCAGAGGACTGAAAATCCTCGTGTCATTGGTTCGATTCCGATTCTGGGCACTGCACTTTACAGTGCCAACTTAATAATTGCACGAGTGGCTCAGTGGTGGAGTATCGCCTTGCCAAGGCGAGGGTCGCGGGTTCGAATCCCGTCTCGTGCTCGAAAATAAAAAAGAGAG
>JAEEOQ010000154.1 GCA_016284355.1 Lachnospiraceae bacterium
AGAACTGCATCATAACAATCTTAATAGAGCCCGTATGATAGACAGGTCGGACATTTCGGAAGACTTTGTAGATACTGTTGATACACTCATGGAACTTACCGATTACGGGGTTAAGCACAAGTGCATTGGACACACCTTTCTTATAAGTGTCGGTGATAGACCAATTAGCATTATTCTTCTTGGAGAAGCTATTCCATGGGAAACTGATCCGCCACAGGTTAATGAAACACCATTTTACCGTCTGATGGGCTTTGTCATAGATAAAGCATATCGCGGGCAGGGTATTGGCAAAATAATACTCGACGAAACGATAAGACGCGTTTATTCCGAATATGGAGCTCGCTCCATTGTTTTAGGATGCCACAAAGACAACTTAAAGGCGGCTGCTTTTTATGAAAGATATGGTTTTATTAAAACAGAGTATATGGAAGGAAACGATGTCTATTACATAAAAGCCATAACTGGGATATGATAAATAGTTAGGAGTTTTTGAAATTGGATATAACAAGAATTAATACTTATGATGACAAACGATTTTCACAAACCGTCCTTAATCAGCATGGTGCATACATTATAGCTGATGAACCCTATGAGATAGAGATCGTTTCAAAAGATACAGCACTGGTCAGGGGGAAGAACCCCTCAGTGTATGACGAACTTATAGAAGAATTCAGGTATCATGCCCCTCATGTATGCAAGTTCTTAGATGATACAGGAGCAATGATAAAAGAATACCCAATTACGGAGAACACCTGGATTGAACTATCAAATATACAACCATCCCAATTTTACGTTGATGAGGATAAACTGGAAGCAATAAAAAGCTTTATTAACTCAGAGGAAGATATAGTTGTTCAGGTTATTCCTTGGAACAATCGGTTCATTTCTTTAGATGGACACACCCGCTTATACCTGGCATATTTGCTTGGATTTAGACAAGTAAAAGCAGTTATAGTCGAGCAGGAAGAATGGGTTTGGCAGTTTGTGAGGGAAGCAAAAAAAAGAGGAATTATTTCACCTAAAGATATGACACTGCTTTCCCATGATGACTATGAAGTGGAGTGGAAGCAATTTTGCGATTCCATTTTTGCGGATGAAAAAGGGCTTGAATAACAAGAAGTATGACATGGAGGACTTATGATACATCTGAAGGAAGTAACACCGGATAATTGGAGGGTGGGACTAACTGTTCGCGAAGACCAGAAAGAATATGTTTCTGACAGCAACAGGTTGTTGGCCAGGGCCTGGGCATATCGAGATCACCGAAGCAACGCTTTAGTCATATATAACGATGAAATTCCTGTTGGAATGGCGCTTTATTATGACTATGAAGAAGGACAGGCTTATGATTTTAGCCAGCTTTTTATCGATAGCAGATATCAAGGTAAAGGTTTTGGATATGACGCAGCAAAACAAATACTGAGCCGGATGGAATCAGACGGCAGATATAATAAAGTCATTCTTTGCTATATCGACGGAAACTATGCTGCAAAACATATGTATGAAAAGCTTGGGTTTTCAACGACCGGTGAAGCAGATGGTGACGAAATCATAATGATGAAGAGATTCGAATAATAATAAGGAAACTTGTTAATTCAAAGGGAAGGGGAAACCGGATTACTTCGGCTTCCCTTATATATTATACCATAAATAGCGGGTGAAATTAAAGTCTTATAATCTGCTGCATGAGCAGATATAATTGCACCATAATGTTTTTTCGGGAGGGTTGTTATGAAGTATATGACTTTCAATTCTTCATGTACATATGCCGGTTTGGCAAACATGCTCATGGAGAAAAACATTGATGTCGAGGATTACGAGATTGCGTTGGAGATGAAACTTCCGTTTTTTATTGAAAGGAACGAGGATGGTTTCTCGGCCGGCCCGCTTTTACAGTCTAAAAAATGGTTTGATCTATATCTGAATCCCCGCGGATTGGAGATGGTTGAAGACTGGGTAGACAAGACAGAAATGTTTGACTTTCTGCAAACAAAGGACCAAGCTTTGCTTGGTATAAGGATGCAAAATGGACGTAACGCCTATCATGCAGTTGTATATCGGGGAATGAAAGAAGGGAAAGCGGAATTTATCAACAACAAACATGAAGGCAGCGCAGAACCCGACATATTCGAATTCACCAGAGACGAACTGATCAACAGTTTACGAGACAAGACCAGAGTTGGTACTTTGAAAACATGTATTAAGAAAGAACCGGATTTGAAGCCGTTGCTGGAACGGTCCTTACAGAATCTGAACGATTTACAAAGTGAATTCGGTGAATTCTGTAAAATGCCCAGAACAAATGCAGAAATATTGGAAAAAGAGGAAGGATTGTTTCGACCGATACTGCTTGATGGGCCTTCGATGATGAAGTTACTGAGACAGAATGAATTGTATGAAGACATGCGAACAATACAAAAGGTGTTTGTCGACATTGCTTTTAAAGAAAAAGCTGATAATATACTGCTGGCTGAACGTTTTGACATGGATCTGCTTCATAGTATATGTGAAAGATGGCGTATCCTAATTAGTCAGGAATTGAAAATTTTAACGAGAGGGATGAATTAATGCAGATAAAAGGATATTCAAATAAAGAAATGTCAAGAATTGCACTTGGAACACATCTCGGCGATGTAAATGACGAAGTATCCGCTTCGTATCGGAATGCAATCAAATATGCTGTACAAAATGGTATCTATACTATTGATGGAGCAATCAATTATCGAGGTATGCGCTCGGAAAAGGATGAAGGAATTGCCATTAGAGAGCTTATTGAAAGCGGAATTGTTAAGAGAGAGGATATTTTTGTAACTTCTAAGGCCGGTTTACTGTTTGGGGATATAACCGAGAGAATGAATCCAAAGATGTATCTTGAAAATATCTTAAAACCGCAGGGGATAACAGAATCAGATTTTTCTGAATATGACGGTCTTAGACAAACTTTAAATCCGGCATTTTACGAGATTGCGCTTAACAAGAGCTTAGAAAACCTTGGCCTTGAAACTCTTGATCTGCACTACATCCATATTCCGGAAATCACACGTGCCGGAATGGATGAGACAGTTTTCTACGATGAAATGGAAAAACTGTTTGCTTGGTATGAGGGTAAGGTGACGGAAAATAAGATCAGAAATTATGGTATCGCTCTTGAATTTATGGGAGAAGAACCGGAGGATGTAAAGTGGCACTTTGAGCTTGAAGAGTTGAAAAGGCATGCGGACATAGTAGCCGGCGGGAAAAGCCATTTAAAGTACGTTATTTTTGAGTACAACATGCTTTGCCCTTATCCTCAGACAGTACTTAGCCAGCATGTTAATGGCAAAGCATTGACTCTTGCCGAGGCATGTCACAAGCTGGGCTTTAAGACCGTAGCAAGTATGCCTCTAGCTATGGGTGATGCGTTAAAAGAACACTCCCTAAATGAACTTTTGGAATTTGCTTTGGACGGTTGTGATCATATAATTGTCGGTAGCAAAAATGTAGAACATATAAAAGAGCTGCTTTCGTTTTTAAAGTAGTGCGAGGGGTTCCCTAGGGGGCTCCCTTTCGGAGGACGGTGAACCCACGTTTGGTCTTTTTGTTGTGGGAATTATATTGCCAATGCCGTGCGAATAAATTATAATTTCTGTATAAGAAAACCAAATACGGGAGGCTATATATGAAGAGTATTCACAAAACCAACCTTATAATTATCTGGATCGCGGTTGTGGCACTTATCGGACTGGCTTTTTCTAATTACGGCATTACAAAGTCTACCATCAATGAGACCATAGTTATGGTTTTAAGCGGCATTATTTCAACGGTGGCTTTTAACCTTAAGCTTGATGACATGAAAAAAGGTCTTCTCATTGTCATGCCTCCTGCTATCGGAACTCTGGTATTTTCCTGGCTTGACGGCGGTAACAGCATTGCTTTCATAGCAAACTTCGTTCTTCTAGCAATGGCTGCCGCATATTTTGACAGGCACATCATCAGGATATTTTCTATCGCTTTTTCCGTTCTTTCGTTTATTATGTTGCTTATAAATTACAGGGTCATTGACGGATACAAAGGTAGCTTTGGTGGCGGTATCACCAAGCTTGCGCTTTTTGTTATTACAGCCGTTATGCTTTATAAATGCGTTAAACGTGGCTCTGTTATGGTGGAAGAGACGGAAGCCACTCTTGATGTGGTTAAGGAAAACGCCCGCCTTGCAACTGACATCTCGGTAAATCTTAATTCAAATATCCTTAAGAGCAAGGATGAGATGCAGGTTCTCGTAAACGGTTCAAAGGACGTTGAAAACGCTACGGAAAAGATGGGCGAGGTTATGGAGACTACCGCAAACATTGCATCTTCTGTAGTTACAGCAGTTGAAAATGCAGACAAAGATATAGATGAAAATTATAAGATAGCTCTTGAAATGGATAAAGGCTTTAAGGGTGTTATGGACGCCGTAGACGGCGGAAATGAGGCCATTGTTAAAGCTAAGGACTTCATTATCGGGATGGAAAATACGGTTTCCGGTGCAAAGACTTCTACTGAGTCACTTCTTGATGAGATGAACAAGATCACATCCATTCTTGATGAGATCAACTCCATCGCATCACAGACCAACCTCCTTTCTTTAAATGCTTCCATCGAGGCAGCCAGAGCAGGAGAACATGGTAAGGGATTTGCGGTAGTCGCTGATGAGATCCGTAAGCTTTCAGAGGACAGCGCAGGAGCTGCCGGCAACATCGGACAGATCCTTGAGCAGCTTAAAGACCGTATCGGCGGCGTAGCCAAGGAGATAACAGACGGGGCCAGTGCAGCAGGCGCCAGCGTTGAAAAGGTTGACGATATCTTAAAGGTATTTGAGAGCATCACCTCTACTGCAAACGCAGCCAAGGAAAATGCGGTTAAAGAATACGAGATCATTAACAACGTAAAAGACCGCTTTGAAGAGATCAAAAAGAACATGGACGCCATGGTGGCAAGCACAAAGGACAGCGAAGAAGCCCTCTGCGGTATCTCAGACACCGTAAAAGAGCAGAACAGCGCCATTGTAAACATCACCGCAGAAGTGGAAAAGATCGCCGATCTTTCAGAGCAGCTTGAGACAAGCTTCAATAAATAATGACATATGTACCGGGTACCTGTGTAAAAGTTTGACAAAGGTACCCGGTACATATGTAAAGATTCAGGGGAAAGAAAAATATGAGCAGACAAAGCATTGTAGAGCTTACGAACCTTTGCGTTATCAGCGATGGGGATAAGTTTCTTGTTGAAGAAAAAGACTGGCACGGTGTGAAAGGGATCGCTTTTCCCGGCGGACACGTGGAAATGGGCGAATCGCTTCTTGATGCCGTAGTCAGAGAAATGAAGGAGGAGACGGGACTTGATATCAAGAATCCTGTTCCTTTTGGTTTTAAGGACTGGATTGAGGATGACGGCGCAAGATATCTTGTGCTTATGTATAAAACGGATAAGTTTTCAGGCACCCTTAAGTCTTCTGAAGAAGGCAGGGTTTTCTGGATGAGTAGAGACGAATTTGCCAAGGCAAACCTTATCTGGAACATGAAGGAAGTACTTGAGATCCACGATAATGATAAGTATTCAGAGCTTTTCTACCCGAAGGGAAGCAGCGAAGGAATGGTTTTAGGTTAGTATACATATTGAGTACTGGCTTAACGGTCCGAACGAAGATGGCAGTGAACCTATCGTTGAGATTCTTGCCGATGGGGATATTGAAGTATTGGAGATTGTTAAAGAAATAAATGCAAATGTAAAATAATGACATATGTATACCGGAGGCATCATTATGGCATCTACAATGCTACATTACATCATTTCAAGCAAAGTGGCTGAAAATATAAATATAAAAGACCTGAATATGTTTCTGCTTGGCGCGGCATTTGCTACTGATACAGGCAACAAAGAAGATGGCAGTTATCACAAGCTCCACTATCTTGATACGATTTCGGAAAAAGGTATCAAAGGCTTTAATTTTTCAAGATACGCTGCCGAGCATGCAGACAAGATGAATGACGATTACCACATCGGTTACTGCTGCCACATAATGCAGGATGCGTTGTGGTTTCATAACGTTTGCCATCCATTTGTCAGGGTATACGATAAAGAGATCAAAATAGAAAAGAACCGTGAAGTTTATAGGGATTACATGCGGCTTAATTATCTTTTGCAAAAGGAACATGACGTTGTTATCGTTCCGCCGAAGTTTTCTAAGGTGCCAGATAAAGAGATTGACCCGGAGTCCTTACTACGGGTGGTTAGCAATTTTAATGCGCAGATAGCTGCACCGCCCTGCGCCAAAGAAGATCTGGAGCTACTGAATTGGGACGTTATCACAGACTATATTGATAAAGCCGTAAGCTTTTGCACTCGTGAGATCAGCCATGTTTTAGACGGAACAGGCTGCGTGGATGCAGAAAAACTCTATGTTGAAACTTTATGACATATGTACCAGGTACATCTGTCATGTTCAGCAATTCCCTGTATACACATACTTAAGGTTTTCTCTTGCAACCTCTGCAAGCCTGTATACGGTCTTAACCGGCGTGGCATCCCGGTCAGTCATATGAAATCTTGGAAAGAATCTTGATATGTGAAGGGGGATACTCTCACTGTCAGGATTCTTTAATTTTGCCACCCAGGCTGAAAGCTTTCGCATTTCTTCCTCGGAATCATTTTCACCGGGAATGATGAGGGTGGTAAGCTCCACATGGGCGCTTTTTACAGCTTCCGTAATAAAATCTAAAACCTGCTGCCTGTTTCCGCCAAGTACATTACTATAATAATCGTCCGTAAAGCCCTTAAGGTCAATGTTCATGGCGTCAATATAGGGCGCAAGCTTCTTAAGAATGCCGATCTCAGCCGTTCCGTTTGTTACCATAACGGTTTTAAGGCCTGATTTCTTTGCAAGGCTAGCGCAGTCAAGGACATACTCGTAGCCGATAAGCGGCTCGTTGTAGGTAAATGCAATGCCGATGTTGCCTTTGGACTGTGTTTTTATAGCGACATCTACAAGTTCTTCAGGGGAAACATATTCACACCTTTCGGCAAAGGTTTTTGCTTCGTCTCCCCACGAGATATCATAGTTCTGGCAAAATGGGCATCTTAAGTTACAGCCAAAGCTGCCGGCAGATAGTATGAGGCTTCCGGGAAAAAATCTTGCAAGAGGCTTCTTTTCTATAGGATCAAGGGCGAGGCCTGTGATCTTCCCATAATTAAACGGGCTAACGACACCGTCCTTTACGGTTCTTCCTCCGCAAAAGCCGAGCCTTCCTTCTTCTATATTACAATGTCTGAAACAAACCTCACACTTTGCCATAACTATCCCTTTCTAATAATGCCTTACAACTTCAAATCGTTGCAATTTATAAGGCTCATTTTCCCCAATGCCGCCTTTACGCCTTGCAATGTCGATCTGATCCTCCACATTATCAACTCCGTCAAGATTAGGCAGCAGCAGACCGCGCTTATAACCGCAGGTTACTATAACTCCGTAGCGCTTTACGTCAAGCTGCGCCGGAGAGTCGATATCTTCTGCATCAGAAAGCACGTCTACGCTTATATCAAGATACTTAAGTTCGCTTTCAGTAATAGGGTCAAAACGCGGATCCTTTGAACTTGCGCTCATGGCATTTTCGATTATTTCTTCAGCGATGCAGTCAGTAGTCGCCGCGATGGTGCCGATGCAACCTCGCAGTTTCCCCTGCTTATGTATGGATACGAAAGTGCCTGCCTCTTTGTTATACATTTCATCAGGCAGCCCCTTAGGGATCTCTATCTTGCGCCTTTGCTTTACCCAGGCCTCAACTGATGCCCTTGCAAGTTTTACGTAAGGATCGCTTTTTTCAGCCTTTTCTTTTAGCTCTTTTTCAAGTTTTTCCACATATTCCTTAAGAAAATGCCTTTCGGGATCAGGCCCATCGGGGTAAAATGTGCAAATGCCGTAGCCAACACCTGTAACGTCCTGGTGTGAAAGCTTTGTTGCCTTAAGGGCTATACCGTCAAATGCCCCCGCCATGATGACAAAGGACCTGTGCCCGCACTCAGCTGCCTTTTCACAGAAAGTTTCGTCAAAGTCAAAAAGCCTTCCAAAGTCAGCGCGTTCACAAACTTCCATGATCCGTTTATCATATTCCGGACCTTCTTTTGCAAAGCCGTAGGGCCCGTATTCTTGCAGTTTGTGTGAGAGGTCGCCGCTTGCTATTATGACCGCTTTTGTATCAAGCGCATTTACGGCGGCAGCGATCATCTGCCCAAAATGATAGTGCTCCGCAAGGGTAAGACCTGAAAGTCCGATCCTTACAATCTTCCCGCCACGGTATTTTTGCCTTATAAAATAAAGAGGTACCATGGTGCCATGGTCAAGGGCAGGATCTTTTTCGCCAAGGGTCCCGGCAGGGAACCCTTCTTTTTCAGCAAGGTCAGAGATCATATCTGTCAGGTTTTTATCGTATTCTTCCTTAAAGGAGACTTCAGGCGCTCCAAATCTTGCAAAACTTCCCTTTGCATTGCTCCCAGGAGAAATGTGGAAGTAATCTGCATACATTACGGAGTGAGGGCTTGTAATTATAATGGTATCAGGCGCGAGCGCCGCAATCTCGTCAGCCACCCGCTCGTAAGCACGGGTCGTTTCGATTATTTCTTTTTCACCGCCTTTTCCCACAGCCGGCACAATAAGCGGCGGGTGCGGAACCATAAATGCTGCCAGGATGCTCATTTCATGTCTCCCTTCTTTTTTACATATGTATGTTATGAGATAATTTTAGCATAAAACAGCTATTGTGTATCATTTATTTCGTGGTAATATAGATTACATAGTGAAACAGTAAAATGAGGAGATGAGGGGTATGTATGAAAGACTTGAAGGAGAGCATATAATCCTTAGAAAGGCAAAGGAAAGCGATTACAGATCCATGCTGAAGAATGTGTGGGGAGATCCGGAAGTTTATAAATGGATGCTTTTTGCGCCAACTCTTACAGAAGAAGAGGCTATTGACAGGTGCAAAAGGAGCATGGAATTTCAAAAGGATCATTTTGCTTATTTTGTGGCTGACAAAGAAACTGATGAGGCTATCGGCCTTTGCGCAATAAAAGAACCCTCACCCGGTCATTTTGACGAATCCGGTATTGCCATAGCAACCGGATATCAGGGTAAGGGTTATGGTAAAGAATTGGTGGCCCTCCTTTTAGATCTTGCCTTCAACAAGCTTGGAGCTGTTGATTTTACATATGGATATTATCAGGATAATATCAGGTCAAAGAAAGTAGCAGAGCACTTTGGCTTTGAGTATGACCATACGTATGAAATGACAAGACCATGGGACGGGTCGCTTAAAGTTATCGACTCGTGTTTACTCACCAGGGAAAAATTCTTAAAGTTACATATGTACCAGGTACCTGTGTAAATTTTTTACACAGGTACCTGGTACAGGTGTTTAAAAAAAATTTTAAATAGCTGTTGACTTTTTGGGTCAGC
>JAEEOQ010000155.1 GCA_016284355.1 Lachnospiraceae bacterium
ACAGCTGTAGAATATCCGTAATCGTTATCAATAAGACCTTTTCTGTATACGAATGTTGAAATAACATCTGCAGTATCATATGTAGCCGGGCTGTAAAGAAGGATAACCTTCTGATAGCTTACAGTCATAATGTTACCGACTCTTAAGATGAGCATTATGATAATGGTAGGCATAAGGGCCGGAAGCGTAATGTGGATCGTCTGCTGCCAGCGCGTTGCTCCGTCCACTCTTGCAGCCTCGTAAAGCTGAGGGTCTATGGCAGAAAGCGCCGAAATATAAACAATGGAGCTGTATCCCAGGTTTTGCCAGATATTACTTGCCACAAATATCCCGTGGAAATATTTGGGGTTTGAAAGAAGGCCGCCTGAAGGACCTCCAAGCTTTGCAAAAATGTTGCTTATAACTCCGCCTGCCTCCGTAAAGTCTGCCACAAGTC
This sequence comes from Lachnospiraceae bacterium, assembly GCA_016284355.1. Lineage (GTDB taxonomy): Bacteria > Bacillota > Clostridia > Lachnospirales > Lachnospiraceae > JAEEOQ01. The sequence continues at coordinate 437 of JAEEOQ010000155.1, forward strand.
CGCATACGACCACAAGTGAGATAAAATAAGGCAGGTAAGAAATGGTCTGAACCGTCTTTTTAAAGAATTTGCTTCTTACCTCATTTAACATAAGGGCAAAGATGATCGCCGCAGGAAATGAGAAAGCTATATCTTTAAGTGAAAGAGTTATGGTGTTTCTTAAAAGCCTTATAAAGTAGTAACTTTTAAAGAAGGTGGTAAAGTTTTTAAGACCCACCCATTTGCTGTGTAGAAGCCCTGTGGATGGCTTATATTTTTGAAACGCCATGATGATGCCTGCCATCGGTGCGTAGCAAAATACGGCAAAGTAAGCAAGCACAGGTATCATCATTATATACAGAGCCCTGTTTTTCCAAATTTTCTTCTTCATTTTTTATCCTTTTAAATAATTCTCCCGGAGGGAAAGAGGAGAAAAGTTCCCCCGGGAGATATTTTTTTATTATCTGCTTAAGTATCTGTTAAGAGCAGTCTGATAGATTTCTGTTGCTCTTTCGATACCCATGCTTCTTATCTGATTTCTGAAGTCATCAAAACTAGTAGATGAAATGCCCATAATAGTCTTAACTGTCTCTTCAACCACATAGGTTCTGATCTCAGTCATAATGGATGAGAATTCCTGGTTCTCTTCTGCTGTCATATTAACGCCCTTTGGCATTACCCAGTCATCTTTTGAAGCCACCCATGTCTGCTGGCTTTCTTTCTGAACTTCTTTCCATGTGTCTGATACTCTGTTGTAGTTCTCGTAGAAAGCGTTGTTTGATGTGTAGTAGCCACGTGCTTCTGTCATTGTCATGCCGTCAGGATTTGCTGTGATGTATTCGCCCCACTTAAGGCTGCCGTCAGGCTGTACGTCATATGTCTTGCCCTCATGAAGACCATAGTTCATAGCCTGTGTGCCTTCCTTGCTGTAGAAGAAATCCATCCACTCAAGAGCCTTTGGAATGTTCTGACACTTAGCGCTTACAGCGATCTGCATGGAGTTGATCTGAAGATCCTCATTACGAAGGTGTCTCTCATCTCCCGCTTTCTTAGCAGGGATTGGTGCTGCCACAAGGTTAAAGTCAGGATTTGTAGCACCTCTGCTTGGGTAATAATCTGTACCTGTCCAGCTTGCAAATGTTACCCAACCACCAATCTTGTCATTAAATACAAGGTCATCATCAGGAGTAACATTGTTGCGGATAGAGAAGTTCTGATCAAGAAGTCCGTCCTTATACCAGCCTGCAAGAAGGTCAAGGTAATCCTTGTAGCCATCTTCAAGTGGTCCGTATGTAGCTGTCTTTCCGTCCTTTGCAAAGAAGTCTTTTGCGGTATAAAATCCTGCTGTCCAGTCGTTAAGACTGTAATCACCGTCGCCGTACTGGATAAATACAGGAGCCTCTATATTAAGATCGTTCTTAAATTTTGTAAGCACTCTTGTCCAGTCATCATATGTAACAGGAACGGTCTCGCCTACCGCATCAAGAAAATCCTTTCTTATTACAGGACCAAAGTTTCCTTTACGTCCTTTTTCGTAAATGAAGTTGAAGCACCATCTGATGCCGTTATCTGTTACTGTGAGTTTCTTAAGATCGTCGCTTGAATTAACTACTGCCATATAGTTTGGACAATATTCATTTGCAAGATCTGTAAGATCAAGGAAGTAACCGTCTTCTACCGCGCTCTCAGGTCCGTCAACATACATAAGGTTTCCGCCTGTATATATGAAATCAGGAAGATTGTCTGAAGCAAAGAAAAGTGAAAATGCTTCCTGCTCTGTGCCCTGCACAGGGTGAAGAAATGTTACGTTAACCCCAAGTTTTTCTCCTGCCCACTGGAACACTTCGTTTTCGCCGTACTGTTTCATATTACCAAGTACGTTCTGTCCTAAAGGATACCAGAAAGTAAACTCTACAGGACCGTCAGTACTGCTTTCTGTTTCGGTGCTGCCGCCAGATGCTTTGTTTTCTGCTGCTGCTTTAGGAGTAGAGTCATCACTTCCGTCTATTTTGCCACTACTGCTGCCGCCGCAGCCTATAAGCCCTATTACAAGGCTAAAGCAAAAAAGAAAAACCAATACCTTCTTCAAATTATTTCCCATAATTTTACCCTTTCTTTTTTTCATTACAATGTTTCTCCGATCTTACCGCGCGCTTGGATCTGATACTATCTTAAAAAAAATCAATAAAGCTATCAAGTATCATATATATCTTTATGATATCAATCACGTTTTTACCATAGGTATCAATTTTTTCACAGCTATCATTTCTTGTCATGTCTGTAGAAAACGGGCTTATTATTTGATATAATCTAGCATGTACCTATACAAGTATTGATACTTAAAAAAAGGTGCGGGGGTGTTTACATGTTTAAAAAGTTATTGGGATTTCCGGGCAAAAAGGTTTACAAATCATTTCTTGTTTCCTACATATCTATTTTTATGCTTTCTATCGTGATATGTCTGGGGCTCTTTTCAATTACACTTACAAGTGCCGGCAAAATGTATGCAAAGACCGGTCTTCTTTCCGTTTCCCAGTTTCGCAACATCATGGATACAAGGTTTAACAATCTTAATGCGGTAGCCCGTACTTTCCTTTCTCAGGAACGCATTTATACCATCAAGTCTTATTCCTGGCCATATAACGCATGGCAGACCTACAATATGAAGCTTTTACACGATCAGCTCCGTGAGGAAGTAAGTAAAAATGAACTGATAAAAGAGTTATATATACACTTTGACAACAGCGACTGCGTTCTTTCTTCGCAAAACATTTACCACGGAGACGAATTTGCAGGAACCGTACAAAACGATCTTCTTATAGATTATGATACCTTCCTTTCGCAGCTCGTTTTTAACGATATACAAAAGACCTACAGTGCCAAGCGCGGATACGACCGTCAGATCTACTTTATGCGAAAACTTACCATATCAAGGCCGGGTCAGCCTTCAAAAGCAACCCTTATAATAAAGCTTGATATGGATGCTTTTGCGGGTATCATTTCAAAGCTTTCTTCAGAGCACAACTGCGAAGTAGCGATCGACGCAGGCGATGAGGGTCTTGTATACGGCAATCTTCCCGGCAGTAACGCCTTTGTTATAGATGAAAAAGACACCGAATCCTCTGTATACGTAAAGGCGCTTCTTTCCGGAAAGCCAATTACATTTATCTGCAAATCTGGAGCAGCTAACAATGACAGCAATTATTACTTTACACTTGCTCTAGATAACACCGCCATAATAAACTCCATAAGGCTTCTAGCTTTTTGCTTTGCTCTTACCGTTTTAGTTGGTATCGTGCTCTGCCACGTCCTTGCAAAAAAGCAATACACTCCTGTTGAAAATATCATGAGCACCTTAGATGCCACAGCTGACAGCGAAAATACAGACAAAAATGAATACAGCGTGATCAACGACCACATTGAAAAACTTCGCAATCTATCCGAAAAAGCTGACAGGTACTCTGAAAAATACTATAAGCTCTACCGCAAGAAGATCCTTACAGACCTTCTGCTTGGCGACAATATAGACATTATCAAAAACATGATAAGAGAGGACGAAAAACTTCTTCCTCTCCAGTCAGACTGTTTTATGGTTCTTGGCCTTTTTACCACCAAGCTTCCCGAAAGCCCTGTTAAATACGGCGGCATAAACCACATGGAAATGCTGCAGCAATCCGTTACCGATATGATAAGTGACTATTTTGCGGATACTGCTTTTGTCTATTCCTCAACCCTTAACCGCGTGCTGTATATTGTAATAAACCCTTTCGAAGATCTTGATGATGTAAGCAAGACTGCAATGTATACAGAGCTTTACGAGATAATAAACGAGATAAGAGACTATATCATCGAGTCTCTTGGTATGTCTGTCTCTGCCGCAGTAAGTAATCTTCGTCATTCCTTAAAGCATATTAATGATGCTTATCTTGAGACAGAAGAAGTAAGACAGTGCATAATAAAAAATCCTCATTCATCTCCTATTCTTTGCTACCATACCTTAAAGGACAGCGAAGGTGAGAATTCAGATTCTGAAAGCAGGGATGATGATATAGTAAAATATGTAAATGAAAACTACACGGACCCTGACCTTTGCCTTAAGAGCATCGCCGCAAAGTTTAATCTTAGCATGCCTTACGTCTCAAGGCTCTTTAAAAAGCAGACAGGAAGCGGTCTTTCAGACTACATCCATCTTCTGCGTCTTGACATGGCAAAGAAACTGCTTGTAAAAGATAAAACCCTTAATGAGATAGCGGATTATTGCGGATACACAAACGCTCTTACCCTTATCCGTGCCTTTAAGCGCTATGAGGGAGTAACTCCTACAGAATACAAGAACAGATTCAAGACCGCAATTTAAAATATTTTAATTTTGCAAACCCCGTTGTTTAAAATGAATCAAGGTGCTATAATTACAAGAACGTTTTATAATTGTGAAAACTCTAGGGATTTTCACCTATCATTATGGAGGTTTTTGTGATCATGAGCACTGACACCGCAAAAGCAACTGATAAGAACGCGAAGACTGTAACTTTTCCTAAGTCCAAATTTAGCTGGCTATGGGAAAATCTTTCAGGTATGCGCGTTCTTTTTGTTGTCTGTCTTTTTGGTACTGTAGTCTACAACGTTATGCAGATCGTGGTACCGTTTTTCTCGGGAAAACTTGTGGATGAATTTACAAAACTTGGAAACGGAGGCGGCTCCGGCGATTACAGCGTCTTTTACAGGCTTATAGGCGCTATGGTGGGACTTACTCTCCTTCGAGTCCTTATAGTCTACCTTGACTGTATGGGCTACGAGCTTTGCTCCCAGTCCGCACTTTTTAAGATAAGAAATTATCTTTACAACAAAATATCCCGTCAGGATATGAAATTTTACAGCACCTACAGAACAGGCGACCTTATGACAAGAGTAACGGGAGACCTTGATGCCGTAAGGCACAATATCGCCTGGGTCATCCGTATGATCGTTGAGTCATTTGTCCTGTTTTTTTCTGCTGCCATTTATTTTGTGATAATGGATCCGCTCCTTGCTTTTTCGATCCTTATCATCTCGCCACTTATTTTCTTCATAGTAGTTAAATTTAAGACTTCCGTAGCTCCAAAGCATACTCTGCTTCGTGAAAAACTTGCAAGCATGAATACCCACGCTCAGGAAAACATATCAGGAAACCGCGTGGTTAAGGCTTTTGCAAGGGAAGACTACGAAATAAACAAATTTGATAATGCCAACAAAGACTTTATGGAGACAAATATCGACACCCAGAATACCTGGCTTAAGTTCTACCCATATATAGAGACCATCGCAGATCTTATGCCGATAATCCTCCTTACTGTGGGCGGTATCTTTATTATAAACGGCCGTATCACAATGGGCGAGTACATCTCATTTTCAATGCTTATATGGGCTATCGCAAACCCTATGAGACAGCTTGGTAATATCATGAATGAGTTTCAAAGATTTAACGCGGCTTCAAATAAGGTTATGGAGATCTACTACTCAGAGGCCGAGATTGTAGATGATAAAGACGCAATAGCACACCCTGACAGATTTGAAGGAAAAGTAGAATTTGACCACGTTTCTTTCAAATACGAAGACGGCAATCTTCCGGTGCTTTACGATATCTCATTTACGGCAAATCCCGGCGAAACTGTTGCCATAATCGGAGAAACAGGCTGCGGTAAGACTTCTCTTATACAGATGATACCAAGATTTTACGAGCCTACGGCCGGAAAAGTCCTTATTGACGGCATTGACGTATCCAAATACAAGCTTACCGACCTTCGTAAAAATATCGGTCTTGCCACCCAGGACGTGCTTTTGTATTCAGATACCATAGAAGGAAATATTGCCTACGGCGTGCCGCATCTTCGTGCAGAAGAGATCGTTAAATTTGCAAGATACTCTGCTGCTGACGAGTTTATCTTAAAGATGCCGGAAGGCTACGATACCATAGTAGGCGAGCGTGGCGTCGGTCTTTCAGGCGGGCAGAAGCAGCGTATCTCCCTTGCAAGAGCCCTTGCCATTAAGCCATCGATCCTTATACTTGATGATACCACATCTGCAGTTGATATGGAGACAGAAAAGCATATACAGCATTCTCTTCGCGATCTTGATTTTAACTGTACCAAGATCATCATCGCCCAGCGAATCTCCACCACCAAATTTGCAGACAAGATCCTGGTTCTTAAAGACGGACGTATCATAGAAGAAGGCACTCACGAAGAGCTTGTAAATGCCGGCGGTTACTACAAAGACCTTGTAGAACTTCAGCTTGGCGATTCCATAGAAGCACTTAGGGAAGGAGGCGTATTATAATGGCTAAACGAAATACCTACAGACAGGACGAGCAGCTTGAAGAGCCTTTTGACCTGCGTCATCTCCTTCTTGCCTCTTCCTACATAAAAAAATACATAGGAAAGATGCGAACCGCCATTATACTTAGCGCTCTTGGCGGCGCTGCAGGCTATATGTCTCCTATCATAACAAAGCTTGCCTTAGACGAGGCAATACCAGATAAAAACATTCCTTATCTTTTTGGCCTTGTGGGCGCGCTTGTGGCAATATTTATAGTAAGCGTGATATTTACCACTCTTCGCTCAAAGATAATGGTAAAGGTTTCTCAGAGTATTATTTACGACATAAGAAAAGATCTTTTTGCCCATCTTCAAAAGCTGAGCTTTAAATATTTTGATGACAGGCCCCACGGAAAGATCCTTATAAGAGTTGTAAACTACGTTAACTCAGTTTCCGATATGCTCTCAAACGGCCTTATAAATGTGGTGCTTGAGACCATAAACCTTATTTTTATCATAGTATTTATGCTGCTTGTTGATGTGCAGATGTCACTTGTAGTGCTTTGCGGAGTTCCTATCCTCGCATTTTTCATGCTTTGGATAAAGAACAGACAAAGAAAAGCATGGCAAAGGGTTTCTAACAAGAACTCAAATCTTAACGCTTACTTGCAGGAAAATATAGTGGGCGCAAGGATAACACAGATTTTTGCCAGAGAAGACGAAAATGCAGCTATCTTTTCAGATCTTGCAGATGACTGCCGCAAGACCTGGCTTACGGCGGTAAGCTACAATAACCTTGTATGGCCGGGCATTGATGCCATATCGGTCCTTATAAGAGCCGCTATCTTCATTTCAGGCATGATTATTTTTGCAGGAGGCCATAAAACGGTAGGTACCATAATCAGTATCTCAAGCTACTCCGCAAGGTTCTGGCAGCCAATTATGAACATGGGAAATATCTTCAACAATTTCCTTAACAACATGGCTTATCTTGAGCGTATATTTGAGACTATGAACGAAAAAGTTGATGTAGACGATGCTCCGGGTGCTACCGAGCTTCCTCCTATAAAGGGCGAAGTTGAGTTTAAAAACGTCTGCTTTTCATATGAAGAAGACAAAGAGATACTTCACAACGTCTCATTTAAGGTTGAGCCGGGGCAAAGCGTGGCTCTTGTAGGCCCAACAGGCTCAGGTAAGAGCACCATAGTAAACCTTATCTCCCGCTTTTATAATGTAAACAGCGGAACCGTACTTATAGACGGAGTTGATATTTCAAAGGTTACTTTGCACTCTCTTAGAAGCCAGATGGGAATAATGCTGCAGGACAGTTTCATTTTCTCAGGCACCATTAAAGACAACATTCTGTACGGAAAGCTTGATGCAACTGATGAAGAGATAAAAGAAGCAAGCAAGAAGGTCTGCGCAGACAGCTTTATAGAAAAGATGCCGGCAGGGTACGATACGGAAGTAAAAGAGCGAGGCTCACTCCTATCTCAGGGTCAGAAGCAGCTTATCTCTTTTGCAAGGACGCTTCTTTCAGACCCAGCAATCCTGGTGCTTGATGAAGCTACCTCAAGTATCGATGTAAACACAGAAAAAGCCCTTCAGCAGGGACTTAACACCATGCTTAAAGGACGTACCTCATTTATCATCGCCCACAGACTTTCTACCATCAGAGGATGTGACAAGATCATGTATATCGATGATGGCGGTATAGTTGAAGCAGGAACCCACGAAGAACTTATGAAAAAAGGCGGTGCATATTACAAACTTTACACCGCACAGATGGAAGATATAGCGTAATATAAAAAATCGCCCTTGATCAAGTCAAGGGCGAATAAGGAAGTTCTGCTCTTTGCAAAAAATCATTGAAAAATTTCTAAGTCGATTTTTTGCAAATCCAGAACAAAGAATTCCCTAAGCGTGATTCAAACTTCGTTTGACTCGCGCAAAGGGAATTCTTTTATTCAAACAAGTCATTCAGTTTTTCTGAAAACTTCTTTTTCTTTCCTTTTGGAGGCTCTGAACTGCCATTTGCTCCCGCACCGCCTGTAGGGTCTGGGAATGTGGCATCAAGCTTCTTAAGAAGGTCTTTTTGCTCTGATGTAAGGCTTGTAGGTACCTGTACCACAAGTGTAACGTAATGGTCTCCTCTTACGTCTTTGTTTCGAAGGGAAGGAACACCCTTACCGCGAAGTCTTACTCTTGTGTCTGTCTGAGTACCCGGCTTAACATTGTAAAGAACATCTCCGTCTACAGTAGAGATACGGATATCTCCGCCAAGTACAGCTCTTGTATAAGAAATAGGGGCTGTAGAGTAGATGTCGTAACCGTCTCTCTGGAAGATAGGATGTCTTGATACTGAGATCTCTACAAGAAGATCTCCTCTTCCGCCGCCATTTACACCCGGCTCACCTTTTTCTCTTATACGGATACTCTGTCCGTCATCTATACCTGCAGGTACACTTACTGAAATAGTCTTTCTGTTTGTAATATAACCTGCGCCGTGGCAGTCAGGACACTTATCTTTTATGATCTTACCTGTTCCTCTACAATCAGGACAGGCCTGTACATTACGTACTACGCCAAACAGTGACTGCTGCTGGAATACAACCTGACCGCTGCCGCCACACTTGCTACAGGTAACAGGGCTGGTACCCGGCTTTGCGCCGGTACCTTTACAGGTCTTGCATTCATCTTTAAGGTTAAGTGTAAGCTCCTTTTCGCATCCAAATACAGCCTCTTCAAAGGTTATACGAAGACCGGCTCTGACATTTGCACCTTGCCTTGGAGCGTTTGGATTACGTCTGCTTCCGCCGCCGAAGAAATCACCGAAAGCGCCTCCGAAGATATCACCGAAAATATCTCCCATATCCATACCGGAGAAATCAAATCCGCCGCCACCGCCGCCGTTTTCAAAGGCTGCATGGCCAAACTGATCGTATTTGCTTCTCTTTTCAGGATCTGAAAGTACAGCATATGCCTCGGAAGCTTCCTTGAATTTAACCTCGGCTTCTTTATCTCCCGGGTTTGCATCAGGATGATACTTTTTAGCAAGCTTTCTGTATGCACTTTTTATCTCAGAATCCGAAGCACCTTTGCTTACGCCCAGTACCTCGTAGTAATCTCTTTTGTTTTCTGCCATAATTTTTCCACCTAATTAGAAATGCGAAAGTTTGAGGCGCAAATAATGCGTCTCAAACTGTCACAATTAATATCGTCTAAGAATTATACTTCTCTGTAGTCACCGTCTACAACGTTGTCGTCGTTTCCGCTGCTGCTCTGAGTATTTGCATCGCCGCCTGCAAAGCCGCCCATATCAGGACCTGCCTGACCTGCACCTGCTGCAGCGCCTGCTTTTTCGTACATCTTCTGGAATACGTTCTGTGCACTTGTCATGAGTTTTTCTTTGGCTGCCTTGATGTCTTCAACTTCGCCGTCGCTCATAACCTCAGGATTGCTCTTCTCGATGAGTTCTTTAAGGTGTGCAAGATCTGCCTCAACAGTAGCCTTCTCATCAGGACTGATCTGGTCTTTAACTTCCTCAAGAGCCTTCTCTGTCTGGAATACCATAGCGTCTGCATCGTTTCTTGCATCTATAGCGTCTTTACGCTTCTTATCCTGTGCCTCGTACTCAGCAGCTTCCTTAACTGCCTTTTCGATATCTGCATCAGACATGTTAGAACCTGCAGTAATGGTAATGTGCTGCTCACGGCCTGTTCCAAGGTCTTTAGCTGATACATTAACGATACCGTTGGCATCGATATCGAATGTAACCTCGATCTGTGGAACGCCTCTTCTTGCTGGTGGGATACCGTCAAGTCTGAACTGTCCGAGTGACTTGTTGTCCTTAGCGAACTGTCTCTCACCCTGTACTACGTTGATATCTACTGCAGACTGGTTATCTGCTGCTGTAGAGAAGATCTGGCTCTTCTTTGTAGGAATTGTAGTATTTCTCTCAATAAGTCTTGTAGCGATACCGCCCATTGTCTCGATTGAAAGTGAAAGCGGAGTAACATCAAGAAGAAGGATGTCACCTGCGCCTGCATCGCCTGCAAGCTTACCACCCTGGATAGAAGCACCGAGTGCAACACACTCATCAGGGTTAAGATTCTTGCTTGGCTCGTGGCCTGTAAGAGCTTTAACCTTTTCCTGAACTGCAGGGATACGTGTAGAACCACCTACAAGAAGTACCTTTGAGATATCGGCTGTAGTAAGACCGGCATCTTTAAGGGCATTCTGTACAGGGATAGCTGTTCTTTCAACGAGGTCATGTGTAAGCTCGTCGAACTTAGCTCTTGTAAGGTTCATATCAAAATGCTTTGGTCCGTCCTGTGTAGCTGTGATGAACGGAAGGTTGATATTTGTTGTTGTGCTGCTTGAAAGCTCTTTCTTTGCCTTCTCTGCAGCTTCTTTAAGTCTCTGAAGTGCCATCTTATCAAGTGAAAGATCAACGCCTTCAGCTTTCTTAAACTCGTCGATCATATATCTTGTGATCTTCTCATCGAAGTCATCGCCGCCAAGTCTTGTATCACCGTTTGTTGAAAGAACTTCGATAACACCGTCACCGATCTCGATGATGGAAACATCGAAGGTACCGCCACCAAGGTCGTATACCATGATCTTCTGCTCTTTCTCATTATCAAGGCCATACGCAAGAGCTGCTGCTGTAGGCTCGTTGATGATACGCTTTACATCAAGACCTGCGATCTTACCTGCGTCCTTTGTAGCCTGACGCTGAGCATCGTTGAAGTATGCAGGAACAGTGATAACTGCCTCTGAAACCTTCTCACCAAGGTAGCTCTCTGCATCTGTCTTAAGCTTCTGGAGAACCATCGCCGAGATCTCCTGTGGTGTATATTTCTTATCATCTATAGATACTTTATAATCTGTACCCATATGTCTCTTGATTGAAGAGATTGTCTTGTCTGCATTTGTAACTGCCTGACGCTTTGCAGCCTCACCAACAAGTCTTTCGCCTGTCTTTGTGAATGCTACTACAGAAGGTGTTGTTCTAGCACCTTCAGCGTTTGCGATAACTACTGGCTGTCCGCCTTCCATTACGGCAACGCATGAATTTGTTGTACCAAGATCGATACCGATAATCTTACTCATAACTCTTTTCCTCCTATATGTTAGTTGACTACTTTTACCATTGAATGTCTTACAACAGAACCCTTGTAGGTGTAACCCTTCTGGAATTCTTCTGCTACTATATTTTCACCGAGGTTTTCATCTTCCGCATGCATAACCGCGTTATGAAAATCCGGATTAAACTCTTTTCCTACAGCCTCTATAGGCTCAACTCCTGCATCTGTAAGCACCTGTGTAAGCTGCTTGTATATCTTTTCGATGCCTTGCGCAAAAGCGCTTTCTTTTTCTTCATCAGAAAGAGCAGATAAACCTCTTTCGAAATTATCTACCACAGGAAGAACCTTTTCGATGATGTCTTTTGCACCTATCTCAAACATCTGGCTCTTTTCCTTTTCGGTACGCTTTCTGTAATTATCAAATTCGGCCATCTGACGCATAACTCTGTCATTAAGCTCTGCTATCTTCTCTTCGTAAGCCTGCTCTTTTTTGTCGGCCTTTTTCTTCTTTTTGTCCTCTTTGCCGCCGGAAGTTTCTTTTGCTTCTTCGGTCTCTTTAGATTCTGTATCTTCTACAGCCTCATTAACCTTTTCTTCCTCGGAAACAGCTTCCTGCTGCATATCTTTTTCTTCAGTCAAATCCGATCTTCCTTTCTACGCTTCGTCTTTCTTTTCATCTTTCTTGAAAATGTCGTCAAGCTGATGCATAAAAGAATGAAGTGTGCTGACGACCTTCTCGTAATCCATTCGCTTTGGACCTACGATACCGATCTTTCCGTATACACCTTCCTCAACCTCGTAGGTTGCGGTAACAACAGAACAGTCTTTCATGGAGTCTACCGTGGTCTCATTACCGATGTAAACCTGTATGCCCCGGTCGCCTTCTTCGTCCATCCTGCTTGATAAAAGTGTACCAAGTTCTTTCTTTTCTTCTATTGTATATAAAAGCTCGCTGGCCTTTTCACTCGAGGTAAGCTCGGGATACTTGAAAATGTTGGTTGCGCCGCTAGTATATATCTCCTGGGTGTCATCCTCTCCCACTTCTTTAGCGATAGCGTCAAGGATAAGTGTTATAAGCCCTGCGTACTCGCCGGCCTGATCCTTGATCTTGCTTATCATGGCCATATTGATCTCGGTAAGATCAAGGCCCTGAAGTGTGGAGTTAAGTAAAATGTTAAGCTTAAGAACCACTTCTTTGTCTACAGCCACATCAGAGGTTATCATACGATTCTTTACTGCATTTGAGTTAAGTACGATAACAAGGAGAAGCTGGTGCTCATCCATCTCGGTAAGCTGTATGAACTTAACCTTTTTATGGGTATATAAAGGGGAGCTGATCATGGAAGTGTAGTTTGTGTTCTGTGCAAGAAGCTTAGCCATGTTCTGCAAAATGTTTTCCATCTTGTCAGCTTTTTGAACAAGGTCTTCTTTAAGAACTTCCACTTCTTTGATCTTGTCGCTCATAAGGGTATCTACATATAATCTGTAGCCCTTGTCCGAAGGAATACGACCTGCGGAAGTATGTGGCTGAAATATAAGTCCGAGCTCTTCAAGGTCTGCCATCTCATTTCTTATAGTGGCAGAAGAAAGATTAAGATCGGTATACTTTGATATAGTACGGGAACCAACCGGTTCGCCTGTAGCAAGATAATTCCTGACCACTGCCTGCAAGATCTTTAACTTTCTCTCATCAAGTTCCAACCCACATCATCCCTTCTCTTTTTTCTTTGTTAGCACTCAACCCATCCGAGTGCTAACATCTGTATATAAGATATCACTTGAGTATTATGTTGTCAATAACCTTTTTATAAAAAAAATGGCAAGTAATTCTTAGAAAAATATAAAGAATGTCCAACTTGATATATCTGAACATATATGATACATTATTTTACTGAAGATATAGGGCATGTGCTCATCTATAAAGATCCACAAATTATCATTTAAAAAGACATTCATAAAGATACCGATGACGACTACCTTGGTAATGGTTTATGGTTTCATCACAAATACGGAAAAGGTTACGGTGGTGGAAACAAGTATGAAATAACCGAGGAGGGCAAGCAGAAGCTTATAGAAAAAGGTCTGGAATTTAAGTAAGATTCTCTTCTATACAAAACTATAATCACAGCAATGTGGCCTGCATCACATTTTTTCAAGATGCAGGCCGCATATTGTATTATCATTCTTGAGTTATCAGCTGCGAAGTAATAAAATGAGCCATGGTGCCGGGGGTGAGGGCTCATTATCTACAATTCCAACCATTTAACGGTTTCATCATAAACCTTCTTAATTGTGTCTCTGCGAACAACCGTAACGGGATAATACCTGCAGTCAGCCTCCCAATGAGTTATGGCATCTGCTTTATCCCGTATCAATTTAGGTACATTTATATCGACTCCATTATCATCACATTTTCTGATCAAAACATCAATATCATGTCCCCAAAGATTGAGCCCCGCCATTCCGGCTTTAAACTTTATAGTCTTTTCAACCGCCTGTTGCATATGATAAGCAGCCTGTAGTCTAATAGCTTTATTATCATTTAGATAGTTATCAAAAACAAGCTTTAAATCCGCCTTAATCAGTAATTTATACTGTTTTTGCTCTTTTGTCATATATTAATACTCCATCCTTATTAATCTGTTCCCACAAAGGGCTGTTTTTAATCCTCTTTGAATCCTTCACACCGCCATAAGACAATAAATCAAAGTTTTTTGAAAATTTGCTATACAAAGTATATTTAAAATCCTTATATCTTCTATTTGCTCCCAGCTTTGCAGTCGTCATTTTCTCATCTCTGGGCTCAATATACAGATCTATGTCAGAATCTTCATTTGCCTCATCACGAGAATATGAGCCAAAAAGAATGACAAGTCCGATAATATCAGAATAATCAATACATATTTCCCTTAATTCCTTTATCAATTCATTTCTGTCAAGCATGATAACTCCTCCATTAAAATGCTTTTCAAAGCCTTTCATTCATTATAGCACGAACCAATAAGCAATACAACAAAGCAGCCGGAGCTTTTGCTCCCGATTTGCAGAAGGAAAAAATGATCCATGGTGCCGGGGGCGAGGGCTCATTTACGTGGATAAATAAAGCCAAGAGGAAAAGCAACCTCTTGGCTTTTGTTTCTTTATTTGAATAATCTTGGTAATGTCTTATAAAGGAACCAGCTTACATCAGGGTAGCAATGTACTCTTTCCGGTTCTGTAAGGTAATGGAAGTTACCGTTTGGATTGGTGTCTGTCTCTACAAAGATATCAGGGTATTTTCTCATGGCCTCAACCTGTGGGGTAAGGTTCGGATAAGCAATATCTCCCTCGCCTGTACATGGGAAAAGGTAGAAGTCTTTAGCTGTGTAGCCTGCATCCTTTATAACCTTTACGATAAGTTCTGTAGTCTTTTCAGGCTGTGTCTGGCCACCGCGAAGTTCAACCTCCCAGGAATCACCGGAAAGAGGTACAAACCAGCCGATGTTCTTAAGGTTTTTGGTAAATGCAAACCATGTGGTGCATCCGCCCATAGAGAATCCGCTTATGCCTCTATGCATACGGGACTTGTTTATAGCCTCTGGGCTTCCGTTTTCAAGATAGGTGTGGTACTTTGTCTCAAGAGCAGGGATAAGAGTATTTGCAAGTTCTTCCTGGAATCTCTTTGTCTGCTCGCCTTCGAATTCGAAGCTGCCGTCTCTATCGTAGCTGTAGTAGGTAGGTGTAACAAGGATAAGCGGCTTTATCTCGTCTTTTGCGATCATTACGTCAAGCATGTTCTTAAGATATGTGGAATCCCACCATGCGTCCTGACTTCCGTTTCCTCCGTGAATGAGGTAAAGAATGTTGTAACGCTTTTCCGTGTCTTTCTCGTTATACCCGTATGGCAGGTACACATTTGCGTACTTGTTTACAAGTTTTCCGTCAAGATTTGTGTAAGAATACTCAAATCTTTCGATTCTTCCCCTTTGGTGCTCGTCAGCATACTCATAATACTGCATTTTCATTTTCCTCCTTTTTGCGCTTTTCGCGCATCATTTTAATCCTTTATTAAAAGAAGCAATGAGTTTTTCTTTTTGCGGCTTTGTAAGTCTTTTTATATGCCACTCCCTGCTCATAGCCTCTTCTTTGGTCTGCGACGTCTCAAAATACACAAGCTCCACCGGTCCGCGACCTTTTGTATACTTTGCTCCCTTTCCCTCGTTATGGGCCTTTATGCGTTTTTCTATATCTGTTGTAAATCCTGTGTAAAGCGAGCCGTCTGCGCACTTTACAATATACGTATAATATTCTTTATCCATAAGGAATATTATACTACAACAATTTTCAAATGAGAACGAAAAATAGGACAGTTCCATAAGGTTTTCCTATCAGAACTGTCCTTTGTGACTTAATTAAAGAATTCTTCCCTCTGTATCCTTAAAGAATCTGTCGCAGTCTCTTGCAGCGATCTCAGGGCACTCATCGGCACCGCCGTGTCCAAGATGCTGGTATGTAAGAAGACTGGCTCCCGGAATAACCTGAGCAACTTCAAGTGCCTTTTCAGCAGTAGCAAGAGGATCAAGACCGCCAATCCAGATAAGTACAGGGAATGGGATCTTCTTCATCTTATCATAAAGCTCTTCCTCGGAATTAACATCGCAAGCCATGAAATTTGAGTTAAATACTTCAAACTCCTCGCGCTTTCTTTCCATAAGAATCTCAGTGTGCTCTGCATGATTCTCAGCACGTTTCTTAAGACGCTCAGGATTGTTTGTAGGCCAATTCTCCATCCATGACATCTTTTCAAGAGCCTCTCTGTTGCCTACAAATGTATCCGGATCCGGGATCTGCGGCTTAATGCTGTTTCCGTCCTGTTTTCTGAACTGTACGATGCCGTCGCAGCTAACAAAGGCACGAATAAGCTCAGGTCTGTTAAAGGCAATATACCATCCTGCAAAGTTTCCATGAGAAACTCCGGTGTAGTAGAAGGACTTAATGCCCATCTTTTCGGCAAATGCTATAAGGTCTTCGCCCCAAACCTTGCTGTAATCGCGAGGGGTTGGGTCAAAAATGTGGGTGGATTTACCATATCCGCGCATATAAACTACAAATACATGGTAATCATATGGTGCCTTTCCAAGCAGCTCCTCGTGACAGCCGCTAAGGAAGAAATTCTGCGTAGAAAGCAGGTATTTATCGCCTGTTCCGAATTCTTTGTACGCAAGTGTAATCCCGTTAACTTCAACAGTTTTAATCTCTGACATAACTCTTCTCCTTTAAATGTTTTAAATTATTTAATTTAATTATAGATTTAAGGAAAAGAGCTTTCTATCAATAAAGGTGAAATACATTTCAAAAAAATACACGAAGAAAAATGAGCCCTCGCCCCCGGCCTCGGAGATCACTAGTCCTCAGCGGTAAGCTGATCTGCTTTTCTTACTACGATCTTTTCATCATAACATGTAAAGATCTTATCTACTTCTTCTTTATCTTTTACTTTTGTAAGAAGACTTACAAGTGGAACTATGATAAGGCCGCCCACCATTGCTATTGCTCCTGCGTTGATGGCATTTGTAAATTTAAGGAAAAGGTTTGAGACCGTAATGCCTACTCCAAAGAAAAAGCTTGCCCAGACTGCCTTTTCGGTAACCTTCTTCCAGTAAAGGCCGTAAAGGAACGGTGCCAGGAATGCTCCCGCTAGTGCGCCCCATGAAATACCCATAAGCTGCGCGATAAATGCAGGCGGGTTCATAGCGATGGCAACTGATACAACGATAAAGAACACG
>JAEEOQ010000156.1 GCA_016284355.1 Lachnospiraceae bacterium
TTGCCTTCTTTTATAACAAAGGTACAAGGGTTGATCTTAAGCGGATTGTATCCGTCAAGCTGTATATAGTTATAGAAAGAATATACATTAAAGTCGCCAACATTTTTATTAAAGAAAACGTCATTACGTCTGTTTTGCGCCACATCTCTGAAGTTTCCGTTACCCTGAGAGTAGTACTCCCCTGCTATGGCAAAGTCATTGTAATCTCTTTCAGGGTCACCGTGACGTCTTGAGAAAAGGTGTACAACCGACGCATCTTTACCTGGATTAAATACAAATGGGTACCCTCCGCGAAGGAAGTTGTCCATATAGCAGCTCTTAGCATATTCATCAAACAAAGGCTTACCGGACTTTGATGTGATATCGGCGGTAAACTTGTCTGAAAGTTCTCTTGCCTGTCTGAACTTCTCACCGACATAGCCCGGAGCCACAAAAGCTGCAGCCTTAGTATTTACAAACTCCGGAGTATCCGAATAACCGATAAATGTGGTTATGTTAAGGCTCTCCCCTGCCTTTAATACCTTCTTTACAGGAGTAAAACCGCAGCCGATCTTGTTTGTAGGATGCTGTTTTGAAGAAAGAACCGCATCAAAGCCATCGTTTAAGAATCTTTCA
This sequence comes from Lachnospiraceae bacterium, assembly GCA_016284355.1. GTDB lineage: Bacteria > Bacillota > Clostridia > Lachnospirales > Lachnospiraceae > JAEEOQ01. The sequence continues at coordinate 616 of JAEEOQ010000156.1, forward strand.
GGGAATCTTAATGATGTTTCGTATCCGAAAATGCACTCAGGATCATAGATCGGTGCAGTAAGCTTTCCGTCAACTATGCTGCAGTAATAGTGCATTCCCATGGTCTCAGCCTCAGGTGCTTTCATGGTCTCATTAAGTCTGAAGCATGGAATCTTGTTCTCTACATTGATAACTTCTGCCCATGATCTGAAAAGGTTTGAAGTATGCTTGTACATACCTGTTCCCATACCAAAAGGAATGATATGCGGTGTTCCGTCAAGTACTTCAAGATCAAGGTCTTTATCAAGGATATTCTTTATAGTAACATTTCTTACAAGCGCTCCGATGTTTTCATTTGGAAGCACCATATATTCAACGTTTATCTCAAATCCAAGGGGATTTGTCTCCTTAACGCTGCAGACATTTCTTTCGATCTTCATAACACGCTTGGCGTTATTTCCATACTCGCAGAATGCCTCTGTGTACTTCCCGTTTGCCTTTACAAAAGTTCTAAAGCCTTTGATATCAGTGTTTTCGTAGCCCATAATAGCTACGTTAAATTCCATGATGGAATTGTCCTTTTTGTTTATACCAAAGCTGGTCATAGCCTGACCACGGTTTACATAAAAGGTCCACATCGGGATTCCCTTTACTCCCGCAAGTCCCGGTAAGAAACTTGTAAAAGGCGCTGCCTTATCGTAATCTTCAATTACAAATGCCCCTTCTTCAAGCCTGTAGTTGCTCCCTGTTTTACTCATTTTGGATCTCCTTACAAATTTACAATTTACGATTTCTATACGTTACACGATTTATACGATTTCTTACTTATTTATGTCACTTAATATCTTCCTGATAGCCTCATCGCAAAGATCGTTCATCTTTGCTCCCGAAACTCCAAGAACATAATAATCACAGGTATTAAACGGAAACAGGATCTTTTGCGCTTTGCAGCTTCCCACTTCTTTAGCCATCTCCGGAGTGATCTCACCGTACATTGCATCTGCCGCCAGAATACCTATAGGTCCCACCACATAGTCTGCGTCGCGGACTGCCACTCGTACAGGGTTTTCTCCCGTAGCTCCGGCGTCTGCTCCTGACTTTAACATGGCAGAGGTTGCGATGCTGTTTGTACCGACAGCCATAACATAGCTTTTTGCATCTCCCTGTTTTTTCCATCTTTCAATAAAAGTACAACCCATCTTGCCGCCCTGACCGTCAATAACAACAATTTTCATACCTTTCCCTCTTCTTTCAATGTTTTTATCTCTATGCCAAATTCTTCGTCAAGTCTGCGTAACAGTCGCAATGATGCTGTATTATCTTCCCTGCATTTCCCTGACAACTTGTCTATCTGCAGGTTGTTTCGCATGTACTTAATAACCGCAGCCGCAGCTTCATGTGCTATTCCGGCCCTTCGGTACTTTTTATCTATAATAAAGCCGATCTCCGGGCTTTCCGCCTTTTCTTCAAAGGAAAAGCCGACCCGTCCTATTACTTTACCTGTCTCTTTATATACAACTGTGTACAGGCCAAAACCATAAAACCCGTACATGTTCTTTATATATGCCTCAAGCCCCTCCTCAGAAAGGCTTTCGCTTCCTTCCTTAAAGGACCCTTCCTCACCGCTGTATATCTCTTTAAAAGCAGCGGCGTCCTGCGGAATGCTTTCTCTTATGATAAGCCTTTCCGTCTCTGCTATAACATAAGGTATCTTTGACATATGGCAGAAAACCATACGAAGGTATCCCATATCTCCAAGTACGTCAGGGCCGATAACATAAGCTGCATCCTCAGGTGCCTTTTCGTTTAACTCAAGAAAGACAACCGGACCTTTATCTATACAACTTGTATACTCTTTTACAGTCTCTGCTATATACAATTTTCCTTCTTCAAAGTTTAATGTCTTAATCATCTACCTGTTAGTCACCGCGTAAAAGATGTTTTTACACCATTCCACTACATACTCGTTTGCAATATGAAGACCGCGCTTATCTGCTTTTTCCCGCATCAGATTGCCGTTTTTATCTATAAACCCTTCGGTCGCGTCCACAAACCATACATTTTCTTTTCGCCTTGCATAGTCTTCCATGGCATTATTAAAGCTAGTCACATTATATTTTCCGCCGCGATTAATGTCATCGCAGTTTGATACAACTTTGCCCTTTTTTTCAAGTACAAACTGCTCTGCTACAGGCATTATCTTCATAAGAAAGATGGGTGTACCCGGAAACTGCTTAGCAATGTCGTCTATAAGCTGCTCGGAAAATTCAACATTTGTACTGTTTTTTATGTCGTTTATCCCGTAATTGACTACAATACCGCTGTACATGTCAGGATCCATTTCCAGCATACGGTCGTAAAAATCCACATACCTGTCGTTTCCTTCTTCTACATACCAGTCCCTTGCGGCTGTACCGTTCTTTGCCAGAACATCGTTGCTTTCATGGATAATGCCGCTTTTTGCAAGGCGCTGTATGAAAGAGTCGCCTATATACAAAAAGTTGTACAGGTAGTAATCCTCATACTCATCTTCTGTCACGATATCCTCATATTCAAGTTCTTCCATGGCTTCTTCAGAAAGAGGGATCATGTCCTCTTCTACAGGCATAGGCTCTGCAGAACTTGTATAAGGTACGGAAGTTCTATTAGCAGATATCTTAGTATTTTCTTTTATGCTAAGCGCAATTACCAGCGTTATGAGCACTGCAAATGAAAGCAGCACCGCCACCGGCAACAGGTGTTTTTGAATGTTTTTCATGTTTTGCCTCACTATTAATGCTATTATATCAGAAAATGCACGGCATTAACAGAGAAATGGCAAATCATTTAAAACGTTTTAGATGGCCTCTACGGTATTTTACATGAATAAAAAAAAGATGTCAAATACAGATTTTGTATTTGACATCGTCTTACTATAAATCGGAGTGACGTGATTCGAACACGCGGCCTCTGCGTCCCGAACGCAGCGCTCTACCAACTGAGCCACACCCCGGTAATTACCGTGCCTATTTAATATATTATTTTTTAACTTAAAAGTCAAGACAAAATCTGCATTATAGTGTATCATAAGGGTAGTGTAAGGTCGTGACCAAAACGTAAAGAAACGGGGTGTTTCCATGAGTAAAAAAAATGTGGTGTTTATATTGGTTTTATCTTTAGTTTTATCTTTGACTGCATGTGGCAAAAAAAGTAATATTACTCCGGAAAATGAAGGTAATAGGGCACCGAATACTGCTGATATCACCGACAATACACCTGAAGAATCAAATGATACCGATACAGATTCCAAGGAACTCCCTAAAGATTCTGAGCAGGTATCAGATAGTGATGCGTCTGTCGATAATTCTTCTGAGAATTTCTCTTCAGAGATGGCTACAGAAGAAAATGCTGTTAAAGCTGATGACGGGACCGAAGTTTTTACTTCCCTCATTTCATATCCGGAGGTTAGCATTCCTTCAAATGAATATGCCCAGATGTCTATAAATGATTTCTTTACCGCAAGAGTTGCCTCATGGAAAGAGGAAGAAGCCCAAATAGGTTCCGATGCTTTAGAAAGCTATGAGTACGCAAAAGAATCTGAAGATGACTATTTTATGCCCTATTTTTACCAGGTTATAGGATCTGAAGAAAACACCGCAAAAGGCCTGTATTCCGTGCTTATGACATACAGCTACTTTACCGGCGGAGCTCATCCGAATTCTTTTTATGAAGGTTACAACTTTGACCTTAGCACAGGTGAGCTTTTAGATATCGGAGAGATTGCATCAGATGAAGATTCCTTTAGGGATTTCCTTGTAAATACTCTTATTACAGATATCAAGGAAGGTAAAAATATGGGCAGTGATCTGGCTGAGGACCTGTTCTTTGAAGACTATGCCGATTCCATAAGAAATACCATAAATGGCACCCCTCTTTGGTATACCACAAAAGACAGCCTCGTTATATGCTTTAACACGTACGAGATCGCGCCGTACGTAGCAGGACCTATCTTCTTTGACATCCCTTGGAACGACTGCAAAGATTATCTTAGCGATGATTTTAAAAAGGGACTCGATCTTTGATCCTTTTATAAAAATGATATTAAAGATTTATGAAAACGGATTCAGATTTGGTAATCTGCCCGGCAAACATGTTATAATCATAAAGTGGCATGACATTTGCCATTTATAAAATGCACGAGGTGAACTTTATGGATATGCAGTTACCGGCTTATTACAACGAGAGCGAAGAATGGAACCGAATGCTTCTTTTGTATAATTCAGCTCTAAAAGAAGTTGGCACTAAACTTGAAATATTAAACGACGAATTTAAAATGCATCATCAGTACAACCCTATAGAACATATCTCTTCAAGGATCAAATCCCCCCAGAGTATCGCCAAAAAAATCAGGCACAAAGGTGTTGAACTGAATGTGGCAAATATAGTAAAATATATTAATGATGTAGCAGGTATAAGGATCACCTGCTCGTTTATACCGGATATATACAGGATCGCAGATCTCATTGCAAAGCAGAATGACGTTAAGGTATTAAAGGTTAAGGATTATATCATGCAGCCAAAAGCAAACGGTTACATGAGTTACCACATGATCGTGTCTATCCCTATTTTCCTTGCAGACGACGTTATCGATACAAAAGTTGAGATCCAGATCCGTACCGTAGCAATGGACTTTTGGGCAAGCCTTGAACACAAGATATATTACAAGTATGAGGGCAACGCTCCTGAAAATATCAGAGGCGAGCTTAAAGAATGCGCTCAGATTGTTTCTTATCTTGATCAGAAAATGCAGGCCCTTAATGAGGCTGTCAAAGAACACGACCCGTACAACGAGCGGTTCAAAGGCAACACTATATATATGTCAGAGGAGATTAAGGACGCATACGGTACCGTTACCGAAGATGAGGTTACTGTTACGCTCGATTAAGGAGGAGAGAACCATATGAAATTTTTTCCGGAAAAATTTGCTTTAACCAGACCAAGTAACGAGGCTCCAAAAAGACCTGCCAGAATGGATGAGCTTAAGAGCCTTATTGAAAATGTGGAAAATCTTAAGTATCAGCAGGAAGATATCCAGTTTATCAAGGAAAAGCAGGAATATATCCTTAAAAACTTCCCTACTCTTGAAAATAACATCGTAGAGAAGATCAAAGGTTCTGAAGCAAAGAGCCTTGAAGAGATAGTCGGCAGGCTCGAGATCCTTGAAGAAAAGGAAAGAAAAAGAAACATATGGAACAAGGTTCTTCTTATAGTTTCCACAGTCAGCGCCCTCTTTGGTGCCGGCGGAGTTGTGATCATCATTCTTTATCTTGCTGAGATCATATAACAGCTATAACTTTATAATAACAATACATAAAGCAGCAAAACATTTGTCTTGCTGCTTTTTGTTTTTAATCATAAAAAAATTGGAGGACTAAAAATGGCCGGTGACTTACTTAAAAAAGCCAGAGAATACGAGATTAAAAAAGAACAGGAGATAAAGGAGGAAGTTCGTCCTCATTTTCACCTTACGCCGAGAGTCGGCTGGCTGAATGATCCAAATGGTTTTTCTTTTTACAAAGGTGAGTACCATCTGTTTTACCAATATCACCCCTATGATACCAACTGGGGACCGATGCATTGGGGCCACGCTGTCAGCAGTGACCTTGTAAATTGGTCACATCTTCCTGCAGCTATGGCACCTGAGAGTGCATTTGATAATAAAGGCTGCTTTTCAGGAAGTTCTCTGACACTTGATGACGGGCAGCAATATATTATTTATACGGGAGTTTATACCTTAGCAAAAGAAGATGGCAACGCAGTAGAACATCAGATGCAGTGCGTGGCAATAGGAAACGGCCTTGACTATACAAAATATGAATTAAATCCTGTTATCGGACCATCTCTCCTTCCTAAAGGAGGAAGCGTTTCTGATTTCAGAGACCCTCACATTTCCAAAGATGCAGGTGGTTTTAAGGTTGTTGTTGCAAACAGGGCTGCAGACGGTTTTGGAAGCGCACTTGTATATAACAGTCCTGATGGTTTTACCTGGCATTTTGATCATGAACTGATCCATAATAACGGAAATTTCGGAACAATGTGGGAATGCCCTTGTTACATAGATATCGATGATAAAAAAGTCCTTATTGTCAGTGCTATGGAAATGAAGGCAGAAGGATATGAATTCCATAACGGTGGCAATGTGATCTGTTTTATCGGAAATGAAGATGAAAGCAAACACCTTGTCCCCGAAAATGTTCCTACCATTGATTACGGAATCGATTTCTATGCCCCTCAGGCTATTAAAACGCCCGACGGAAGAACTGTTATGATAGCATGGATGCAAAGCTGGGATGATGCTCCTTATCGAAACGGGCTTTCTTGGTTTGGCCAAATGACGCTTCCGCGAG
>JAEEOQ010000011.1 GCA_016284355.1 Lachnospiraceae bacterium
TTACGCCAATGATGCGGGCTCCGAGCTCAAGTGCTGTCTTTACCTCATCCTCATCGTGTGTCTCCACAAGGGCCGAAAGTCCAAGCTTTTCGCAGATTTCCATATACTCTTTAAGCTGCTCTTTTGAAAGTATGGAACAAATAAGAAGCACCGCTGATGCCCCCAGCACCTTTGCCTCGTAGATCATGTACTCATCTACCGTAAAATCCTTGCGAAGGCAGGGAATACCGACATTTTCTGCTATTTCCTTAAGGTACTCGTCTTTTCCAAGAAACCTTGTGGGCTCTGTAAGTACCGAAATGCAGTCTGCCCCTGCTGCCTCGTATTCCTTAGCTATCTTAAGATAGGGAAAATCAGGTGCTATCAGCCCTTTTGATGGCGAAGCCTTTTTACATTCGCAGATAAAGGCTATATCATCCTTTTTCAGGGCTTTTTCAAATTCAAAATCACCCTTTGGAAGTAAAAGAGCCTGCCTTCTTATTTCATCAAGGGAAATAACACTCTTTGCTTTTCTTACCCTTTCCCTTGCAGAATCTGCAAGTTCATCAAGTATGGTCATAGGCTTTATGCCTCCTTATCCTGACTTAAGGCTATGAACTTTTCAAGGGTTTCAAATGCCTTACCCGAATCGATAAGCTCAGCCGCAAGCTTGATACCTTCCTTTATGCTATCTGCCTTCTCGCCGATATATAAGGACACGCCTGCATTTAAAAGGACTGCGTCTCTCATAGGACCCTTTTCTCCCTTTAATATGCCGATAGTGATCTTTGCATTTTCCTCAGGGGTTCCGCCCGCAAGCTCTTCTTTTTTGCATCTTGTAAAACCGAATTCCTCAGGGGTTATAACAAAGCTCTTAAACCAGCCGTCTTTGATCTCGCATACCTTGGTAGGCGCGCTCATAGAGATCTCATCAAGCTTGTCCTGTCCGTATACTACCATACCGCGCTTTACTCCGAGGCTTACAAGTACCTGTGCAAGCGGCTCTACAAGGTATTCGTCGTATACTCCAAGAAGCTGTCTCTTTGGAGATCCCGGGTTTGTAAGAGGCCCGAGGATATTAAATACGGTTCTAAATCCCAGCTCTTTTCTGATGGCACCTACGTACTTCATAGAAGTGTGGTATTTCTGGGCAAAGAAGAAGCACATTCCCACTTCTTTTAAGAGCTCCCTGCATTTATCCGGGCTCTGGTTTATGTTTACTCCAAGAGCCTCAAGGCAGTCAGCTGTTCCGCATTTTGAAGAAGCTGCCCTGTTTCCGTGCTTTGCCACCTTCATGCCGCCTGCTGCCGCCACAAGTGCAGATGTGGTTGAAATGTTAAAGCTTCCTGCATTGTCGCCGCCTGTACCTACTATTTCGAAGATATCCATGTCGGTCTCAACCTTTGTAGCATGGTCGCGCATTGCTGCGGCGCATCCTGCTATCTCGTCTGTAGTCTCTGCTCTAGCGCTCTTTGTTGAAAGTGCTGCAAGAAATGCGGCGTTTTGCGTCGGGCTTGTTTCTCCGCTCATTATCTCGTTCATTACCGTGTAGGCCTCATCATATGTAAGGTCCTCTTTGTTTACTATCTTTACGATTGCTTCCTTGATCATTATTTATCTCTCCCTTTTAATAAAATTTTTTAAGATCTGTTTTCCGTATGGAGTCATGATAGACTCCGGGTGAAACTGCACTCCGTATACGGGATACTCCGTATGCTGCACCGCCATTATCTCACCGTCTTTTGTCTTTGCGGTTACTTTAAGGTCTTCCGGCATCGTCTTTTCGTCTGCCGCAAGAGAATGATACCTTGCCACAGGCATTTCCTTAGGGCAGTCTCTAAAAAGAAGCGAGTCTGTATCAACTTCCGTATCCGACTGCTTTCCGTGCATCAGCTCTTTAGCGTAGGTAATGGTAGCTCCGTATGCTGCGCATATGGCCTGGTGGCCAAGGCAGACGCCAAGGATCGGTATCCTGCTTCCAAGTTCCCGTACCACATCAACTATCACTCCTGCATCTTCAGGCCTTCCGGGCCCCGGCGAAAGAATGATGCGCGAAGGCTTAAGGGCCTCTATCTCATTTACGGTAAGCTCGTCGTTTCTTATTACTTTTATGTTGCTATCTATCTCTCCTACATACTGATAAAGGTTGTAAGAAAAGCTGTCGTAGTTGTCTATAAGAAGTATCATCACTCCACCTCCCCTGCAAGTGTAAGAGCATTTACCACCGCTTTTGCCTTGTTTATGCACTCTTCGTATTCCTTTTCAGGTACCGAATCTGCCACGATACCGGCGCCGCTTCTTACAAAGACTTTGCCGTTTTTCTTGTATGCTATGCGGATAGCTATGCAGGTGTCCATATTTCCCGCAAAATCTATATATCCGATGGCTCCGCCGTAAATGCCGCGCTTATTATTTTCAAGCTCTCCTATAAGCTGGCAGGCCCTGATCTTTGGGGCTCCCGAAAGAGTTCCCGCAGGAAGCACCGCTTCTATGGCATCAAGTGCATCCTTATCTTTTCTTATCTGCCCCCTGACTGTGGAGCCAATGTGCATAACATGTGAAAATCTCTCTATGCTGTGCAACTTTTCCACACAAACGCTTCCAAATTCACTGATTTTCCCCAGGTCATTACGTCCAAGATCCACAAGCATATTGTGCTCAGCAAGCTCCTTCTCATCTGCAAGAAGCTCCTCTTCAAGACGCTTATCTTCTTCCTCTGTCTTACCCCTTGGCCTTGTTCCGGCAAGCGGGAAGGTGCGAAGTACTCCGTCTTCAAGCTTTACAAGGGTCTCAGGCGAAGCCCCCGCTACCTCCACATCCGTTCCGGAAAAGTAAAACATGTAAGGAGATGGATTTATAGTTCGAAGTAGCCTGTAAACATTTAACAGGCTGCCTTCGTACTCAGCTGAGAGTCTGTTTGAAAGCACTATCTGGAAAATGTCCCCTTCTTTGATGTGATGCTGTCCCCTTCGCACCATATCGCAAAACTCTTCTTTCCCAAAAAGTGGCTTAACTTCGGATAGAAGCTTTCCTGCTTTTTCTTCCTTCTTTTTCCCGGTTTTAAGAAGGTTTGCCATCTTTTCAAGCTCCAGAACTGCTCTGTTATATTCCGTCTCTATATCATTAAGATACATATTTGCTATAAGGATTATCTTCTGTCTCATATTGTCAAAAGCGATGACCTTATCAAAAAGCATCAGGTCCACATCCTTAAAGCCTTCGGTATCTTCCGCATTTACCCGTACCTTTGGCTCGGAGTAGCCAAGGTAGTCGTAGGAAAAATAACCCACAAGGCCTCCCGTAAATGATGGCAGATAGTCAAAATGCGGACTTTTATGCTCTGCAAGGATCTGCCTTAAGTAATCGGATGGGTTGTCTGTTTTGATGGTAAGCGCTCCTGCCTTAAGCTCGCCGTCTGTGCAGCTTATGGCAAGTTTTGGCTCGTACCCGAGGAACGTGTATCTTCCCCAGGTGTCGTTTGCCTTTGCGGATTCTAACATGTAGCAGTGAGTTGATACATTTTTAAGGATCCTCATTGTTTCAATCGGTGTGGTAAAGTCTGAAAGAAGCTCGCAGGAAAGAGGAACTGCTTTGTATAAGCCTCCTGCAGCTATCTTTTTAACTTCTTCAAGCTTTGGTTTAATTATCATTTTTTAACCTCCTTATTTTCCCCTGAAATTTGCCTGCTCACTAAACTCTGTCTCGCTTTGCTCGTCACTCGTTAAGTGTGCATGCATGGCTACGACTAGCGCTCAAACTTCGCTGCCGCTCGTTTTCTCTTAGTCTCATGCACAAAAAAATCGCCCAAGGCAGAATCTTACGTTCTGCCAAGGACGATCAAATACATTTTTAGTATTCACCTATCGCGGTGCCACCTTGCTTCATAGAATAAATCTATGCTCTCATGCGAAGTACCTACATACTCCCGGCAACTAACGTATGCCCTACGTCACAGAATACTCTGCAGAACCCATCTGCATTTGACTGTACCCTCGGCGGTCCATTTGACAACTTGTTTCTCACCTGCTTCTCAGCACCGCAGGCTCTCTGTAAAGGCATCATTGCCGTTATCTCCGCTTCATCGGTTTAGCGTTGTAAAGTTATAAATTAATATTGATTATAAAGCACAGATTATTAGTTGTCAAGAAAAAAATGAAAAAGTATCCTTGACATTGTACTATTTGCAATATAAACTGATAGCCGAAGTAATTTACCTATGCAAAACTACCTTTGAAAGGAAATATATATATGAGAAAAACAAAAATTGTTTGTACCATCGGACCTGCAAGTGAGTCCGAGGAGATGATCAAAAAGCTTTGCCTTGCCGGTATGAATGTGGCAAGACTCAACTTTTCACACGGCTCTTACGAAGAGCACGGCGCAAGGATCGAGCGCATCAAAAAGATAAGAAAAGAGCTTAACCTTCCAATCGCCATCCTTCTTGACACAAAGGGTCCTGAATACCGTATCGGAACCTTTGAAAACGGCAAGATAGAGCTTAAAGAAGGCGACAGATTCACATTTACCACCGAAAAGATCGTGGGTAATGAGAAAAAGGTATCCGTAAGCTACAAGAACCTTGCAAAAGAGATGAGCAAAGGCGATACAATCCTTTTAAACAACGGCCTTATCGAATTCAAGGTTTTATCTACCACAGATAAAGAAATCGAGACAGAGGTGGTTACAGGCGGAATCCTCTCAGACAAAAAGAGCATGAGTTTCCCCGGAAAGCACATCAAACAGACCTACCTTTCCGAGCAGGACAAGTCAGATATCAAATTTGGTGTTGAAAATGATGTGGATTTTATCGCCTGTTCCTTCGTTTCCGTAAAACAGGACCTTTTAGATGTACATGAGTACCTTAAGAGTCTTGGCAAAGACGATTCTGTAGAGCTTATCGCAAAGATAGAGAACCAGTCAGGTGCAGACCACATTGAGGAGATCTGCGAGGCCTGCGACGGTATTATGGTAGCCCGCGGTGACATGGGCGTAGAGGTTCCTTACGAGCAGCTTCCTGCAATCCAGAAAGACCTCATTACTACCTGCCGTATGCTTGGAAAGCGTGTTATTACCGCTACCGAGATGCTTGAGTCTATGATCCACAGCCCGCGTCCTACAAGAGCCGAAGCATCAGACGTTGCAAACGCAGTATACGACGGAACCAGCGCAGTAATGCTTTCAGGCGAGACTGCAGCAGGCGAGTATCCTATAGAGGCTGTAAAGGCTATGGCAAAAATTGCCGAAGAGACAGAAAAAAACATCAACTACAAGAAGAGATTCCACAACTACGAGTTTGTAATTAAGAACGAAGTAGATGCTATTTCCCATGCAACCTGCGGTATGGCAATAGACCTTGATGCAAGAGTTATCATTGCCTGCACCATCTCCGGCAGAACAGCCCGTATGGTTTCCCGTTTCCGCGGCCCTGTAGATATAATCGGTCTTACTACAAACGAGAAGACCTGGCGTAAACTTGCACTCTCCTGGGGCGTAACCCCTCGTATGTGCGAAGTGATGCCATCAACCGACGTTCTCTTCTACACCGCAAAGAAAGAGGCAGAAAGCGCCCTCGACCTTAAGCCCGGCGACAACCTTGTAATCACCGCCGGCGTAACCAACGGCCAGTCCGGAAACACAAATCTTATCAAGATTGAGACAGTATAGTATAGCAACACCCCAAAGGATCAAACCCTTTGGGGTGTTATTACGTTTACTTTATTTTAATCTTTATGGTTTTTGATACTTTCTTTCCGCTCCCCTTAATCGTTCCGGTTACTTTAATCTTATAAGTACCTTTAGGCGCGCCCTTTTTGAATGTAACCTTACCCTTCTTTGACACCTTTACAAAGCTTTTAAGCTCTTCATTTGTCTTATTACTGAATTTGACATTACTAAGACCGGTGGTAGTAATTATAACCTTCTGCTCAGCGTTTTTAACTGTCGAATAACTAAGCTTGGTTTTATTTGCCTGTACTTTGGACTTGGAGCCAGAAGAATCACTTAATTCGCTGTCTGTAGAGTAGACAGTTTTATCTTTGCCGTTACCGTTATTCTCTTTGTTATGGGATGCAATCATGTTGTCTACATCCTTTTCAGATACATAGCCATCAAGATAACTCCACTTACTAAATTCGCTGTCTAATCCATACTTAATGGTAGCTTCTTTACCGCCAAACCATAATGCCCATCCAGATGATTGTCCAAAATAAGGAGCATCTAACGATGCGTTCAGGTAATAATTTGTTTCTTTTTTGTATAATGCGGCAACAAGATAGGCAAGAGTTCTATCATCAAGTTCGTGGTTTTCAAGCATGGAATAAAACTCGTCATAACAAGCGGGTATATCGGCGTAACGATACTCTTCATCGTGTACTGACTTAATCTTTCCTTCTGCCATAAATTCAAACATTAACTCAAAGGCGTCTGTTCCCCAACCTTTAACCTTGCCGTCATAGAGAGGGGGATAAAGATAATTAAATACAATGTCTTCGACATCGTTTCTTGATAAGTTCTTTCCGTTCTTTAACTTTTTAACACCTTGTTCATAGAGCTTGATTCCTCTGAGAAGTTCTTTTTCTGCGCCCTTGACGGTAAGCAATGTATCACCATCCTCGTCTACATAAGTATCGGAGTCCATTCCATACGATTCCGCTTTTGTCTTGTCGTATGCGGGCTTTTTTTCTTCCTCATCATCTCCAGTATACGGCATTGCACCAGCGGCAATCCGATCTTCTTCATCCTTCTTCTTTAGTTCATGTAGCTTTTCATTTGCTTCTTCGTCTGAAACTTCTCTGCCTTCACTCATCTCTAATAAATCCTTCATAGACATCGCGTGAGCCGGAACTATATCACTCAAAGAAAATACCAGACCAAACACAAATACGCTCGCCATAAAAATAATTTGCTTATTTAATCTCATTAAATTTAAAACCTCGTTTCTCCTAAAATTGCGCTACAATTGTACCCCCCCCAAGATTTGTCAACCAATTTCTGGATGCGCCTATAAAACTGCGTTTGCGGCCTATTATAATTATTCCCAAATTCAACAATCCTTTTTTAATTTAGAACTTGACTTTCTACCCGCTCCCGTCTATAATAACCCTGCTCGACCCAAACCGGGCTTTAAATCTTAATAGTCTTTGATCATTATGGCAGTTGCTATCCATAAAGCAACAGGCTGGCTAACCCGTATTAATGTCAAGCCAAATCTGCTCATATCATGCTCAAATCTATTGAAAATCACAACTAAATAAGTTATATTTTAAGAGGAAAAACTAATGAGACAAAAAGATATTTCAGAAAAGCTTTTGCTCGATTATAACGATATCTTTAGCGATATTGTTAATACTCTCCTTCTTGACGGCAAAGAAACTGTGGATGAAAACAGCCTCGTTCCAGCTATCAAGCGTTCTCAGTTTAAGGCTGATACCGGTATGTTGCACGAGGTTGAAAGAGATACAGCAAAAGTATGGAAAAAGGGAAATCTTGAGCTTGTACTTATAGGGATTGAAAACCAGACCGAACCTGAAAAGTATTTTCCGTTGCGGGCTATTGCATACGATGGCGTCTCCTATAGATCACAGCTGATTTCCATTAACGAAGCTAAAAAAAAGAAAAGCAAACCAATTAAACCATATCCGGTACTTACGGTTGTTCTATACTTTGGCGATGATCATTGGGATTACAAGAAAAACCTTAAAGGTGTTCTTGATATCCCTAAGGAATTTGATAAGTATATTAATGACTACAAGATCAATGTCATCGAAGTGGCATGGCTTCCGGATGAGGTTATTTCAAAGTTTAAAAGCGACTTTAGATATGTTGCTGATTACTTTGCTAAAAAACGTATCGATCCTGACTATCTGCCACAAGGCCCTTTTACTATACGCCATGTGGATGCATTTTTAAAGTTCTTGGCTACTATGTCAGGTGATGAAACTTTTTTAAAAATCGAATTGGAAGGAGATGCTACTATGGACAAAGTCGGTAAAGTAATTAATAACAAATATGTCGAAGAAGGTAAACATCAGCTTATTCGTTCTATGCTTGAAAGTGGCAAAACACCTAAAGAAATAGCCGATTTTTGCGGTATTCCTTTAGACTATGTTTTAAAAGTTCAGGAAGAAAGCCTTCAGAAGGCCTAATAGCAACACCCCAAAGGGTCAAACCTTTTGGGGTGTTTTTTGAGCTTAATCTCCGTCCCTGGGGCTCATCTGAATGACTTCAGGTATTTTTTGTGCTCGTCTGTTACTCTAAAACTTTCCACTGCTTTTTGGATGGCTTTCCTGTGTACCCACTCGTCAAGCTTACGCTCTTCTATGTACTTTACGGCAGCGTCATACTGCTTTGCAAGGGCTGTGGCAAAATACCAGGCCACCATCATTTTAAGGTAATAGTCTTCACCCTTTTTTGAGGCCACTAGCTCTAAGTACTCTTCCTTAAAGTCTGCTCCAAGGTACTCGTTCATAAGCATACGCATGCCAAACCTTGCGGTATATACGTGGTCGGATGCGATCCACTTTTTTATATAAGGCAGCAGTTTATCGTGATTCTTCTTAAAAGCTTTTGGTGTTGCCTGGTCAGATACCGGCCAGCAGTCAACATATGGCAAAAACTTTTCAACTTCCCTTACGCACTCATCAAAATCCTTTATCTGCTCTATTACAAAGAAATGCACAAGATTTTCCTCGTAGTACTTATGGGGAAGTTCATTTAGGAAAACCTCTTTTTCAGAACTTTTAAAAACTTCCTTTGCTACCTGCCTCATAGCAGGCGACCTTACGCCAATAATGCTGTCACTTGGAATGTTTGGAACCAGCTTTGCCTGAAATTCCTTGTACTTATCGTCCTTTACTGCCAAAAGCATTTCATAAACTCCCATAACAAAAGCTCCTTCCCTTATTCTTGCCCGGTTTCTTCAAGGTACTCTTTTACAAATCCTTCCATATATTCGTGCCGTCTTTTAGCGATCTTCCTTGCTGCTTCTGTATTTATCTCGTCTTTAAGCAAAAACAGTTTGTCGTAAAAATGCTGCAAGGACATATCAAGCGACCTGCCGTTTTTGCCTCCGTATGCAAATGTCCTTGCTATTCCGATTGCACCAAGCGCATCAAGTCTGTCTGCATCCTGAACTATCATGCCTTCAAGCGAATTCGGCTTTTTGCCACGGTTCTTACTGAATGAAACTGAATTTATGATGCTGCAGACCTTTTCAGCCACATCTCCAGAAAGACCCGCATTTGCCATAAATTTTCTGGCGTTAGCGTTGTTCTCTGTATTAAATAATTTGTGATCATCTGCGTCGTGTAAAAGCGCCCCCAGAGATACAATAAAACTGTCTGCCTCAGGGCATTCCTTCACTATTTCCATAGCGTTCTTATAAACTCTCATTGTGTGGGCACTGTCATGTCCGTCTGAATTTCCCGCAAAGAGCTCCTTAATGTAGCCGGTTGCTGATCTTATAATTTCATCTTTTTCCATTTTGTCTAACTTAATGTACCTTTCCACTATCTATCATATTCAGCTATCTGCTGCTATTCATTTAATTATACCATTGAAACTTGAATTATTCTATTAAAATAAGAGTGTTGACATTGCCCCGACAGTTTGTTACTATAAATACAGTAACTTATAGAAATAAAGAGGAAAGAGAGGTACTTTAATGTTTGCGTTTACAATTGAGAATGTAACTGCATATAACATGAAGGCCTCGGTTTGCGCCCTTTTTTAAGGATATATTGATTTCAAGCCGTGGTTTTAAACTGCGGCTATTTTTATGCTCATTTTCAGGGTCTTTTTTAAGGTCTTCATGTATCGGTTATTTCCAGATCGAAATTCATTATTTTCAATAAAACAACAAACTCATTTTGAAAGGTAGAAATTAAACATGGATAACAACATTATCATCAGAAAAGAAACAAAAAAAGACTATTATAACGCTGAACACATGACAATGAGGGCATTTTGGAATATACATGGCCCCGGATGTAACGAGCATCTTTTAGTCCATAAGCTTCGCACATCACCTGATTATCTGCCTGAGCTTAGCAGAGTGGCAGAGCTTGACGGACGCATTGTCGGGGCAATTTATTATTCAAAGTCAAAAGTGGTTGATGGGGATAAGACATACGAAGTACTTACCTTTGGGCCTCTTGCGGTGGAGCCTACCTGCTTTAGTATGGGCATAGGTGCAAAGCTGCTTGCAGAAACCATTAAGCTTGCAAAGGAAACAGAGTACTCCGGGATAGTAATATGCGGTGAGCCTGACTATTACCCAAAGCACGGCTTTACGCTTTGTGACAAGTTTGATATTCACCACCCTGCTTTTGGTAATTCCGAGGCATTTATGGCATATCCTCTTAAGGAGTCATTTAAAGATGTGCATGGCATGTTTTACGAGGCACCTATATTTGAAGAGTGTGAGGACGAGGCAGAGATTGCGGAATTTACAAAAGAGTTTCCTTATTACAGACCGCTTAAGCTTTCCTGCCAGTGGCTGCACAAAGAGAGACTTGGCCGCATTTCTGATATCAGAAAAAACAGTTTTACCATAAGATATTTTGAAAAGGACCTTCCTGCAAAGCTTAAAGGTACTTTTGATGGAACAGACGCGGAAAAACTGCCTGTTGTCGGGGATTACGTTACATTCCTTTATAACCCTATCGGAGATTCGCTTATCCTTTCTGTCTGTGAAAGAACATCTCTTTTGCAACGCCCGGATCAGGCGAAGACAGGCGTAATGCAGTATATGGTGGCAAATGCGGACTATCTTTTTATAGTTACATCGCTTAATGAAGACTACAGCTACAACCGTATCGCAAGGTATGTAAGCGTAGCTCTTCAGGGCCAAGTTACACCCGTGGTTATCCTTACAAAATCAGATCTTTGCAGTAATCCCGGCAGATTTGTAAGGGAGGTTGAAAGCATTTCAGATAAAGTCAAAGTACACGCTATCTCAGCGCTTTACGAGATAGGCCTTGATGAACTGCAGGAATACTACACTCCCGGAACCACCATCTGTCTTATGGGCTCTTCCGGTGCCGGAAAGTCAACACTCCTTAATGCTATAACAGGCAAGGAGACTATGAAAACAGGGGCAATTCGCGAGTCTGATTCCACCGGTAAGCATACCACTACAAACAGACAGCTTATAGACATTAACGGAATCTCTGTTATAGATACTCCGGGAATGCGCGAGATCGGCGTAACAGGAAGTATGGAAGGCATTGAAGATACCTTCTCGGATATAATAGAACTAGAATCCTGCTGCCGTTTTTCCGACTGCAAGCATGAAAGCGAACCCGGATGCGCCATAAAGGCAGCTATTGCAGACGGAAGCCTTTCTTTAGAACGCTACGAACTCTTTAAAAGTCTCGGTGCAGAGCACACAAGAAACTATGAGAAGAAAAAAGAGATATCAAAATGGGCA
This sequence comes from Lachnospiraceae bacterium, assembly GCA_016284355.1. GTDB lineage: Bacteria > Bacillota > Clostridia > Lachnospirales > Lachnospiraceae > JAEEOQ01. The sequence goes on from JAEEOQ010000011.1 coordinate 11,408, forward strand.
AAAGCGTATAAAAAGTTTAATGAGAAGAATTAAATAAATACAGGCTCAAAGAGGTTGTCTCTTTGAGCCTTATTTATCTAATATCAAGTCCTGCTTTATGCGCCTGCGCATGCTGAAGTTTCCTTGGAATATTGTATAGCTTTCCGTCTTTTAGGAGTCTTGCCCCTGTCTGGTGGTAATAAAAACTTATCCCGTTATTAAGACACTGCTTTTGCACAGCTTCAACCCATGCAAAATCGCAGATCCTTGCTTCGTTTCCCGACTCTCCACCGACAGAGACCCTTTCTATAAGCGGACTGCCGTCAGCTTTTCTGTATTTTTCAATATACGGGCGAAGATCAACTGCTGTGAGCATCGGTTCTATCATTACTGAGTGGTGTAACAGCGGAAGAGACAGATAAACAGGAAGCCTTTTATCTGCCATTGCCTGATTTTCACAGGTAACCGCTATAGTCACATGGGAAAAGGCAGGGCCCCAATCCCTTGGCAGGTGCTCAGCAATGCGTTCCGGCCTTTTGGTTATCATAAAAAAGGTACAGTCAGAGCGTTCCCTAATCATATCCCAGGCTTCGCTGCGCCAATCATCCGCATCCTTATGAAAGAAATCGGAAGAAAAGCAGGTGTCTATATAAGAACCACAAGGGACTTTGTATCTTCCCTTGTTTTTCCCTGACTTTAACACCCTTACCGGCAGATCAAAGTTCTCCGTCTTTGTAACTACCGTAGGGTCTTTTCCTATGGACTCGTCGCGCCTGTACATGTAGCAGTGCATACACCCTGTGCTTGCCTTGGTGCATCCATGCCACAGATTCCAGTTTACAGTGATAGGCGGCCTTGGGTCTATATTCTCTTCGGGAAACAGTGATAATTGATCCACGAGAATGCTCCTTTCTGGTTATTGTCTTATTATAACATTGTATTATTCTTAGATAAATACTTATCTTAATACGCCGGAATTTAGTTTTTGTACACAATATGCGGCTGATATTTGAATATTTCCACAAAGAAGATTATCATTATGTTCGTATATGTAATTTAAGGAGGATCATTAATCATGATTGAAAACAGGCGGGATCTTGGAGGGATCAAAACAACAGACGGGAAGACTATTAAGAAAGGGTATTTTGTAAGGTCAGCTAATCTTTCACAGGCTGAAAAAGATGAACTTACAGGCATAAGTAAGGTTATAGATCTGCGTACTCACAGGGAAAAGGAAGAATCACCTGATAAGTATTATGACGTAGAATACTGCGATATGCCTATATTTGACGAGATAACAGCGGGAATAAGCCACGAAAAGGAGGCTGAAAAAAGAGATTTTCCGGAAATGCAGGATCTCTACGGAATAATGGTCAGAGAAAACGCTGATTCGTTCAAAAAAGTCTTAACTACCATAATGAATCATGACTTTTCTTCAGGGGCTGTTCTTTGGCACTGCGCAGGAGGAAAAGACAGATGCGGCCTTACTTCAGCCTTTATTCTTGAAATGCTTGGGGTGGACAGAAAGGTCATTATGGAAGACTACCTTAAAACAAACGAAACATTCCTTTCCAAAGCAGAGGAAATACGCGAAAAAGTAAAGGCGGAACGCGGAGAAGAGTTTGCAGAAAAAGTATACCGTGCCTGTATCGCAGACGAAAACTACCTGAAAGAAGCATGGAACGCCATGGGTGATAATTATTTTGAAAAGATCGGCATTTCAAAAGAGGCCATAGAGGCATTTCGTAAAAAAGTATTAGTCTAAAAACAATAGCCGCCTGATTTATCAAATTCGGGCGGCTATTATATATTATTTACATCTGAGCGTACTCTTCTTTTGTAAAGAACTGGGTGGATTTCAGGTATTTTGGAATGTCTTTTGACTCTCCGTTGATCCTGATATCGGCGTGCTTTTTAGCTATTTCAAGAACATATTCGTTCTGGTCTGTAGGAAGCTTGCCTACGATAGTAACCCTGATCTTAAGATATTCGTCTAAGTTTGGAATATCAAAAAGTGACAGGAATCTCTTGCATCTGCCCTTAAATGAGATCTCAGGGTCAAGATTATCAAGATTGGTATTATTAAACTCAAACACTACATTTAACCAGCCATCTTCCATATACAGCGCAGTATCACAGAATTCCTCAACGTATTCTCTGTTCTGGCTTGCTCTTGAAATTCTTGAAAACTCTTCAAGCTCATCAACAAAGGTTAAGAATGAACCACCCTCAATAGCCTGGATCTGATAACTGTCGCTTGTGTGGTTGGAAATGGATGCCAAAATTTCATGAAGTGATAAGCTTCTTGCATCTTTCATTGGAGTCAGCCAATCGCTTCTTCCAAAATCGATATCCTGAAAAGCCTGAAGGTTTTTCATCAGCAAGAATGCGCTCATGATACCATGCTGGTAGTTCTCAAAATCATTGTAATATGATGCTTTCTGGCTAAATGGCGCATGAAAAAGAACCTCAACCTGAAAACTTCCCTTAACCAGCTCTTTTTCTTTATCTGACATGTCCTCAAGGCGTGCAACAAAATCATCAAGTTCATTTGCCTCGTAATGACCTTTTTCAAATACTCTGTTTAAAGTATCATGAGCCTCTTTTGATAAATCGCTTTTTGGACCGGCATTTACAATGTTCTGTCTTGAAATAAAATCAATAAACTGATTTACAAATTCCTGCTGTATATTCTCGTATTCAAAGCTAAAATTATCAAAATTATGAATAGCAAAAAAAGGAAGAACCTTGTTCATACTCTTATTTATCTTCTCAATTTTTTTAAGAGGATATCCAAGGTCGTGTGTAAGTGCGGCAATACATCTTACCGCATCAGACAGCTGATTTGAATCTTCTACAAGGCTGAGTACTTTTTTAAGTGTTTTTGCATCCTCGCCTTCGAAAATACACAGAGTATCTGTAAGCTTTTCCATAACCTTGTAGCTTTCATTTGTTTCACGCTCTAAACGGTATAACTCAGAAAACTCAGGTTTGTTATAAAGATATTCACCTAAAAAGTACACCCAAAGGCAATGAAGAGTATGATCTCTGTAAAATGAGTCTGAAGCAAAGATGAGCTCCTCAAATTCTACGTATGAATCAAAATACTTAAAAATCCTATCATAACCCTTTTTGTTTGGAGATATGTTGCTCATGGCTGCTTCAAAAAGCTTTTTCCAAAGAACTATGGCTATCTGTATCTTGCTGTTCATCTTTGATTCTTCGCAAAGTTTTTCAAGAGCAAGCTTAATATCCTCTTTAAGCTCCTGCTTCCCTTTTAAAAAGACCACTTCGTCCTTTTCAAGTCTTTCAAGATAAAACCGCATCACGGTCTTTTCATCAATAAAATGTTCCATCCGGCTTCCCCTCCGATTTAAAAATTAACATGCTTATTTTAACGGATTTTGCCGTTGTGAGCAACTTTTTTATAATAATAAAATGCGATTTCTTGCTTATTGTATCCGCAAATGCTAAACTGTATGGTAGCGTTAAATATATTAAAAAAGGAGAAGTTTGTCATGAACGCAAGGGATCAGATATCGATTAATGGAAAAAAACTTAAAAACAGGATAACTTACGCACCTACAGTAAAGTTTGACTACGCAGGGCCTGACGGCTTTGTTACCGAGAAGCATGTAAAGCACTATGCCGACAGAGCAAAAGGCGGATTTGGCCTTATCTGTGTTGAGGCAACGGCTGTAACGCCTGAAGGACGCTTTGCCCCGAACCATCTTGGACTTTGGGATGATGCGCAGACTGAAGGACACAAGGCCATAGTTAAGGCATGTCACAATGAAGATGCAGTCGTCATTATACAGCTTAACCACACCGGAATAACAGGAAACCCGGAGTTTGGCCAGCCTGTAGGGCCATCTGCTGTTGAAACAAGATCAGGCGCCCTTAGCCATGAGATGACTGTAGACGAGATCCACAAAATGCAGGAAGCTTACATTTCTGCCGCCATAAGAGCAAAAGAAGCCGGATATGACGGGATCCAGCTCCACGGCTGCCATATGTACCTTATCAATCAGTTTATCTCTCCAAAGCACAACCTCAGGACCGATGAATACGGCAAGGACAAATCCCTGTTTGGAAAAGAGATCATCCGCGCTATTCGTGAAAAATGCGGCAAGGATTTTCTCATCTCCATAAGAACCGTTGGCGCTGAACCTGATGTGGAAAGCATGGTGGCTGTAGCAGAAGAATACGTTAAAGCAGGCTGTGATTACCTCCAGGTTTCACACGGTTTTGACAGTTTTACCGAAAAAAGAGTGCCTGAAGGAGCGCCATACAGCGAGCTTTGCGCGCTTGGCGTAGAGTTTTATAAGCATTTTAAAGGAAAAGTTCCTGTCTCCTGTGTCGGCGACCTCTTTACCCCTGAGGTTGTTAACTATATCTTTGAAAATGAGCTTTGCGATACAGTAGATATAGCAAGAGCAGGCCTTGCAGACCCGAACTTTGCAAATGCGGTACTAAACGGAGACCCATACGTAAAGTGCTTTAAGTGTCAAAGATGCCAATACGGTCCGTTTACAAATCATACATGCCCTGCAGAGATCAAAAGATCAAAGCAATAACTAAAATTATTAAAAGCACATCGACCTTAACAGACCGATGTGCTTTATTTTTACATATCATTTGTTTCTTTAGATCCGCCTTGCTCTGCTGCCCTTTCTTTTTCTTCCGTCTTTTTATCAAGTAGCGGTATAAAGTATGTCTTGTAAATAAGGTCGATAACCGCAACGCACGGAATAGCAAGAAGGATTCCTATAACGCTGAACATGTTGCCGCCAACCACAACTCCAATAAGGATCCAAAGCCCGGATACTCCAAGGGAATTACCAAAGAGTCTCGGTTTTATCACGTATCCGTCAAGAAGCTGTAGTATAAGCGTTACGATAACAAATATCAGAGCATGCATCGGATTTACGATAAGCAGGATAAATCCGCCTACTGCGCCTCCCACAAATGGTCCAAAAGTCGGTATGAGGTTAGTCACCGCTACTACAAAAGATATAAGGCCTATGTATTGCATACCAAAGGCTGACATAATAAGTGCATTTGAAATACCTATTATGAGGGCATCTATGATGCTGTAAACTATATATCTGTTGAAGATCTTATCACATCTTTTAAGCAGATCTGCCGTGGTCTCATAACCCTTTTTACTGCAAAGAGCTCTTAAGATCCGCTTTAATCCTGCCTTTAAGTTCTGTTTTTCAGCAATAAGATATATGGAAAGGATAAGAGCGATAACCCACTCAAAAAGGCCCTTTCCCGCATGGGTAGATGTAGCAAGGATCGTATCCATATTTTCGCTTATATATGACGAAACTCTGCTAAGGAAAACCTCAGAGGAGCTGATAAGTGTGTTTATATCAACAAGCCTCTTTGAAACTCCCCAGCTTTCAAGCATATTGTTAAAGGATCTTAAATAGCCGTCAAAATTTCCTGCAAAGGTCTGGACACTCTTAACGATCTCAGGTATAAGAGTCATTATACCAAAAGATAAAAGGCATAAAACCGTAAGAAAAGCGCATGTATTTGAGATTATCCGTCTTATCTTCTCTTTTTTTATCTTTTTAAACAGCTTTTCAAAGAAGTTTGCAAGGGGGTTGACTATATAAGCAACCACGCAGCCAAGTATAACCGGCTTAAAATTTCCTACAAACCCCTTGATACTGTGCCAGATCTCCGGAAAACGCATAAGGAGAACAAAGAGTATTACCCCTATGCTTATAGCCACAGCATTCGGATACCATGATGCATTTTTAAGTTTAAACTTACCCATATTTTTGCTCTCCCAAGTTCAGTTCGTATTTGTTGATCTATTTCTGGCCGTAATAAGCGTTAGCGCCGTGCTTACGGTAATAATGCTTGTCTTGCAGTTCCTGCGGAGCAGGTTTAACCTCAGGGTTTATAAGCTCGCATCTAGCTGCCATCTTTGCGCATTCTTCAAGTACTACTGCGTTGTGTACAGCTTCGTGAGCATCCTTGCCCCAGGTAAATGGTCCGTGATTCTTGCAAAGCACAGCAGGAGTAGCCTCATAATCAAGCTTTCTTGCCTCAAATTCATCGCAGATAAGCACGCCCGTGTTCTTTTCGTATGCCTCATCTATCTCTTCTTTTGTAAGATTTCTTACACATGGAACGCTGCCGTAAATGTAGTCTGCATGAGTGGTTCCGTAGCAAGGAATGTCTCTTCCTGCCTGAGCCCAGCTTGTAGCCCAGCTTGAATGGGTGTGTACAACTCCGCCCACATTTGGAAACCTGTTGTAGATCTCAACATGTGTAGCTGTATCGGAAGAAGGATTATATCTTCCCTCCACCTTATTTCCCTTAAGGTCTACAACTACCATGTCATCAGGTGTAAGTTTGTCGTATTCAACTCCGCTTGGCTTAATCACAAAAAGCCCGCTCTCCCTGTCAATACCGCTTACATTTCCCCATGTAAAGGTTACAAGGCCATACTTTGGCAAAAGCATATTTGCCTCGTATACCTCTTTTTTTAGTTCTTCTAACATAATGATCCTCCTAAAAAAACGTCTTCTGTTAAGCCGAAAAATTGCTTCGCAATTTTTCGGTAACAAGGAGATGTTCTATTGATGAAAAATGCACATCTCCTTGTTACATTATAACAAAAGACGCCTTGTATGACACGATTATTTACGTTTATTTATGAAAATTTATTAATTAAAGATCTTTTCCGGTAAGCTTCTTGTATCCTTCAAGGTAGATAGATATTGTCTTATCTACCACATCCTGCGGAAGAGTCCAGTTATGGCCTTCATGGCTCTTAAGCCAGTCTCTTGCAAACTGCTTGTCAAATGATGGCTGTGCATGTCCAGGTTCATAGCCGTCAGCAGGCCAGAATCTTGAAGAATCAGGAGTAAGCATTTCATCGCCTATTACAAGGTTGTCGTTCTCATCAAGACCAAACTCAAACTTTGTATCTGCAATAATGATACCTTTTGTAAGAGCGTAATCAGCACACTTCTTATAAAGAGCTATTGTAGCATCGCGAAGCTTTTCTGCGTACTCTTTGCCCTTGCCCGGGAAATATTTCTCAAGATGATCGATACTCTGCTCGTATGAAATATTCTCGTCATGGTCGCCAAGCTCTGCTTTTGTAGAAGGTGTATAGATAGGCTCAGGGAGCTTATCTGATTCTTTAAGTCCTTCAGGAAGCTTAATGCCGCATACAGTACCATTTTCTTTGTAGCTTGCCCAGCCGCTGCCTGTAATATAGCCTCTTACAATGCACTCAAGCGGCATCATGCAAAGCTTTTTGCACATCATACTGTTTCCCGTGAAACGTGGCTGTCTGAAAAACTCAGGCATATCGTTTACATCTACTGAGATCATGTGGTTAGGGATGATATCTTCTGTCATATCAAACCAGAACTTGCTCATCTGGGTAAGAACGGTTCCCTTCTTTGTAACAGTATTGTTAAGAATAACATCAAAACAGCTGATACGGTCTGTTGCCACCATAATAAGGCTGTCGCCGTTGTCATAGATCTCTCTTACTTTTCCTTCTTTAATAGGCTTTAATTCCTGCATTTTTCTTTCCTCCGTTTATTCCTGTCCATCCCAGCAATATGTGCAAAGTTTGCACTTAGGAAGGCCAACTGCTTCTATCATATCATCAAGTCTGTTGAACTTAAGTGACGTAAAGTTAAGCTGTTTTCTGATCTCTTCAAGCATAGCTGTATATCTGTCGCTTTCAGGATTTGCATAATCTGCAAGCACCTCACTGCTGACATCCTTACCTTCCTTAGCAGCAATTACTCTTCTTGTAATAAGGTCCATCTCAGAAGAGGATCTTGAAAAGTTAAGGTATTTACAACCGTACATAATAGGCGGGCAGGCAGGTCTTATATGGACCTCTTTTGCTCCGCTCTGATATAAGAATTCTGTGGTCTCGCGAAGCTGCGTTCCTCTGACGATGGAGTCATCAATAAGAAGCATGCTTTTTCCCTTGATAAGCTCGCCTACAGGTATCAGCTTCATCTTTGCAATAAGATTTCTCTGGCTCTGCATTGTAGGCATAAATGAACGAGGCCAGGTCGGTGTATATTTGATAAAAGGCCTTGAAAACGGTATTCCGGACTCATTTGCATAACCTACTGCATGTGCAGTACCTGAATCAGGCACGCCTGCTACCGTATCAGGCTTTGCGTTATCTCGTTTTGCCATAAGTTTTCCGCAGTCGTAACGCATCTTCTCTACGCTTACTCCTTCGTATGAAGAAGACGGATAACCGTAGTATATCCAAAGAAACGCGCAGATCTTCATATTTTCGCCGGGCTTCTTTAACGTAACAACGCTTTCAGGAGTCATAACAACGATCTCTCCCGGCCCCAGCTCTTTATAATCTGTATATCCAAGGTTAAGATAAGCAAAACATTCAAATGTGGCACAGAAAGCGTCTTCCTTTCTACCTATTACCACAGGTGTACGGCCAAGTCTGTCTCTTGCCGCATAAATCCCCTTCGGAGTCATGACGATGATACTCATGGATCCGTCTATCTTTTCCTGTGCATATTCAATTCCTTCAATAAGATTTTCCTGCTGATTAATGAGGGCTGCCACAAGTTCCGTAGCATTGATATCTCCGCCGCTCATCTCAAGAAAATGAGTATGCCCTTTTCCAAACATCTCTTTTGCAAGGGCATCAAGATTATTAATCTTTCCTACTGTTGTAATGGCATAAGTGCCATGGTGCGATCTGACAAGAAGTGGCTGAGGCTCATAATCTGAAATACAGCCTATACCAAGCTTTCCCTCCATCTCAGAAACGTCTTTGTCGAATTTGGTCCTGAAAGGCGAATTCTCGATATTGTGGATCGTCTTATTGAATCCATCTTTACCGTATACTGCCATTCCGGCTCTTCTTGTACCAAGATGTGAGTGATAATCGGTACCGAAAAAAAGGTCGAACACGCAGTCATTTTTAGAAGCAACCGCAAAAAAACCGCCCATTTTATTTTCCTCCACATTTAACGAAATAAAACCCCAAATTAAGACTTTTTCATTTTAGTCTACTTTAGGGACACAGTCAAACAACTATTACTTATTAAATATATTAATAATGTGACAAAGTCCTATAACCTGTCCATATTAGCACGTGCAAATCCTGTTAAAATGTTCATAATATTAGAAATGGATTAAGAAATGGCTAAAACAGTTTATTTTAAGCGGTTTATATGATACGATGTTTTCAACAAATAAAAAGGGGGTTCAAATATGGAACAATATTTGAAGTATGGAGTTTTAGCACTAATAGTTCTTGTTTTCTTTGCCGTGATCCTCTCGGGTTACGTAAAGGCACCGCCTGATGTGGCTTTCATCATTTCAGGTCTCATGAAAAAGCCTCGTATCCTTATCGGACGCGCAGGCATCAAAGTTCCTTTCCTTGAAAGAAAGGATAACCTCATTGTTAAACAGATTTCAGTCGACATCAAAACAAACGGTTATGTTCCGACTCTGGACTTTATCGGTGTAGATATCGATGCAGTCGCTAAGATCAGAGTTAAGACCGACGCCGACGGTATCCAGCTTGCCATGAAGAACTTCCTTAACATGAAGGAAGATCAGATCATCGTAGCACTTACCGATTCCCTTCAGGGTAACATGCGTGAGATCATCGGTACCGTTAAACTTAAAGAGCTTTGTACCGACCGTAAGAAATTCGGTGACGAGGTACAGGAAAAGGCTCAGAAGGATATGAATGCCTTAGGTATTGAGATCATCTCATGTAACATTCAGAGAATTGACGACGAGAAGGGTCTTATCGTAGCCTTAGGTCAGGACAACATGTCCCAGATCCAGAAGGATGCTTCAATTGCTAAAGCTCAGGCAGAGCGTGACGTTGCTATTGCCGAAGCAGAAGCACAAAAAGCAGCAAATGAGGCTCAGGTTCTTGCCAATACAGATATTGCTGTAAAGCAGAACGAACTTAAGATCCGCCAGGCAGAGCTTAAGAAAGAGTCAGACCTTAAGCAGGCCGAGGCTGATGCGGCTTACCGTATTCAGGAAGAGTCACAGCGTAAGGTTATCGAAGTTACAGCCGCTGAGGCAGATATTGCAAAGCAGGAAAAGAGCGTTGAACTTCGTAAGAAAGAGGCAGAGGTTAAGGAGCAGGAGCTTTCAGCTACCATCCGTAAACAGGCCGATGCCGACAAGTATCGCCAGCAGCAGATGGCAGACGTTGAGCTTTACAAGCGTCAGAAAGATGCTGAGGCTAAAAAGTTCGAGATGGAGCGTGAGGCCGAGGCTATCCGCGTAAATGCCGATGCTATCAAGTATAAAGCTGAGCAGGAAGCTGAGGCTATCAAAGCAAAGGGTCTTGCAGAGGCTGAAGCCATAAGAGCAAAGGGTATCGCTGAAGCAGAAGCTACAGAGAAGAAGGCCGAAGCTATGGCTAAGATGAAAGAGGCTGCTATCCTTGAGATGTACTTTAACGTACTTCCCGAGATTGCTGCAAATGTTGCCAAACCTCTTGAAAATATCGACAAGATCACAATGTACGGCGAGGGCAATACATCAAAGCTTGTTGAAGATATTACAAAATCCACAACTCAGATCACCGAAGGTCTTACAAGCGGTCTTGGTTTTGATATCAAGTCAGTACTTGCAGGAGCTCTTGGCGGAAAGATGCTTGCAGATGCTGCTAATAAAGACAGTAAGAGCGAAGGCAGAAATGAAAGCAAGGGAAACAAAAATACCAAAAAGGATGAGTAATCCCGGTGGTTTTCCGAAACAGTCTGAATTTAAAAAGCTTGCGGGAAGTTTTCTCGCAAGCTTTTTTCTTTACATCTATTTGATCTTTTTAACTGAATCCCTTTCGATAACCTCCATCTTAAACTCATATGTGGCATCGTACTCAGGATTTCTGATAAGGCTGATAAGGTTTTCTGCTGCCTTGCTGCCAAGTTCTGTTGTGGGGTATGGAAGGCTTGTAAGCTGCGGGCTGCAAAGCTTTGCAAGATCCGAATCATCGATGCTTATCACCGAAATATCTTCGGGTACCCTGATCTTTGCCTTTTTAAGCAGCATTATGACCTGATACGCCACCACATCGTTATACGCGATTATGGCACTGCATCCCTTTATCCTTGCTATGATCTTGTCTTTTATAACTTCAAAATCCATCATATCATCGGTATCGATCCAGATCATATGAGCCTCATCATAGGCTATATTTGCCTTTCCAAGTGCCTTTAAAAATCCGGCAAAACGAAGGCCGCCCTGGCCGTCATCAAATTTAAAGAGTCCAGCTATCTTCCTGTGGCCGCATTTTAAAAGATATTCGGCCGCAAGCCTTCCTGCTGCCTTATCATCAATGGTAACATGCGGAAGGTCAAGCTCTTTATAGTAGCTGTTTATAAAAAGTACCGGAATCCCTCTGTCCCGAAGCTTGTTGTAAAACTTAAGGTTCGGGTTTGGGAGAGAACTTTTGGTAGCTTCGACTATAACTCCTGCCACCTCGTTTTTCCTGATTATATCTTCAAGGATCTCTCTCTCCCTGCTTACCGAGTTATTTGTAAATGCTATCTGGGTGGAATATCCTTCGGAAGAAAGGGCTGTTTCAATAGCCTGGATAGTCTTCGGGAAAATATAGCCGTTAAGGTATGTCATAACTACTGCTATAGTAGTACGTCCGTCAGAGCCACCGTTTATGGCGTTGCTTACATACGTACCGCTTCCCTGGCGGCTTCTAAGGATCCCTTCATCAACCAGTACGGAAAGAGCATGTCTTATGGTCTGGCGGCTGAGTCCGTACTGCTTTGACAGCTCATTTTCAGACAGTACCTTTTCTCCCGGTTTAAGTTCCTTAAGTTCTATCTGCCTTTTTATTCCCTTTACAACCGCCATATATTTGGCGTCTTTTTCCTTCATATTCCCTCTCCGATATGATCATATTTTTCAGTCAAGCGTTACAATGATCTTTTCTGCCTCATTGTTACGTATCTGCTCTGCAATACCGGTTACGGTATCGCCTTCAAATTCGTAGTTCTTGCCGGCAAGACTTACTACAGTTTTTTTGATCTTTGCACCCTTTTCTCCGTATGTGGCTTTTCCGGACCTATTTATATAAGTAACAGGAGTCTTGCCCCCAAGAGTAAATGTGGCTTCACCATTACCGTCAAACATGTCTGCAGAAAGCTTTGGATCAAATACAAGCTCAAGACCGTCTTTGCCGCATCTGTACCCGCCATTACCCATATACATCTTGATCCACATTGATACAACTTCTGATGTGGAACCTGAAAGTCTTGCCTGGAAACCTCTTCCGTGGAGGGTTTCATCAGGGTTGACGCTTGATGCGATAAATGATGAGTTTTCAAGGATGCTTCTTCCGTATACCGCAGGATCTGTAAATGGGATAAGACCCTCATTTACGGCCTCGTAGTACTCGTCATAAAGACCTGCTTTTATAAGGCCAAGGAAGTACTTGTACTCAAGGTGTACAAATATGCTCTCTCGCTCAAGCCAGCCCGGTGTAAATATACGGCAGTTACCAAGTTCAAGCGGCATATTTTCTATGGACTCACTTGTCTTATACATCTTAAGCTTTTTATCATACAGGTCAGATGCCTTGATGTGTGCGTGCATCTCTTTATTTTCGGAAAGCTTAGCGCTTCCGCTTGCACAAAGGACTCTTGCAGGGCCTTCAAGAGATCTTGGGATCACAAAAGGCTCAAATGCTGTGACTTTTACTGTAGGCAGGCCAAGGTGATTAAGATGCGGTGTTCCGTCTGCATTAAATACTGGCTCCCATTTGCTTGCCTTTCTTGCAAGGAATGTTGGAACTATGCCGCGTTCGTTATCATACGCACGCTCTACTGCTTCATCTATAGCCTTCTTAAAGCATTCTATGATCTTTTTAAGCTCAGCAGTTTCAACGCTTTCCTGCTCTCCGCTTACCTTTAGTCTTATAGACTCTCTATATGCTTCTTTAACATCCGATGCCTTATCCCATCTTTCAAAAAGGGTAAGGTCACTGCTGAATATATTATAAATGTCTCTTGTAAACTGTACAACTTCTTTTGGAAGGATCACGGTTTTTCCTTCAGAAAAATCTTTGCCAAGTGCCGCGTCCATGTAATCAAGGAAACGCTTAAGCTCGCAGGTCTCTGCAAATCCGCTTCCAAAGAGGAACGGAACACCGCCCATAGCATCGTTCCAGCCAGGGTTTCCTCCGTCCATACTGATACCGATACCGTCCATATCAAGAAGCGCAACCTTGTTTGCAGCAAGTGTTACCATTTTTCCCATAAGGCTTGTGGTAACTATATTTCCTGCAGGGTCTTTTACCCAGTTTGTTCCGCCCGGCACAAAGCCTTCTCTTTCGCACTTTTCAGGATCTATGTAGCTTGAGCCCCTCTGTCTTATCTTTCCGTCTCCAAGGTCTACGTATGTTTCGCTTCTTGGAAGCACAACTGCCTCGCTGTCGTAGAACTTGTAATCATTTCTGCCGTAAAGAAGTTCTTCTTCTTTATCAGGAAATACCATAAGATAGTTTTCAACAAGATCAAGGTTGTAATCCCAGTGATCGCTCCAGTATCCTTCGCCAAAGCTTGCTTCAAGCTGTTCATGGCTTATCTTAAGGAGACCGCTGATAAGCTCATCTTCATTGCCCTGAACAGGTATATTTCTGACAGCAATAAGGTTTGAGATCTGTCCCGGCATAAACGGTCCTGAAACAAGTTTTTCTATCCTGTCTTCAGGATCCTGTACATGTTTTGCTATAAGGGCTTTTGCCTCCTCTTCCTTGCCTTCTTTTATAACAAAGGTACAAGGGTTGATCTTAAGCGGATTGTATCCGTCAAGCTGTATATAGTTATAGAAAGAATATACAATAAAGTCGCCAACGTTTTTATTAAAGAAAACGTCAGTAC
>JAEEOQ010000157.1 GCA_016284355.1 Lachnospiraceae bacterium
CTAAAGGAGGATTATAATAAAACATGAGTATCGCAATCCTTAAAGACAGCAACAGCGGTATAACCCAAAAAGAGGCAAAAGAGCTTGGTATTACTGTGCTCCCTATGCCTTTTTACATCAACGACAAACTTTATTTTGAAGATATAACCCTCACTCAGGAGCAGTTTTATGAGTTCCTTAAAGGAGATGCAAATATCTCTACCTCGCAGCCTGCACCGGGCGACGTTACGGATATGTGGGATAAGCTCCTTAAAGAATATGATGAAGTAGTCTATATTCCTATGTCAAGCGGACTTTCAGGTTCCATGAATACTGCAAGAATGCTTGCCGGGGACTATGATGGCAAAGTCGAGGTAGTAGATAACCAGCGTATCTCAGTTACCATGCGCCAGTCCGTACTTGATGCAATCGAACTTGCAAAGAAGGGCAAAAGTGCGCGCGAGATAAGAGAAATTCTTGAAAAATACAAATTTGATTCAAGTATCTATATAACACTTGAGACACTCAAATACCTCGTAAAAGGCGGAAGAGTTACTCCTACGGCTGCTGCCATAGGTATGGTACTTAATCTTAAGCCTGTACTTCAGATTCAGGGCGAAAAGCTTGATGCATATTCAAAATGCCGCGGCAAGAAGCTTGCCTGCAAGACTATGATCGAAGCTATGAAAAAAGACCTTGAAGGCAGATTTTCTTCCTATTGGGAAAGCGGCAAACGCGTACATCTTGCTATTGCCTACTCCGGCAACCCTGAAGAAGCCGAAGGCTGGAAAAAGGAACTTGAAAATGCCTTCCCGGGCGTTGATTTCCATATGGATCCGCTCTCACTCAGCGTATCCTGCCACATCGGCCACGGCGCACTTGCCGTAGCATGCAGCTGCTACCTGCCGGAAGATGTGTAATTATATTTGATATTTAAAAAACAAGCCGTATCTTCAATTTGAAGATACGGCTTATTATTATGTTATTTTACTGTGATCTTGATCTTTGAAGAAACTCCGTTTCGTGAAAGTGCGTAAACATAACATGTTCCTTTTCCGACAGCCTTGATATTACCATTTTTATCAACGGTAGCCACATTGCTGTTTGAAGTAAGGTAACGCACCTTCGCATCCTCTGAATTTATCATCTTCTTTTTCTTGTCTTCAAGCACAAGCGTTGCCTTAAGCTTAAATGTCTTGCCTGCTGAAAGCGTTGCTGAAATCTATCATTGACTACAAATCATGGATATGATAAAATAAATCAAAGATAAGTAATGCAAATTGTATTGCATTTTGTATCACGATTGGAGAATCTATAGATGTATTTCGAATGGGACGAAGATAAAGAACAGATTAATATAAAGAAACACGGAATTGATTTTTCCACAGCGGCACTTGTCTTTGGTGATGAGAACAGAATCGAAAAGTTTGACACACTCCACAGTACAGAAGAAGAACGATATATAACGATTGGCTCTATCAACGGATTTCTAGCAGTCCTTATGGTAGTTTATACTGACAGAAAAGATGTCATTCGTATTATTTCCGCTCGTAAGGCAACTGAGAAAGAAAGGAAAGCGTATTATGGTAAAGAAAACTATTGATGTAAGCAAAAAACCTACAGAATCACAAATTCGCATGCTCGAGGAATTAGACGCTAAACCTATAACGTTTGATGAAGACTGTCCTCAGCTATCAGATGCGGAGCTTGCACAGTTTAGGAGAATCACAGACATCAGAAATGAAGAACGCAAAAAACAAACAGTATCGTTGCGCCTTTCTCCTCAAGCCCTAAGAAAAGCAAAATCTCTTGGAAAAGGCTACACTTCTGTATTGAGCCGTATCCTTGAAGCTGCATTAAACGATAATGAACTAATAAAAAGAAGCTTATGATCTATTCAAACAGCGTTGTGCTGCTGCTCCCTGCCTCTCTTAATGCTTTTAGCTTTGCATAAAACAGTGACTTTGAAATGCCTAGCTCCTTTGCTACTTCCCTTCCCGACATAGTAAGCAGCATTTTTTCTACATCTCCCAGGGTACAGAAGGTCTTGCTGGTAACAGGCTTTCTGCCTGCGTGGCGGGTAGTGACTCTATTTAGATCTTCTTTTTCGTAGCTTATAAGAAGGCGCCCTTCAGACACTTCCACCTCGGCGTTAAGCTTTAAAAGAAGCCCTTTTAGCTTTTCAAGCTCAAGCTCGCTATTATTTTCCCCCAGGCTTATATTAATTGTCTCCAAAAAACATCCCCCTTTACATTCTTTTATGGCGTAATATGCATTTATGTGAACATGCCATATAAAAAGTGGTATAATATTATAATAAATCAAATTTAACACAATATAAAGAGGCATATCATGGAAGTTTTAAAATACGTATTTTTAGGATTACTTATAATATGTTCCGTCATCCACCTTTACCACAGTTACATAGATGACGCCAAAAAAAGAGCCGTAACCAAGCCTTTCCTGCTCATATTTATCCTTCTTTATTACCTTTGCGCGGCAGGCGGAAATTATTCGATTTTCCTTATTGTAGCCCTTGCTACAAGCTGGCTTGGCGATGTACTGCTTATCAAAAAAGGTGACTTTTGGTTCTCTATGGGCGGAATGGCATTTATAGCAAGCCATCTTTCCTTCATATTATTGTATTACACCCAGACAGGCTTTGCAGATATAAACTATGCGCTCGTTATTCCTATCGCACTTATATATTGTACCATCGCTGTTATAATAATAACAAGAGTCGGCGCAAATGTACCAAAAGTTATGCTTTGTCTTATGTGTTTTTACCTTCTTTGCAACAGCTCCATGAACGTTTTTGCTCTTATACAGCTTACCGAAGCCCCCGGCAAGGCAACAGCCGTAGCTTACGTCGGCGCAGTCCTTTTCTTTATCTCAGACTGCCTGCTTTTCCTGGTAAGGTACTACAAAAAGAAAGACCTTATCTACAAGAAGCATTTCTTTGTAATGCTGACATACATACTGGGAGAATTTATGATAACTTTAGGGACATTGATGTTACATGGATGATCAATGAAAAAACAAGGCCGCCGGAAAATAAAAACCGGCGGCTATTTTTGTCGGAATGACAGGATTTGAACCTGCGACCTCACGGCCCCCAGCCGTACGCTCTAGCCAAACTGAGCCACATTCCGAAATCAATCATAATTATAACATAAGGATGGCAATTTGCAAGGGCTCCGGACCCTTTATTTTTTGCATATTTTAGCCGATATATAAGGTACAAGGAAACGTAAATGCCGTACACATTTACAAACGCAAGGATGCGCAATTTGTAACTTACTGACCACAGTCTCATTATTTAAGAAACGGATGTCTTAAATGGGAAAGGATTTACAGCATGAAGATCAATGCGGCAACAATCAACTTGTCTTCAAGCAGGGTCTATGAGGAGACCACTTTAGTGAAGACAACATCTAATCTCATTGCAAAGAAGAACGACGATGACGACAAACAAGCCGGCGCCAGTTTCTCTCTTTCTGAGGAAACAAAAAAACTTCTAAGAAACCTCGAGCAGCAAAATGCGGAACGTACTCAAAATAGTTCAGAGCCCGCAGTAGCTACAGATGACGAGGAAGATGCAACAGTTAAGACCTTAAGAGCACTTCTTGAATTACTCAAAAAAATGCGTGCAAAACTTCGCGGCGAAAAGTATCACCCACATGAACAGCCAAAAACATCACATCCAAAGCCATTACAAACAGGTTTTAAGATCGATCCCAATCGTTTTGCAGGTACTATAGGAAGAGCAACACCTATACCCGCACAATCTACGCTAATGCGAGTCACTACAGCTTCCTCATTCCACAGCGAACAGGAGATGACAACATTTGCAGGCGAAGGTACAGCATTTACGGAGGATGGCAGAGCAATAAGCTTTAATATCGAACTTTCAATGACAAGAAGTTTTATGCAGGAAACCCAAATCTATATGGCAGAAACTCCTGCAATAATGTGTGACCCGTTAGTTATTAACTTAGGACACGGCGTAACAGAAATGACAGACCAGAAATTCCTGTTTGATATCGACAGCGACGGAAATGAAGACGAGATCTCATTTGTATCCGGAAACAGCGGATTCCTCGCTCTTGATAAAAACGGGGATGGCAAGATAGGCAACGGAAACGAACTATTCGGAACTAAATCCGGAGACGGTTTTAAAGATCTTGCAATGTATGATGAAGACGGCAACGGCTTTATCGATGAAAATGACAAAGTATTTAATAGACTCCTTATCTGGACAAAGGATAAGGAGGGTAACGATAAAATGATCTCGGCAAAGGACGCAGGAGTCGGAGCAATATTCCTTGGCAGCGCATCCACCGATTTTTCGCTGAAGAACATGACGACAAATGCTACTAACGCACAGATCAGACAGACAGGTATCTTTCTAAAAGAGGACGGTGGCGTCGGCACTATCCAGCACGTAGACATAGCTACCTGACAAGGCCCATTTAATTACAGCATAGAAGGGTTGCTGCAGAGACGAAGCTCCTGTGACAGCCCTTTTTGTTTGGGTTAAAATGCCATATTTCTCACGTAATTCTCCTTAAACACTTCACTCTCTGAAAGCTCGATATACCCGCATTTTTCAGCAATCTTCTTTAATTCATCGCGTCTGCTTTCATTTAACGCAAGCACAGCCCCGTAGCCTGCGGCGTTGCCTGCAGACCAAATCACCTTTCTCTTTATATCAGGTATCAGATCGATTTTTACAGCACTTTCTATATTTATGGCATTTCCAAAACCACCTGCTATTACAACGGATGAAATATCTTTTACACTCTTTCCTGTTTCGCTAAGTAACGTTTCAACTCCTGCTCTAACAGCTGCTTTTGCAAGCTGGACTTTTTCAATATCAACTGCAGATATATAGACATCGCCCATTATGCGCACCGCTCTTTTGCCGTCTTTAAGCGTAAAAATCCTGTAGTCTGCTCTGCATGTAGCAGGAAGCTCGCTTTCAGGCACTATCTCCCCCGTCAGTTTTACTATTCCAAGTTCCAGCAGCACACTGACTGCATCTATAAGACCGCTTCCGCAAAGACCTGAAGGCTTAACTTCTCCTATAACTCTTGCTTTTATGTCGCCCTTCTCTGCCCATACTTTATCTATGGCTCCTTCTGCCGCTTCCATGCCGCAAGAAATCTCGGCTCCTTCAAATACCGGACCTGTTGCGGTGGAGCAGGTCAGGTACCCTTCTTTGTTTCCAAGAGCCATTTCGCCGTTGGTTCCAAGGTCCATAAATAGCCTCAGTCCTTCTTCTTTTAATGCGTCAGTAGCCAGAAGGCCGCACGTTATGTCGCCGCCAACATAGCCCGAGATACAAGGAGCCAAATATACAGATGAAAGACCTGACATCTCAGGTAACATCTCTTTGCTATTTAACTCATCTCCAAAAAGAGTAACAGGTTTAAATGGAGCTTTTCCGATACCTACAGGAGAAATGCCTGCAAATATGTGCTGCATTACAGTATTACCGGCTACTACCATTTTTGTTATCTCATTTATATTTCTACCTGCAGATGTGCAAAGCTCCTCTGCTATTTCCCCTATCTGCTTCCTTATTACCTCGGTAAGCTCTTTTCCTTTTCCTTCTTCAAACGCGGTTATCCTACTGATAACATCTGCTCCAAACACGCTTTGCGCATTTCTTTTTCCGAGTGCCCCAAGCCTGCTGCCTGTTTCAAGATCATATAAAAACGCCGCAACGGTGGTGGTTCCAATGTCAACCGCAAGTCCAAGTCCGGTGCCTTCCGGAGTTATGTTTTCAGGCGAGTCTACCGCTGTAGTAATACCCTTTTCTTCTTTTACGGTTACCTTTATATCTCCTGCAGGCATAAACCTACATGCAAGTATTTCCTCATCCTTAAGTGTTACTGTTTCATTACTTATAAATGAGCGCACGCTGCCGCTTACAATTACCTTACACTTTCCGCAGGTGCCGCGTCCCCCACAAGGCGCAGGTATGCTATACCCGTTTTCTCTAAGCAGCTCTAAGATGCTGGTTTTGTCGGTATTTTCTACATTATATTCTGTTGTCCTTAAAGCATCTTTAACTGTTATGATCACGGGCTTGTTCCTCATTTTGGGGTTTTAAAAAAGAGCGAAGATAACTTCTTCGCTCTTTCAATGTACTATTTTTAGCCAAGCTTTGCAACAATTTCTTCGATAGTTGCTGCATAAAGTCCCGGAATATGCATCTCTGCCCCCGGCAGATTCTCAGGAAGGCCGATTCCTACTGCCTTCATTCCGCCGTTGTGTGCAGCCTCAACTCCTGCCAGGGCATCTTCAAATACGATACACTGCTCATAAGGAACGCCAAGTGCCTCAGCACCCTTACAGAATACTTCAGGATCAGGTTTTGCCTTTGAAACCTTTGTTCCGTCGATTATCTCATCAAAAAGATCTGAGATCTTAAGCTGATTTAAGATAAGCGGCGCATTCTTGCTGGCTGAACCAAGTGCAAGCTTGTATCCCTTTTCTCTTGCATGTACAAGAAAATCCTTAACTCCCGGCAGGATCTCATCTTCGCGAAGCTTTTTGATATACTCAAGATATACCGCATTTTTCTTTGTACAGTACATCTCCTTATCTTCTTCGCTCATCTCTCTGTTACCGATCTCAAGAATGATCTCAAAAGATCTCATACGGCTTACGCCCTTAAGTCTTTCATTATCCTTTTCGGTAAAATTAATACCAAGCTCTTCTGCCAGCTGTTTCCAGGCAAGGAAATGATATTTAGCGGTATCTACGATAACACCGTCAAGGTCAAATAATAATCCTTTAAATTCGCTCATGATAAAACTCCTTTTCCTATTATCAAACCAAACTTTTATCCTTTTTAAGAAACACGAAACACGTGTCCCGAGTGGTTAAATTATAACATACCGTGCCTGCCATTTCAATGTAACATTTTTAATTCTTTATGCGTCTTTTTTACTCTTTCAGCGCCTTTTCGATTTCTTCCGAATATCTTACGGTTTCCATGGCGTCTTTGGCGTACTTGTCAGCACCTATCTTATCTGCGTATTCCTGGTTCATGACAGCTCCGCCTACTACTACCTTTACCCAAGGGGCCTTAACGCGAAGCTGCTTTATGGTCTCTTCCATAGCAGGTACGGTGGTGGTCATAAGAGCTGAAAGGCCCACAAGCGGAGCATGCTGCTTTACCGCCTCATCTACGATAACTTCAGGCGGTACATCTTTTCCAAGATCTGTTACCTCAAAGCCGTAGTTTTCAAGAAGAAGCCTTACGATATTTTTGCCGATATCATGTACGTCTCCGTGTACGGTGGCAATGATGAATTTACACTTTGCCTCGCCTTTTGTGCCTTCTGCTTTCATCTTTTCTTTGATCTTCTCAAAGGCACTCTTTGCACTCTCTGCTGCCATAAGGAGCTGCGGAAGGAATATAGTCTTTTCTTCGTATCCCTTTCCCACGATATCAAGAGCCGGGATTACCTCATTTGTTACTATCTCAAGTGGCGCAGATGTCTTTAAAAGCTCTGCTGTGCAGCTTCCCGCCTCATCTTTAAGGCCTTTTATTATAGCTTTTTGCAGAGGCGTAGAACCGGAATTTGTACTTGTTTTTGCAGCATTTCCGCTTACCGTCACAACTTCCTGCTTATTTTCTTCCATATAAGCTATATAATCGCTGCAATTTGGATCCTGACCTAAAAGAGCCATAAAAGCCCTATATGTTTTCATCATCTCAAAAGAATTTGGATTCATGATGGCAGCACTAAGTCCGCTTTCAAGGGCAGAAGCAAAAAATGTACTGTTTATGGCATCTCTGCTTGGAAGTCCAAAGGAAATATTTGAAATTCCGAGACTTGTACATGCAGAAAGCTCATCTCTTATAAGGCGAAGCGCCTTTAATGTCTCAACTGCTGCCGTAGGCTCTGCGCTAAGAGTGAGTACAAGGGTATCAAAGATGATGTCTTTCTTATCTATTCCGTATTCAGCCGCTTTTTTAAGGATCTTTTTTGCTATCTCAAGGCGCCCCTCTGCCTTTGCAGGGATACCTGCCTCATCAAGCGTAAGAGCGATAATGGCTCCGCCGTATTTTTTTGCTAACGGAAATATGGCTTCCATTACCTCTTCTTTTCCGTTTACCGAGTTAATAAGCGGCTTTCCATTATATATTCTAAGGGCAGCTTCCATAGCAGCTACATCTGTTGTATCAATCTGCAGCGGAAGATCGCATACCGCCTGAAGCTCGTATGTTACCTTCTTTAGCATTAATATTTCGTCTATATCAGGCAAGCCCACATTTACGTCAAGTATATGCGCGCCTTTTTCTGCCTCTTCAAGTCCCACATTAAGAATGTAGTCCACATCATCTTCTATAAGCGCCTGTTTAAATCGCTTCTTTCCCGTAGGATTAATACGCTCTCCGATAAGGCGCGGCGTATTTCCAAAGGTTACTGCATGAGTATATGAGGATATCACTGTAAGCCCCTTATCTGAAAGAGCCACAGGCTGCAATTTTTTTTTCGCCACTTTATCCACAAGTGCCTTGATATATTCGGGTGTTGTTCCACAACATCCACCTGCTACATGCACACCTGCTCTTATCATATCTGCCACATCTTCTGCAAACTCAGGCGGAAGCACGTCATAAACTGTCTTTCCGTCTATAACTTTTGGAAGTCCGGCATTTGGCTTTATTATAACCGGAATTGAGGCTACTTTAAGGTATTCGTCAATGATCGGTCTTAATGTCTTTGGTCCGTAAGAACAGTTTACACCTATTGCATCTGCGCCCATGCCCTCAAGCATAGCAACCATAGCAGCAGGGTTCGCGCCCGTCATAAGTTTTCCGTCTTCGCCGTAGGCATTTGTTACGATAACCGGAAGGTCGCTGTTTTCCTTTGCCGCAAGAAGGGCTGCTTTTGTCTCGTAAGAATCGTTCATGGTCTCTATGGTGATAAGGTCAGCTCCCGCCTCTACACCAATCTTTACGGTTTTAGCAAAAATACCAACTGCTTCCTCAAAATCAAGATCTCCGTAGGGTTTAAGAAGCTTTCCTGTAGGTCCTATATCAAGCGAAACCAGCTTTACTCCTGTATTTACAGATCTTTTTGCCGCTTCCCTTGCGTTATTTATAGCGGCATTGATTATATCTTTTAATTCGTCTTCTTCAAAATGCAGGCAGTTTGCCCCAAAGGTATTGGTATTTATAATATTTGTACCTGCATCAAAATAGCTTTTTTGAATATCTATTATGTCTTCCGCGTGAGTAATATTCCACCTTTCAGGCTTTTCTCCTGCATGAAGGCCCCTTGCCTGAAGCAGTGTTCCCATGCCTCCGTCAAGAAACACTATATTTTCCTGTAAATATTTCCTTATATCCATTATTATTCTCCCTCGTAATTGTTCCGGAAATTTCTCCCGTTACGCATCCCTGTCTAATATATATGAAAGATTTGCTAAGATCTTTTCTGCCACGTCAGGCTTATTCATGGAATATACGTGTACAAGCTTTATGCCGTTTGCATAAAGATCTATTATCTGATCTGTCGCATATACGATACCCGCCTGTTTCATAGCCTCAGGGTTATCGCCGAATTTATCTACAAGGCTCTTAAACCTTACAGGCATAAAGGACCCCGAAAGCTTTATGGCTCTTTCTACCTGCTTTGCATTTGTAATAGGCATAATACCCGGTACTATAGGTACAGTGATTCCTGCTTCTCTTGCCTTATAAAGGAAGTTATAAAACAGATTATTGTCAAAAAACATCTGAGTCGTAAGGAAATCACAGCCCGCATCAACCTTTTCCTTAAGGTGCTTTATATCATCCTTTTGATTAATGCTCTCCGGGTGTACCTCAGGGTAGCATGCCCCGCCAATGCAAAAATCTGCCCCGCTTTCCCTAATGTCTCTTATAAGGTCTATGGCATATCTGTAATCCCAGTGACTTCTGTCCTGACCTTCCATCTCAGGAGTCAGGTCACCTCTAAGTGCCATAACGTTTTCAATGCCTGCTGCCTTCATTTCTTCTATTCTCGCCTTTACTGTCTCTTTGCTTGAAGAAACGCAGGTAAGATGCGCAAGCATCGGCACATTAAGCTTGTCCTTTATATTCTTTGCGATATCAAGTGTAAATTTGCTGGTTCCACCGCCGGCGCCGTAGGTAACGCTCATAAACGCAGGTTTTAACGCCGCGATCTCTTCTGTGGCCTTCTTTACTCCCTCAAAAGCCGAGTCTGTCTTTGGCGGAAAAACCTCAAAAGACATAGACATTTTGTCCTGTTTTAATAACTCACTTATCCTCATTGTTACTCTCCCTTATATTGATCTTTTTTATTGTTTTTCCAGTACTGCCTCTCGAAATACCTTGGCAAT
This sequence comes from Lachnospiraceae bacterium, assembly GCA_016284355.1. Taxonomy (GTDB): domain Bacteria; phylum Bacillota; class Clostridia; order Lachnospirales; family Lachnospiraceae; genus JAEEOQ01. The sequence goes on from JAEEOQ010000157.1 coordinate 10,351, forward strand.
ATCGTCGTTTATCACAAGATCAGCATTTTTATCTGCTGATGTCGCGCTCTTATTTATAAGCACTAGATTCTTTCCTTCAAAATAGTTTATAAGGCCTGCTGCCGGATATACTATAAGCGAAGTTCCGCCGATAATGAGGGTGTCCGCATTTATAATGGCGTTTACCGCACCGTTTATCACGTTTCCATCAAGGCCTTCCTCATACAAAACCACGTCAGGCTTTACAAGGCCGCCGCATTTGTCGCATTTGGGAGCGCCCTCAGCCTTAAGTACGTAGTTTTCATCAAAAAAGCTTCGGCAGTTCATGCAATAATTTCTCTTAACAGACCCGTGAAGCTCGTATACCACCTTGCTTCCTGCTGCCTGGTGAAGGCCATCGATATTCTGCGTTACCACAGCTTTAAGCTTACCCATCTCTTCAAGCTTTGCAAGGGCAATGTGGCAATCGTTTGGCTTTGCATCCGGGTACACAAGATTTTTCTTATAAAAATCGTAAAACTCATCTGTGTGGTTTACAAAGAAGGAGTGAGAAACCGCTTCCTCCGGTGTAAAGTGGGCATTTAGCTTTTTGCTGTAAAGCCCTGTGGAACTTCTAAAATCCGGAATATTGCTGGCAGTGCTTACTCCCGCTCCTCCAAAAAATACTATGTTGTTGCTCTCATCTATTATCTTTTTAAGCTCTGCAATTTTCTCGTTCATGTATAAACCTCCTATACTTTCCCGTTACCTTCCTGCTCTGGTCTATATTTAAAAATTCAAATTCTCTAAGAAGCTCCCCCGGAAGCTCATCTATAAATTCTACCTCAAGCTCATAGTCAGTTTTTCCAAGATACTCATTTTTATCAAGAGCGATCTCGCAGCCTTCATACTTTGTACTTATCCTTCGGTTTGTGTATAAAAAGCCAAGGAGCCTGGTATCTTGCATGTCGGTTCTATCAAGAAGTTCATTAAGTGTTTCACGTGAAATTACAGGCGGGATATATGCGATATCCTTTGCGTACTCCTCGTGCTGCTTTACTGCTCCCGAATTAGCGCTTACAGGCACCTTTACTTCAAGCTGCATCTTACCTTTTTTACTGCGTATGCGAACAGTCGGAGTTCCCGGGACATCCTCATTTCCTTCTTTTGCGTAGTAAAAATTGATCTGATCGTATACATCTTCCCATCTTATCAGCTTATCTATCTTTTCATACTGCTCTTTTGTAAGCAATACCTTTAATTCTTTTTCAAGCATTACATCGCCTCCCTATAGTAAGCTCTCTTCTCGTAAGCCTTATTTTATCACATTTGCTGCCATTCCTCAAACACTCATTGGCTAAATTAAAATCACATTAATATTCTCTTAATTAATTGACATCAGGGCTCTAATTTGTGAGAATTAAAATGTGTTGTTCACTACTAATGAAAAGGAGATGTAAATAATGATCGAGGTAAAAAACCTTACCAAGGTTTATAAACTCAGTAAAAGAAAAATGGCTGAGCTAAAGACCAAAGACAGCATCAAACGTGCTGCAGACGGTATCAGTTTTACTGCAAAGCCGGGGGAGATCTACGGCCTTTTAGGACCAAACGGTGCCGGTAAAACCACGACCTTACGCTGCATTGCCACTTTATTAAAACCTACTGATGGTTCTGTAGCCGTATGCGGGCATGATACCGTTAAGGAATCCACAAAAGTTCTTGAAAGAATCGGTTTTCTTACAAATGAGATCAAACTTGATCCAAACTTTACTCCAAAATATCTTTTCTCATTTTTTGGAAGGCTTCACGGTATGAGCGAAAGCGAGATCGACGCCAGAAGAAATGAGCTCTTTAAGTATTTTGGCATAAATGATTTTGAAGAAAAAAAGATTGAAGAGCTTTCAACAGGTATGAAGCAAAAGGCTGCCATTGCCGTTTGTCTTGTGCATGATCCTGATGTAGTTATCTTTGACGAGCCAACCAGCGGACTTGACGTAATCACAGCAAGAAGCGTAACAGATATGCTGGCTTCCTTAAAAGAGCGCGGAAAGACCGTTATCATTTCAACTCATATCATGTCAGAAGCAGAAAAGCTTTGCGACAGGATCGGAGTTATCATTGACGGAAAGAAGATCTGCGAAGGCACTCTTGATGAGATAGTAAACTCCACCGGTGCAGCAGACCTTGAAGATGCATTCTTTACACTTTACAAAGAAAATCACAAGGAGGAAGCATAATGAATAACGCTATCATTGTAATGAAAAAAGAGCTTGCTCGTGTTTTTCTTGATAAAAAGCTGATCTTTTCACTGTTTATCCTTCCTGCAGTCCTGATGTTTGGTATTTACAGCATTATGGGAAGCATGATCGGCAGGTTCTCAAGCGATATCATGGAGCACATTTCCAAAGTGTATATACTTAACGCTCCTGAAGATTTTAAAGAAAAGGCTGAAAACAAAGGCTACTTTGATATAGCAGACGTTACTGTTTTACCTTCAGATACAAGCGCTGAAACCATAACCACTGTCAAAGATGATATCTTAAACGGTGATGCTGAGCTTCTTGTAGAATTTGACAAAGACTTTATTAATACCGCTTCTTCATATAAAAATGAAGGCGATGCCATTCCAAATGTTACGATCTACTACAACACCAGCGGAAATTACTCCAATGCCGCAAGAAACAACTTTGTTAACCTCATTCTCGATGATTACAAAAATACCATCCTTTCCGGTCGTTTTGGCGGAAACCTTGAAGTACTTAATGCATTTAATGTAAAAAATGAGGTTATTGTAAATGAGGACAAGGCAAACGGTGAATTCCTCGGTATGCTTGTTCCTTATCTTATTGTTATGCTTCTTTTCTCAAGTGCCATGGGTCTTTGCGTAGATGCCATTGCAGGAGAAAAAGAGCGTGGAACCCTTGCAAGCCTCCTTCTTTCACCTATTAAGAGAAGCGAGCTTGTATTTGGTAAACTTACCGCGCTTTCAATCCTTTCAACCCTTTCAGCCATTGTTTACTCAGTTTCACTGATACTTGCAATGCCGCTTATGGGTTCTTCAGGTACTATGAGCGAGCTTAACATGAACGTTCATTTTTCAGCGTTCCAGATCATCAGCCTTCTTATTATCATGGTAGCGCTTGTGTATATGTATGTTGGTATTATTTCAGTTATTTCTGTCCTTTGTAAAAACACAAAGGAAGCTTCCACATACATTTCACCGCTTTATATTCTGATAATCGTGGCTGGTATGCTTACAATGTTCCAGGGAGGCGTTGAAAAGAGCGATCTTTTATTTGCTATCCCTGTATACGGTACGGCTCTTTCTATCCAAAATATCATGACAAACGAGCTTACTGCTCTTCAGCTTGCATTTTCTGCAGGCGGAACCATTCTTGCAGGTGTTGTTATAACATTTGCTATCGCGAAAGCCTTTAAGAGTGAGCGTATCATGTTTAATGCTTAAGATTTCCAGAAATATTCTTAACTAGAAGAGCTCCCGGGATATATTCCCGGGAGCTCTTGTTTGGAGAAGTAATTATGATAAATGAGTTTATTAATCACAAAGCTCGATGTCGCCTGAAACTGTCTTTGCGTATATAACGGTTCCCTTCTCGCCGTAGTCGTACTTGCCGTTCTTTGAGAATGTATGTGACTCGCCGTCATAGTCTACGCTTACATCACCGTTTACAGTCTGGAAAGAAAGGCTGTATCCGTCACTATTGTTATTAAGCTTGATATTAACATCGCCGTTTGTAGTTGAAATACTGCTTTCGAAGTTACAATCAGCATCAATATCTATGTCGCCATTTACAGTACCGATGCTTCCTTCAAAGGTTTCATCTGTCTCGATGTCGATATCACCGCTGACAGTCTTTATAGCTGTTTTCTTGCTCTTTCCGTCAAATACCACATCGCCGCTGGTTGTTGAAACTGCAAGGTTTTCTGCAACCACGTTATCAAGCTTGATATCTCCGCTGACTGTACTTGTCATAAGAGATTCGCACTCAACATCCTCAAGATTCATGTCGCCGCTTGCTGCCTGGAGTTTCATGTTTTTAACTTTAACGCCGCTTACCTGTGTTTCACCGCTTGCAGAGATAACAGTTACACTGTCCATCTCTTCAGGGATCTCAATCTTAAGGGTAATGTTAGGATTGAATGCATTGCTGAAAAGTCCTGCTTTTGTAAGAGTTTTCTTAACTCCTGTATATATAGTGTCATTTTCCTCTTTAAAGTAGTATCTGTACTTAAGCTGCTGATCAAGGCTTCCGTTATTCTCGTACTCGATATGTACCTTGTCATCTTCTGACTTTTCTACGGTAACATCTGCGATCACTGCATCAACGATGATCTTTTTAATGCTTGAAGTATTGACACTTGTAGTCGAAACATCCTCAGGATCGATGTCTTCCTCGCTTACCGGGTCTACTTCAAATTTATCTTTAAACATATTCATTTCCTGATTTACGAAGGTCTTGCCGTTTTTTATTGCATTCTGTACTTCATCTGACTTATAAGCTGTCTTAAGGCTTTCAACAACTTCTGTCATTCCTTTGCTTATGGCATCTCCTGCCTCTTTAAGGCCTTTACTGAAATCTCCTACGATATCCTCAAAAGTCTTTCCTTCAAATGAATAATTGAAATTGAAAGTCTTTCCTGTATTTGCCTTGTTGCCTTCCATAGAAGCAAACTCTGAAACAAAATCATCGATATCGCCAAGGTCTTCACAGATCTGCTCTTCGCTCTTTCCTTCAGCCATAGCCATGTTAAAATGTGCTTCGTAATCCTCGAGTACCTCGTCCTTCATCTCAGGAACTCTTTCCTCAAGTGCAGCTGCAAGTTTTTCCATATATTCCTGTTTAGTCATCTTTTTATCCTCCCTATTTGTTAATAATGTTATTTACAGCATTAACGAATCCGTCCCACTCTTTTCTAAGCTCATCAAGATAAGTAATTCCTTTTGCTGTCATGTGGTAATACTTTCTTGCAGGCCCTTCAGCCGATTCTTTAAGATATGTTTCAACATATTCTTCATCTTTAAGTCTCTTTAAAACCAGATATAAAGTTCCGGTTGCTGTGTCCATCTCAGAAGAAATGGAGTCTGTAAGCTCATATCCGTATCTGTCACTATCTTTTAATTCAGCTAAAACACAAAGCTCTAAGGCTCCTTTTTTAAATTGTGCGTTCATACATTATCCATCCTTTCTTTCGTTTTGTTTTCTCCGGATATCTGTATCATATCACACACTATTCTATATTGCAATATAGTATTTTAAAATTAATACTATTTTTATAAATATAAAGACGCCAGCTATAAAGCTGACGTCTAATTAATTACGCGGACATAAACCTTGCCGGTACAACAATATTCCGGTGACACTCATTGCAACATCTTGACTGAGGTTTATCGGTAACTACCGGATAAGGTGAAAAACCGTAATCCTCATACTCATTCCCACAAAGAACACATCTGCCGTTCTTAAGCTTTCGCATTTCTTTAGAAAGATGGTCTTTCTCTTCTCTGCCTTGCTCTTTAATGTTTTTAGCCAGTTTTAAGGCTTTACTGTCTGTTTCTCTTTTAGTCCTTTTTTCTCTGTTTCGAAAGCGTTGCATTTTGATCAAACCTTTCTATTTAGTTTTATAGAGAAATAACTCTCTACTAATATAGTAATTAATTTCGACCAAAATTACAACTACATATTGATAATTTTCTATAATATTATCTATATATAGTCCTAATCTATAGATAGTTTCTGACAGTTTATCCGCTGCATAAAAAAAGCTGCGATCGAAATGATCACAGCATCTTTCTTCATGAGACACGGGGGATTCGAACCCCCGACACCTTGATTAAAAGTCAAGTGCTCTACCGACTGAGCTAGTATCCCATACATTCATTTTAGAATGTAAAGTGCCCAGAATCGGAATCGAACCAATGACACGAGGATTTTCAGTCCTCTGCTCTACCATCTGAGCTATCTGGGCATCTGAAGTTTTACAATATAGAATTGTAAACTTAGTTGCGGGGACAGGATTTGAACCTGTGACCTCCGGGTTATGAGCCCGACGAGCTTCCAGACTGCTCTACCCCGCGATGTTATTATAATAATAAAAGTGCCTTATGACACTTTCATTAATGGATGGAGAAGGATTCGAACCTTCGAAAGCGTTGCTAACAGATTTACAGTCTGCCCCCTTTGGCCACTCGGGAATCCATCCATAAGCAATATGAAGTTTTCATATTACAAAAGCCGATGAGCGGACTCGAACCGTTAACCTGCTGATTACAAATCAGCTGCTCTGCCAATTGAGCCACATCGGCTTATAAAGATATAAACTATATCTTCATGGAAGTTACAGGGCTCGAACCTGTGACCCTCTGCTTGTAAGGCAGATGCTCTCCCAGCTGAGCTAAACTTCCAAAACGACCCAGAAGGGACTTGAACCCTTGACCTCCGCCGTGACAGGGCGGCGCTCTAACCAACTGAGCCACTGGGCCTTATTTAAACAGTACACTCAAAACTACACATTGAAAAGTCAAACTCGATTATCTTTGAATAAGCCCTCGACCTATTAGTATTGATCAGCTACACACGTCACCGTGCTTCCACCTTCAACCTATCAACCTGATCGTCTTTCAGGGGTCTTACTAACTTACGTTATGGGATATCTTATCTTGAGGTGGGCTTCACGCTTAGATGCCTTCAGCGTTTATCCCGTCCAGACTTGGCTACTCGGCCATGC
>JAEEOQ010000012.1 GCA_016284355.1 Lachnospiraceae bacterium
CCGCATACGGAAGGCTGCTCTTATCTGAAGTTCCGGTGTATTTAACTGTGGTCTTAAGCCACCTGTAAAGGTCGTGAAGCTTCTCTCTTGTAACCTTGCTGCCTTCTTCTATCTCAAGCTCATCAAGTACAGCCTCTGCTTCCTTTGAAAGTTCTTTGTCAGATACCTCAGGCAGCTTATAGATCTCAATTGAAAAAGTCTTTTTGCTTACATTTCCGCTTGGATCTTTTGCCGTATATGTAATGTCGTAGTTTCCTTCTTCATAAGGGTTAACCCCTTTTGTATCTACCTCAAGGCTGCACTCACCGTCACTGTTGTCTGTTACATTTACATATTTTTTGTAAAGGATGGTTGAACCTGCAAGGGCCTTAAGTTCTTCTGCTTTTTTAATCTCAGGCGGAGTGGTGTCGGTAACAATAAGTTCGCTTTCTACCTCTGTGCCGTTCCAGCTAACAAGGATCTTATACTCTCCCGGCGTTCCGGTAATGCCTTTTACGTCAGTAAGAATTTCAGCTTTATCCTCTTTGTTGTTAAGGAACTTACTTGCTTTAAGCTTCTTTCCTGCCTCAAGGGTCACTCTGTCTTTTATATCGCATACATGCAAAGTAGCGGTTTTGCTTATCTTGTTTTTCCCAAGGTCTTCAAAGATCAGCTCGATCTCATGATCTCCCGGATCATTTATGATCTCAGCATCCACATAATCTCCGCTGCCCTGTATTCTTGCATTTACCTTAGTGTTGTCATCTATGCTCTCTATAAATCTGTCTACGCTGACTTCTGTCCCTACAGGGATCGCAAGTTCCTTTTTTACTACAGCTGTAGGAGGCGTAGTGTCCTCTATCTTAAGAAGACTATGCTGAGTCCTTCCGTTTACAAGGAACTGAACCACATATTCGCCCGGCTCTTTTGTATCTATCCCGTCAAGGTCTGTAAGCAGTCTGTAATTAAGCAGCGACGGACCCTTCCGCAAAAAATCAGAAGCAGAGAGCGAAACGTCCCCTGCCTCTATTGTTATGGATTTTCTTAATAAGGATGAGAAGAGCACTGCCACAGCCACCATAAGCAGCAGCATCACTCCGCTTGCTACCGCAAGGATAGCGGTCCATTTAGCCTTATTCATAGATACCTCGTCTTTTGAACTCTTTTGCTCCCTTTACCGTCCGATGACACTAAACTCAGTCTGCGACAAAAGTCTTGACTTCGTTAAGTGTCCCTGTACAGGCATTTCCAGGCTCGAACTACGCCTTCAGCTTGTTCTTGCCAGGAAGCTTCCCGCCGCCAAATGACGCGCCGTTAAGGATGTTTGTATCAAACGTATACGTAATGCTTTCTTCTGTTCTTGCTCTCTTAAGCGCAAGCTTTATCATTCTGTCAAGAAGTTCTTTATATGGAACTCCGATAGGCTCCCAAAGATAAAATGCAAGGGAACCCGGAATAGTGTTGATCTCGTTAAAGAAGAGATTTCCTGTTTCTTCGTCGATCATAAAATCGATTCTTGAAACACCGTTGCAGCCAAGTACTTTAAAAGCTCTTACCGCAAGATCTCTGATCTTTTCACGCATCTCAGGAGAAACCTCTGCAGGGATCTTTCTTGCAACGCTTGCCATTCCCTTAGAGCCGCTGCCCTTAGCGTTACTTACGTATTTATCTTCATAGCTTAAAATATCTTCTGTATGCATAGGCTCTTCGATCTCAGAAGCCTCTGCCTCATTCTCATCGCCAAGTACCGAGCAGTTGATCTCGCGAAGCTTGCTTATGGCGTGCTCTACAAGAACCTTTGTGGAATACTTAAAGCCGTTATCAAGAGCCGCAACAAGGCTGTCTCTGTCTTTTGCTACAGTGATACCAACGCTTGAACCAAGGTTAACAGGCTTTACGATAACAGGATAACCAAAAGTAGCCTCGATACCGCCCACCATCTTATCCATATTCGCATAATCACTTCCTGTATAAAGCTTTGCATCAAGCACAGGAATGTTATTTTCCTTTAATATAAGCTTCTGGATGTATTTGTCCATGCCAACTGCTGAAGCGGTAACATCACAACCCACAAAAGGAAGGCCGAGGGTCTTAAGATAGCCCTGGAACGCGCCATCTTCAACGTTTGTGCCGTGTACTACAGGGAAAGCCACATCTATCTCTATAGGCTTCATGCCTCCGAAAAGCTTTGTTTTCTGCTCCTTAAGAACAACTTTGTCGCCTTCGCGAAGCATGATAACTCTTTTTGACTTGTTAAGAAGGGCCGGAATGTCTTTATATTCCTCGATCTTTCCGATATCTTCTCCTATATACATCTCATTTTTCTTGTTCATGTATACGGGGATAACGTCGTATTTGTCTGTATTCATGGAAAGATAGGCCTGGATACCCGAGATAACGGATACCTCATGCTCAACGCTCTTTCCGCCGAATATCATAGCTACTCTGGTTTTCATTTGAATTACCTCTTTATGTTTAAACTTAATTGAAATCTTTGTAAATGCTGCCGCTCTAATAGTTATCAGGCAGGTCGTTTTCAAGAAGGATCACCTTGTGGCCTTCATCTTTAATGCCATAAGCAAAGGTCATGGCTTCGCCAAGGGTATCAAAGGCCTGAAGTTTCTCTGAGCTAAAGCCTTCGCCAAGAGCACCTTCCTTAATAGGCTCGGTTCTCTTTTTGCCGACTAACAGGATGTAATCACAGCACTTTGCAGCGTACGAGCCAAAAAGTCTGTTATACTCCTCTTCCTTATCGCCAAGCTCCACCATACCGGGTGTTACTAAGATCCTTACGCCCTCAAACATGGCAAGAGTTTCTACTGCTGCCTTGCTGCCTACAGGGTTTGAATTATAAGCATCATCGATTATGGTAACTGCGCCGCGCTCTAATATCTGAAGGCGGTGAGCCGCAGGCTCAAGCTTTCTTACAGGAATGCGAAGATCTGAAAGAGCCACGCCAAAACTGTGGGCTACGGCGATGGCACCAACCACATTTATTACATTGTGGCCGCCGATAAGCTTCATGGAGAAGCGTTCTTCTTCTCCGCCCGACGTTACTACAGTAAACTCAGTGCCAAGTCGTCCGACTTTAATATCTTTAGCATAATATCCGCTGCCTTCCTTTGCAGCGTAATAAAATGTCTTGTTTGCATAATTTACTGCTTTTTCGTTTATATATTCATTATCGCCGTTAAGGAAAAGCATTCCATCTGTAGGAAGTGCATCCGCCAGCTCAAACTTGGTGCTCTTAATGTTTTCCATATTAAAGAAGGTCTCAAGATGCTGAGGACCGATAGATGTAATAACTCCGTGGTGAGGATGCACAATATCGCAGATCTCTTTAATATCGCCCACGTGTCTTGCGCCCATCTCGCAGATAAAGATCTCGTCCGTGCTCTTAAGGTGCTCACGGATGGTACGAACTACACCCATAGGAGTATTAAAGCTCTCAGGAGTAGCAAGCACGTTGTATTTTGCTTCAAGTAATGTCTTTAAATAAAACTTAACGCTGGTCTTGCCGTAGCTTCCCGTTACACCGATTATCTTAAGGTCAGGGCAGGCTGCAAGCATCTTTTTTGCGTCGTTTATATACCAGTTTGTAACTGCCTTTTCGGCAGGCTTATTGATAATGTTGCAGATCACCTGCATAAGTGGCTGAAGTAAAAGGATAACTGCCCATGAGGTAACAAGGAAATGCCTTGCAAAAAGGGCAAAGTAAGCCGTAACTGCTGCGGTTATAATAAAGTGAGTTGCTATAAGCCGCTTAACTCTTGCAGTATACACAAGCTTTTTCTTTACGTTGTATGTGCGGTAAAAGTTAAATACCAATGCCGCAACCGCAAGGAAAACCCAGGCCGAAATGTTAAAAGCAAGGAGCCCTGTAAGACTGCCAAGTATTGAAAGAACCGCACAAGGCACAAGTTGCCACTGCTTATATATGCTCTTTTTAAGTCTGTTTAAATGCTCTCCGTTTTTATAGCCGTTAAGCTGGAACATATGCAGGTTGTAACGAAGTACAAGAAGATATGTAACAAGGAAAAGCACGCTGTAAATAATAAGATTAACCATCATTTTTCATCCTACATCTTAAAATATGATCTCATAATATTTCTGAAGATAACCGGCTGGTCAAGGAAGCTGAAATGTCCCGCATTTGCAATAGGCGCAAGGCCGGCATTTTGCATCTTTGCTTCCATAACTTTTGCATCTGAGAGAGGGGTAGCTGTATCATTTTCTCCCCAGATAAGCAAAACTTCCTGTTTTACTCTTGGGAAAAGTTCTGTAAGGTCTTCATTTACCGCCTTAACAAGGCACTCGCGCATACGGGGAGAAGCCGCTCTGTAGTCAGCAGAGCCCTGCCTCTTTTTCCACGCCTCTGCCTGGTCGTGAAACAAAGTATCCACAAGTTTTGTGTTAACTATTTTTTTAAGTATCTTATATCTTTTGATCCTTCGCATCTGCGCCGGAGTTTTCTTTGGAAGTACGCCCGCCGCATCCACAAGGACTATCCTTTCGATCTCAAAGGGAAGACTCTCTCTTGCCGCAAGCTTGATTATAACTCTGCCGCCGTAAGAGTGGCCAAGAAGAGTTGCCTTCTTAATATCAAGTGCCTGCATAAACTTAATAAAAAAGTCCGCAAAACCGTCCACATTCCAGCCTTCACGAGGCTCGCTACTCTTTCCAAAACCCGGCAGATCAAGCTGAACCACTTTATACTTCTCATTAATACAGGCCGCTACGGAATCGTATACCTCAAGAGTAGTACCCCAGCCCTGCAAGATCACAACAGTATAGGCATTGTCTTTCCCGGTAACTTTGTAATAAATCTTATATCCGTCTATTTCTATGCTTTGTTTCTCACTCATCTATATAAATCCTCATAAAGACATAAATTCTCGTATACTATAATATCTCAAAACCGGCGATAAAGCAAATCAAAAAAGAACGGACGCGATTTCTCGCGCCCGTTCTTTGAAGTCAGTTCAATTTCTATTCAACTGTAAAGAAATTCATTCCGGTAATAAGATCATCTGCAATTCCCTTAAGGTCTTCAGCCTGATTAACAACTATATCCATAGCAGAATCAAGTGATGTAAGTGATGCGCTTGTCTGCTCTGTTGATGCTGCGTTCTCTTCTGAAATACTTGAAAGAGACTCAATAGTCTCAAGGATAGTATTCTTATCGTTTGTAAGGCTCTGAACCTGTTCTGCGATCTCTCTGTTGCCAACTTCTGTTGCCTTGAGAGTTTCAAGCATTTCATCAAATGATGCCTGCATCTCAAGGAGAGCAACGTTCTCGTTGTTGGTAGCTTCTTTGATCTTTGAAGTAAGCTCTTTGTTCTTGTCTGAAAGAGCTGTGATCTTTGAAAGCATCTCAGTGATCTCGTTTGCAGACTTGTTGGACTCTTCAGCAAGTGACTTGATGTTATCTGCTACAACCGCAAAACCCTTACCTACTTCACCGGCTCTTGCTGCCTCAATAGAAGCGTTAAGAGCAAGAAGATTGGTCTCGCTTGCGATGTTGATAATGGCATCTGCTGCCATGGAGATCTGAGAAACAACCTCAGCTGTCTCATTTACCGAGTTTGTAACCTCAAGAGCCATAGAGTCTGTCATCTCATCGGCTTTCTTAAGTTCTTCAAGCTGTCCTTTTACTCGTACCGAATTATCGTAAAGGATCTGGCCTCTATCTTGATTTGCCTTTGATGTGTCAAAAATAGTATCGATAGAGCCGCCAATATTAGCGGTAACACTTGTAGCTCCCTGTACTTCGTTTGCAAGAACGGTTGCACCTGTTGCAAGATCTGAAACAGCCTGATTAATGTCGTTTGTGGTCTTCTTGCTGTCTGTGATCTGATCCTTTGCTTCTTCAGCACCGGTGTTAACGCGCTTAGCATTATTCTTAACCTGAAGTATAGCATCCTGAAGCTTCTTTCTCATGGTCTCAAGCAATACTGAAATAGCTCCAAAATCGGCAACAGTAAACTTGCTGTTTATCTCATTTGCAAAATCGCCATCCGAAAGTCTCTTGATGGAACCGTCTATTGTCTTCATATCTTTCATAACCATTCTGATCATGAAGATTGAAAAACCAAGTAACAATAATGAGATGATGCCAAAAATACAGATTCCGCTGATCACAGTTGACTGTGTGGCTTTCTGCACTTCAAGCTGAGCTTCTTCCGCCCATGCTTCTGATATTTCCTGCATGGCATCAAGATTATCTCTTATGCCATCAAATCCGCTCATAGATGCGGCAAAATCTCCCTGCCCTGTAGCAGGGTCATACATCTTTCTCCATGCTGCAAATCCGCTTGTAAAATCTTCGTAATGCTTTTTGAAGGTTACCCCGCCTTCATCGGCGAACATATAAAGATCTTCCTGCTGTTTTGCTATATTATTGGCTTTTTCTACTCTGTCAGAAACCTGACCATTGTTATCGGTATAATCTTTTGCCAGCTCCTGCTTTGCAGCATCATCAAGAGTATCCCGATTATAGTAATATTCCTGCTCTGCATACAGTGCCTGATACAGGTCTCGGTCTCCGTTGATAAGGAGTGTGTCGATCTGGAAAAGAGTGTCATAATATATGCTTTCTACATCTTTAGCGGTTGACTGAATTCGGGCTGTAAAGAAAGCAATTGTCGCGACGATACATAAAATAAGTGGAATCGCGATTCCTAATAAAACATCTCTGATCTTAAGTTTCATAAAACCCCGCCCTTTCTTATATTCAATAAATGAATATTTAATTTAAATCTATTTTATCTCAAATATTTTGAATAATCAATCGAAAGAAGGCGAATTGTTCTATCATTTTGCAAAATGAACTATTTCATATGGAATTTTAATGGTTACAACTTGTTTATTTCAGTTTTTTTATTCCGCAAGCTGTACCTTCTGATATTTTTTTCAGTGTTTTTTCATCGTGTGCCGATGCCCTGTCACCAACCTCCACGTCTACAGACGGAATAGTCGAATAGGAAGTCTGGGTAAGATCAAGGGCCATCTTCCCGCTGCTCCAGATCTTAACTCCTGCTTCTCTGAATCCGGAGAGCAGCGCATCTCCCAGTTTATGGTGTTTTTTATAGTTTTCAGACACCGGATTCATATTTCTGTAGGTCTTATTATCAGGCACACTGATGTAAAAAGCGCCCTTATCGTTTTCCGAAGAATCATAGTGCAGCGCGATATGGTAATCGGCGTAATTGTTTGCAAGAACAGTTCTTGCTACATTATCAAGTTGAATATCACTCGTGCTTCTTATCATAAGTACGTTGTATCCTTCCGCAAGGAGCTTTTCTTTTACAGCCTTTGCAAGCTCAAGTGTTACAGCAGCCTCAGTTATACCGTCAAGAAATGTGGTGCCGCTTGATACCGCTGCTGCCTCTTTTGCGCCCTTTGCAGTGCTTCCGCCTGTTACCTTCGGGCTTCCGTCAGGGTGGCACAGTGTTTTAACCTTATTTCCGCCTGCTGTGCCGTGACCCGCATTAACGCAGACCGTAATGCCTGTCGCGTTTTTGCCACTTGCATAGTAAATGCAGGCGCCATCTTCGTGGATCTTTGAATTTTTGGCATACTCTGCCGTTTTATCCCAGCCAAGTACGCAAACCTTGTTGCTCCAGCGGGATACGGTGGTCTTTCCGTCAGTTACTTTGTATGCCCTTACCTGAATAAAGTAGTTTTTCGTTGTATCAGCCTTTTCTATGGCAGTCTTGTTATTCTTCCTGCCCTTAACCTTGATCTTAACAGGCTCAGCCATATCTTCGTCAAATGAATACCTGACCTGATACCCCGTCACCCCCGAAATCTTTTCCCACTTAACCGTAATGGTGTCACTCTTCCTGTACGCCTGGGTAAGGGTTGGGGCTGTAAGGGCGGCGCGAGCTTTTGTCCACGTTACCGATGATATGATAATTGCCAGTACCAGTAGGGTTGTAATTCGTCTTTTCATTTGTCCTCCGTTAGTAAATAAAATGATTAGTGTTTAATTGCAAAATAATTCATCAGAATTGATTTAATATGATTATATCTTCTGGCATAGGAGTTTTCTACTCTTATGAGCTGAAGATCATGCTCTTTGCAGATTTTGTTTTTCTGAGCATCTCTCTTTTTTACAATCTCATCTTCAAAATGCTCTTTGCCATCCAACTCAATAGCCAAAACCGGTGTCTCTCTGTCTGCGTTTTTCTCATAAACAACAAAATCAAAACGTCCAGTATAGAAAAGATCCTCATGACCAATATTGTTAGCAAACACTTGTGAAATTGCCACCTCTTTATGTATGGTGTACTTTGACTGTGTCAGCCAGATGTTTTCTAGGGCATGTGTCAGATTTTGCAAAAAGGCGGTCTCAGTCTGAGTGCTAAATGGCTTTATGCCTAACGCTCTAGAATTTGTCTCTTTTGGTGTTACAACAGTTTTTCCTTCGCTTTTTACATAATTAACCAATTCATACAAATCGTCATCATCAGGGCTGTTCGCATGTAGTCTCTCAAGATTTTTTGAGTCTGAAAGAACGATCAGTTTTTCTTTTGCTCTTGAAGTAGCAACGTTTATTAGTTCTCGGTTTGATTTAAGCCACTCATAGGTCCCGGACTGAGTACTATCACCTATGGCTGTTGAAAACAAAATAATGTCTTTTTCATCTCCCTGGAAAGAATGAATTGTTCCACATGAGACGTTTTCTATTTTCTCTTCTTTTAGTCGCTGTTCTATCAAGTCTCTCTGGTTTGTAAATGGTGTAATTATTCCGATGTTCTTGTCTTTATTCACTTTTAAGTACTTAATTATATTTTCAACCTCTAATGGTGCTGTGTTTTTGACAGACGTAACACCGTTATTAGCATCAACAAACACCAAAGGATTGTCATCTGTTTCCTTCGACATTACCTTTAGTTGTGAATTGTAATACTTTTTATTATTGAAACCAATTATTTTAGGGTTACACCTATAGTGATTATGTAATAATATCTCATCACTTACTGAGTCACAGGCCATGTACGTCTTATAGATTGAGTTTTTACAATAATCATACTCGTCCGTGATCTTGTACTCTTTTCTTAGTTTTTGGTTAGTGAACTCATCTAATAAAATAACCGGATTTAACTGTTGCGGGTCTCCAACCAGCATTAAATTATTCCCTCTTATTATAGGGACTAATGACATGGCTGTGTTGCACTGGCTTGCCTCATCTATTATAGTCATATCAAACAGTGCTTCCGGTTTTCCTATTCTATGAGCAGAAATACAGGTAGTGATAATTATAGGGAAAACCTTCTGAAGTTTTTTAACATTTTCGCTGGCGGATAAGTATTTGATTAACGCCGGAACAGCTTCATCTAAATCATTGTTATTTACAATATCAACCAAATCGGCATATTTATCTTCATAAAGCTTTTTGATATGTCTCGCTGAAATAAAATAAAGATACTGCAAAAACTCTTCTTCGTTTCTGTCCAACAGTTTCATGGCATCTTCTTCTGATACCTTTTTCATCGACGCAATTTTTTTGTCGATTTCCTGCATCTGTCTGCCCTGTAAGTCTAATTCAAATGGAAAAAGAGCCTGTGAAGTTGCTTCTGTTTGCTGATAATCCAAAAGTCTGCTCAATGTTTCTTTACGCTCTTCCAAGTCCAGGTAATAATCGTAGACCTTTAACAGCTCAGTTAACTCTTTTGCTCTCTCCGCTCTGTTATCTCTTCGCTTATCAAGCGTACTATCAAAAATATTGATATTTTCTACAGCTTTCATTAGATACTGAATATGCCCCAAAGCTTCACGCATCACATCCTTATTGCCAAGGCGCAAAACCGGGAATGGAATCGTCTTTCCCCTATAATTCAGATTATTTAGTTTTTCAAAAACAGTATCGATTGGATGATTATTATTGGACGCAAACAAGACTGTCCTCTCATTAAAGAAGGCAGTTATAATTGTATTAATAATCGTATTGGTTTTACCGGTACCCGGCGGTCCCTGAATATAAGCGGTAGGATACTGCATGGCCTTGTTTATAGCTAATAATTGGTCAAGATTTATCTTATTATCAATTAAAGCTATCGGATAGCTTTTAATTCGTCTTGGTTTTTCCAATAAGTCTCCAAAAAAAGCTTTAATTGGTACTGTTACTTTATCATGCTCATACATATCTATGATCGCTTGATATTCACTATGAAGATCAACAATTATATCCGCGCCAATACCAACTACATATGGCATATCATCCACTCTGGCCTTGTCACCGCAATATTTAGTTATTGCGTTTTTTATTAACTCAGAATTTTTATCAAAATCTGTAAGGAGATTGTAATCCTCGGCATCAAGGTATTTTCTTACGCTGTCTTTATTGGTTCCATCAATTTGAAATTCAGTACAGACAGTGGTTTCCTCCTCTGGCTCTATCGTTCTTCTCTCAACATTTAGATTGAGTTTTTTATATGCCAGCAAATACAATCCTTTTTTTGTGTTAATGCTAAGCACATTCATGGCTAGTTGTTTTATCTTTATCTTTCCTATCGCAGATGATCCCTTTTTGCGATTGGCGTTTTCAGAAAAGTTCTTTACTATTTCAGCAAACTGCTCGTTTGTTAATCTATACGATGTTCCATCAAAGGAGTCTCGATCCATGTACTGTATCAAACTATACTCAGCGTAATAAGGGGTGGTGTCCATTCTGTTGCATTTTTCCAAATAGCTAAGTATCTTGAGATTGGCTACATTGTCAAATAAAGGTCTGTATTTATCCGGATTCAGAGCAATATCATCGATGAGATCTTTATTAATAGGACAATATGTTCCTTCAATGACAGACGTAGTTAAAATGGAGTCTATATACACATACAACTGCTCTATCTGATATGAAGACAGATGCATTCCTTTGACAGTCAGCATTCTTCTTCTAACATCTACGCCCTCTATAGCAATCCAGTAATTGGTGACTTCTCCTGCTTTATTTCTATATTCAATTTTAAGCCATTTCCCCTCATGAATAGCCTTAAAAATATCCCTGCATACTGAAGTCATTAATCTCCTCCATTATGTAAACTCCAACTTTTTTCATCACATATTCAATATACATCAGAAACCAAAGTAATTACAACCGTTTTCTTATCCTATCGGAATATAATGATGTTTATATTTGAATGTACAAAACGTACGTTATTTACATTGTGTACTTTATGTGATATTATGTATATAGCTAATGAAAGGAGTGTTGTTTTGATGATAGCTTTAAGTTCAACTCAAGTTAGAAAAGAATGGAGCACTGTTATTGACGATGTTGTCAGAGTCCACCCTGTTCTTGTTAAAAGGACTCATGATGAGATTATGCTTACTAACATTGAAACTCTTAGAGATATTTTGGACATTTATAAATTTACCGCTGTTAAATACACTGAAGATGATGGTTCTATCACATTGTCTTTAAATGAGCTTGATCTGGTCGAAAATGCTCCTACCCTCAAAGAGGCAAAAGAAGCGATGGGAAATGCTATAGTTGAGTATGCTACCGAATTTTACGATGATTATTTAGTATGGAGTACTGCTCCTAATCGAAAAAGTCATATTCCATATATTTACAAGGCGTTGCTGGCTGAGAATTCCAAACGCATTGGGGAGGAAATCGAATGCCGCGCTGGAAAGAACTAAAACGATTTTGCGAAAAAGATGGGTGGGAGCTCTTTAAAGACACCGATCATTACTATTTTAGAAAGATTGATCCCGATGGAACAATCAGGCGAACCAAGGTTTCTAAGGGAAGCGGGGAAATACACACGAGAATGTGGCAGGAAATTCTTCGCAAACAATTAAAAGTTACGCAGGAATATTTCAACAGCAAAATCTAACTCATTCTTGCTTTTCTATTTATATGTATATATACTTTTAAAGGATTTACGATTGGAGGATTATTAAAATGTACAAAACAATGATTGAACAGCTTAAAACCCTTACAGAAGGTGAGGACGACATCATCTCAAACCTTTCAAATGCGTCCGCACTTATAAATGAGACACTTCCTGACCTTAACTGGGCAGGTTTCTACCTTATGAAAGATGGCAGACTTCAGCTTGGGCCTTTCCAGGGAAAGACTGCATGCCTTCGTATCCCTCTTGGAAAGGGCGTTTGCGGAACTGCAGCCGCTAAAGATGAAACACAGCTTGTAAAAGATGTGCATGAGTTCCCGGGCCACATTGCCTGCGATTCTGCTTCAAATTCAGAGATCGTTGTCCCTATGCATAAAGACGGAAAAGTGTTTGGTGTACTTGATATCGACAGCCCGAGTCTTAACAGATTTACAGAAGAGGACAAAACCGGTCTTGAAGAATTTGTAAAGATCCTTGAAGCAACTTTTTAACGCAGTGGCAGATTGCTAATATCACTTAGGCGGAGATAAACATGAAATTTGTAATACAAAGAGTAACAAACGCAAGCGTTGAGGTTGATGGAAATGTAGTCGGAAAGACTGAAAAAGGCTTCCTTGTACTTCTTGGCGCCTGCAACAGTGACACAAAAGAAATAGCAGACAAGATGGTTAAAAAACTGGTTGGTCTTCGCATATTTGACGATGAAAACGGCAAGACCAATCTTTCAATAAATGATGTAGGTGGACAGATGCTTGTGGTTTCCCAGTTTACGCTTTATGCTGACTGTTCCCATGGAAACAGACCTTCATTTATAAATGCCGGTGACCCTGCCCATGCAAATGAGCTTTACGAATATGTGGTAAATGAGCTCCGTGAAACATATGGCATTCACACAGAAACCGGTATATTCGGGGCAGAGATGAAGGTTAGCCTCCTTAACGACGGCCCATTTACCATACTTCTTGATTCAGATGAGATATTCTCGAAAGGAAAATAGCATGCCTGAAGAAACACCGCACAAAAGACGAGTGCACTACTCCGGAAAATATCCGAAGAAGTTTGAAGAAAAGTATAAAGAGAAAGACCCTGAAAAGTATGCAGATACCGTGGCGCATGTTATAAGCAAGGGTAGCACCCCTGCGGGAATGCATATCTCAATCATGGTAAACGAGATACTGGATTTCCTTAAGATTCAGCCGGGACAGCGTGGCCTTGATGCAACTCTCGGCTACGGCGGTCATACCCGCAAGATGCTTGAATGCCTTAATGGAAACGGACATCTTGTAGGCCTTGACGTAGACCCAATCGAATCGGAAAAGACTGTTAAAAGACTTCGCGATGCAGGTTTTGGCGAGGATATTTTCGAGTTTGAGCTTATCAATTTTGCTGAGATTGACAAAGTGGCTGAAAAACACGGCAATTTTGACTTTATCTTAGCAGATCTTGGCGTTTCTTCCATGCAGATAGACGACCCGTCCCGAGGCTTTTCCTATAAAACAGACGGACCACTTGATCTTAGATTAAATCCCCTTAAGGGAGAAAGCGCAGCGCAGCGCCTACGCAGTATTACTAAAGAAGAATTTGTCGGAATGCTTATCGAAAACTCAGATGAGCCTTACGCTGAGGAAATAGCAGATAAGGTATTCTTCCGTATGAAAAACGGTGCTCCTATGGAAACTACGACGGAGCTTCGCGAGGCTATTGAAGCCGCTCTTGTAAGACTTCCAAAAGATGAACGAGATGAAGCCATAAAGAAGTCGTGCGCAAGAACATTTCAGGCCCTTCGCATAGACGTAAACAGCGAATTTGAGGTACTTTACAGTTTTCTTGAAAAGCTCCCTACTGTATTAAATCCCGGCGGCAGAGCAGCCATACTTACCTTCCACTCAGGTGAAGACAGACTGGTTAAGAAATCTTTTAAAGATCTTAAAAAAGCAGGTATTTACAGCGATGTAAGTGATGATGTCATTCGCCCTTCCTCAGAAGAATGCCGCATCAATCCTCGGGCAAAGTCGACTAAAATGAGATGGGCGATAATGAAATAATACGGACTCAAGTCTCGTGCTTGAAAAAATAAGGAGTATCCATTCGAGGGCACTCGACTACAAAACACGTAAGCTCATGCTTTGCATTCGCTAAATGTTTTGCATGCGTCGCACGTAAGATGCCGCAATGCGCCATCTAAGTGCTCATTGCGAGGTCTTCGAGCCCGCTTGCGGGCTCTTCATCAGCCTCCAGCTGAAAAATAAAAAAGAGAGTATGCTTTGCATACTCTCTTTTTTATTTTCGAGCACGAGACGGGATTCGAACCCGCGACCCTCGCCTTGGCAAGGCGATACTCCACCACTGAGCCACTCGTGCAATTATTAAGTTGGCACTGT
>JAEEOQ010000013.1 GCA_016284355.1 Lachnospiraceae bacterium
ATCGATCTCGCTTTTATCCATATAATCAAGAAGACCGGCAAGTGTCATATTGTGAGTCGGCGTAAAGAAATCGCCCGCTCCGTCTTTAAGAGAACGTACCGCCCTTGGCGCCAGTGTATCAGGGAATATATGTGCATGAAAATCTATTATCATAAAGGATTCCTTTCATGTAAAGCATTTATCATCTGCACATTATAGCACATTTTTACAGAAAATCACCAGGTTTTGTTTCCGAGAGTAACCTTTAGCTTCATGTTTTTATATCCGCCGCGCTCGTACCTTGCGATGGTTACGTCAATTGTGTCGCCTGCCTTGTAGTTATAAAGGATAGAGTTAAGGGTTTCGGTATCTGTTACTTTCTTGCCGTTTACCTCAAGAATAACGTCTGTTGCAACCATGCCGGCTTTTTCTGCTCCGCTGCCTTCCATAACCTCTGAAACATAAAGGCCGTAAGGCACTGCGTAGTCTTTATGCATCTCATCTGTTACCACGCTGTAGTATACGCCAAAGTAACCGCGCTCGTCGTCAAAATATTTCTGGCTCTTAAGTTCGTCTACCGCAGGAAGTATAACAGAAAGAGGCACCGCATATCCCATGCCCTCAACAGTGGTGTCTGCGTACTTTACAGCGCTTATACCGATAACTTTTCCCTCAAGGCTGATAAGCGGACCGCCGTAGTTACCAGGGTTTATAGCCGCATCAGTCTGGATCAGGGTCATAGGAGTGCCGTTAACAGAATATTTTCTTTCCATAGCACTTACATAGCCCACGGTAAGGGACTGACCGTAACCAAGGGCATTGCCGATGGCAAGCACCATCTGACCTGCCTTTGCGCCCGGGACCTCTCCAAATTCTGCGGAAGATATAGCGCCAAGTGTCTCAGGCTTTACAGCGTTCTTTTTAACCTTTAAAAGGGCAAGACCCGAATCTGTGTGGGTAGAAGCCACAACAGCATCGCAGGTCTCCTCGTCGTTAAAGGTAACCTTTATGCTTTTGGCGTTAGAAACAAGGAAGCTGCTGGTAAGGATCAGCACCTCTGAATCGTTTATCTCGTAAATAACGCCGGAGCCTGCTTCGTCAACCTCCTGATCGTACTCGCCGTAAAAGAAATCAAAATATGTGGCACTGTTTGTACAGGTAACGGCAACGATAGAAGGCATAGCCTTTTCTACAGTGTCTGAAAGATCTTTAACATCATCGTCTATAAAATTTTCTATAAGAGTTGTGGTAGGAAGCTTTTCAAAGGTTTTTGAAGGTTTGCCGATTGAGTAAGAACTGCCTTTGCCCGGCCTGCCTCCTTTGCCAAGGGCGCCTATAAAAAATACGAAGGCGCCTGACATGGCGCAGATAAGCAGCCCTGCCATAACCAAAGATAATATAACCAAAAGTATTTTACTTGATTTTTTCATAATTTTCCCATTCTCCTTTATGCCACTCATTTTACCCTGCTTTTGTGAAAAGAATGTGAAAAACATTAAATAAGTAAAAACTGTACTTTACTATTTTGAAACTATGATGTATAATCACAGCGTAGTTTATCTTAAATATATTTTCGAGGTTTAACTAAATTGTACAAACATACATCTATGAGTTGGGTTAAGCATATAGATTTTGTTTTGCTTGATCTTCTCAGTCTGTTTATATCCCTGTTCCTCGCTTACCTGATCAGAAAACCTATGCCCGGACATATTTTCAGTTCGCCTATGTATAGAGCGTTAGTGCTTGGTTATATGGCTGCCGATTTTCTTATCATACTGGCGCTGGCGTCCATGAAGAGCGTGTTGAAACGCGGATATTTAATAGAATTTGGGTACACAATTAAAAATGCGGCGGTCCTTTATGCAGTGGCTGCACTTATCATGTATGCTTTAAAGGTAGGAAATACATTCTCCCGTCTGTACACCGGTATTTCGGGTATTTTGTATGTGGTTATTTCGTATACATTCCGTATCCTTTATAAGCAGTTCTACATGAAAGTGGTTGTGCCAAGAGAAGGCCGTTCTCTTCTTATCGTAACCACATCTGCAAAAGCAGAAGAGATAGAAAAGCATCTTGAAGGCCGGAATTTTGGCGCTTACCGTCTTGCGGGCCTTGTACTTACAGACGGCGGCAAGTACTGCAGCAAGTGCTCTATCCCTGTGGTGGCGGTTAAAGACGAACTCTTTGATTATGTCCGTCTTAACTGGGTCGACGAGATACTGCTTGTCTTACCGTATAACGACGAGCTTTCTGAGATCTCAAACACATTTATGTCTATGGGTATCACGGTCCATATCGGTATCGAGTACCTGCGCGAGCTCTTTGCGGGAGATTCCTACACCCTTGAGAAAGTTGGCGGCTTTTCGGTGCTTTCCGTAAGCTGGAACTCCATGGGTATGTTCCAGGCCTTCTTAAAGAGGCTTCTTGATATAATCGGCGGCTTTATCGGATGTATACTGACCCTTGTGCTTACAGTTATCATCGGGCCTGCTATTTTTATTAAGTCTCCGGGACCTATATTCTTTTCACAGGAGCGTATCGGCCGCAACGGCAAGAAGTTCCATATGTACAAGTTCCGTAGTATGTATATGGACGCGGAAGAGCGCAAAGCAGAGCTTATGAAACAGAACCGTATCGAGAGCGGTCTTATGTTTAAGCTTGATTTTGACCCCCGTATAATCGGCAACAAAGAGCTGCCTGACGGCACAAAAAAGACAGGTATCGGTCAGTTCATAAGGAACACAAGCCTTGATGAATTCCCGCAGTTCTTTAACGTCCTTATCGGCCAGATGTCCCTTGTGGGAACCCGCCCGCCTTCTTATGACGAGTGGATCAAATACGAAGACCACCACAGAGCCCGTATGGCTATGAAGCCGGGTATCACAGGCCTTTGGCAGATCTCGGGGCGCAGTGATATTACAGATTTTGAAGAGATAGTTAAACTTGATACCAAATACATTGCAGAGTGGTCCCTTGCTCTTGACATCAAGATCTTATTTAAGACCATCCTGGTTGTATTAAAAAGAGAAGGGAGCATGTAGCCCTTAAGATATGAAGATAAGTATTACCATCGTGGCCTATCGCAATTACCCCGATATAATCGCCGCGATAAAGAGCATAAACGAGTTTACCGACCCGCAGATATTAAAAGATATCTACGTGGTCGATAACTCTGAAAATGAAGAGAGCCCTTCGCGAAAGGCCTTTAAACAAACGCTTTCCGCCCTCGGGGGCACTTATATAGACTCCGGTGCCAACATTGGCTTTGGAGCCGGACACAACAAGGTTTTGAGTCTTTTGACCTCAGATTATCACGCTATAGTCAATCCTGATATCCTTCTTTACGAAGATTCATTTTCAGCACTTATAAAATTTATGGAAGAAAACAAAGACGTGGCTGTGGCTTTTCCAAAGCTGGTTTCCGCGGAGCGAAAGCTTCTTCCTGTTTACAGAAAAGACCCCACATTTTCAGATATGTTTATAAGGCGTTTTATTCCTTTTGGCTTTGCAAAAAGGAGAGATGCCATCACCTACGCAGATGCAGACTATGAAAAGCCCTTTGAGATAGATTTCGGGCAAGGGTCATTTGTATTTATAAGAACGGAGCTTTTTAAAAAGCTCGGTGGCTTTGACGAAAGGTATTTTATGTACCTTGAAGATGCCGACCTTTGCAGAGAGGCAAGGAAGTACGGCAAAGTGGTATACACGCCTGTTACCGGCGTTATACACAAATGGGAACGTGGTTCAAAAAAGAACTTAAAGCTTTTAAAGATTCACATAGATTCATTGTTTAAGTATTTAAAGAAATGGGCATAGAGCCCGCATAGGAGATTATTTATGGATTATTCAAAAATGGGCATCATCGAACTTAAGGCAACCCTTAAGGAAAGAGGTGCAAAAGGTTATTCGACACTTAAAAAAGACGAACTTGTTAAATTACTTGAGAGTATGGATGCGCCAAAGGCAGCTGCAAAGCCTGCCGCAAAACCTGAAAATGAGGCGCCTATAGAGCGCCATGTTAAAACTGCAAGTGAGGCGGCTCCTGAGCGCCCTGTAAACCGCGTAGCTGAGCGACAGACTGAGTATAGCGCAAGGCCTGAAGGAAGACCTATGGGAACAAGACCTGCAGGAACCGGAAGACCTATGGGCACCAGACCTATGGGCTCCGGCGTCAGAACAGTTTCTTACGGCAGCAACGGCAGACCTACGGTATCCGGCCAGACAAGATACGGCCAGGACCGCCCTGCAGGAAGACCTTCCTACGAGCGCCCGACTTACGACAGACAGCCTGTTGAAAGAGATACAAATTACGAAAGAAATACGGTTGCTCCTTCTGAAGACAGAGAAGAAGCACTTATCCGTAACCAGGAGCAGGAAGCGGAAAGAACAGCATACATCGACCGCAACAAGGTTGATTACACACCTGAAGAGATCAAGATGCTTGATACCGGTATCACCAAAGAAGGTATCTTTGAGATCCAGGACGGACAGGCCTTTGGTTTTATCCGCTGCGACAACTTCCTTCCGGGAGACGACGACGTATACGTTGCTCCGCAGATGGTGCGTAAGTACGGCCTTCGTAACGGCGACGTTATCGTAGGAAACACAAAGATAGACAATGCAAAGTTTGCGCCTCTTCTTTACATCAAGACTGTAAACGGACTTCCGCCTGAAAAGATCATCGGAAGACCTAAGTTTGAGAATCTTACACCGATCTTCCCAAATGAGAGATTAAAGCTTGAGGTAAAGGGCCAGGATTCCATCGCCATGCGTATGATGGACCTCATTTCCCCTATCGGAAAAGGTCAGCGTGGTATGATCGTTTCTCAGCCAAAAGCAGGTAAGACATCTCTTATTAAAGAGATCGCAAAATCAGTTATAAAGAACAATCCTGAGATGCACCTCATCATCCTTCTTATCGATGAGCGTCCTGAGGAAGTTACAGATATCAAAGAGTACGTAAGAGGAACAGATGTAGAGGTTATTTACTCCACATTTGATGAGGAGCCTCTTCACCACAAGAGAGTATCAGAGATGGTAATCGAGCGTGCCCGCCGTCTTGTAGAGCAGGGACAGGATGTTATGATCCTTCTTGACTCAATTACAAGACTTGCAAGAGCATACAACCTTACGGTTACACCATCAGGCCGTACCCTCAGCGGTGGTCTTGACCCTGCGGCTCTCCACATGCCAAAGAAATTCTTTGGTGCTGCCCGTAACATGCGCGAAGGCGGAAGCCTTACCATTCTTGCCACAGCTCTTGTAGAAACAGGAAGCCGTATGGATGATGTGGTATTTGAGGAATTTAAGGGAACAGGTAACATGGAGCTTGTACTTGACAGAAGTATGGCTGAAAAGCACATCTTCCCTGCTATCGACCTTGCAAAATCAAGTACCAGAAGAGACGACCTTCTCTTTACAGTGGAAGAGGCACAGGCAAATATCCTTATAAAGAGAGCCCTCCTTTCACCAAAGGCAGATGAGGCCCTTGAAAACCTTGTAAAGATCTTCAGAGTAAATAAGACAAATACAGACGTAATAAGGTATCTTGAGAAGAATAGAATAGTATAAAAAAAATTTTCTTGCAATTAACAAGAGTATATGATAAAATAAACGAGCTGTTTAATAAGAAATTGGCAAAATCCAATTCGAGAGATTAGAGAGGTGAAAATCATGAAGGAAGGAATACATCCTACATATTACCAGGCAAAGGTTACATGTAACTGTGGTAATGAGTTCGTTACAGGTTCAACAAAAGAGAATATCCACGTTGAAATCTGTTCAAAGTGCCATCCATTTTACACAGGTCAGCAGAGAGCTACTTCTGCTCGTGGTGCTATCGATAAGTTCAATCGTAAGTATGGCCTTAATCAGTAAAGGGCGACATAGAGATTATGTAAAAAAGGTTGAGGTACTCGTATCTCAACCTTTAACTTTATAAGCAATAGGGGATTCGAGGAGGTAGGAAGATGAAACCATCGGGAATCGGCGGACAGGCAGTACTTGAAGGCGTTATGATGAAAAACAAAGACAAATACGCCGTAGCTGTTCGCAAAACAAACGGAGAGATCGTAGTTAAAAACGGGGAATTCAAAAGCGTTACAGAAAAGTACAAGTTCCTCGGGCTTCCGTTTATAAGAGGCGTTGTAAATTTTGTAGAGTCTCTTAAACTCGGCATGAGTACCCTTACTTTTTCCGCTTCTCTTTTTGATGAGGAAGAGGAAAAAGAATCAAAGATAGAAAAAAAGATCGGCGAGAAAGCTATGATGGGCCTTACGGTTGCCCTTTCTTTACTTCTTGCCATAGCTATATTTATGATGCTGCCTTTCTTTATTGCATCTCTTTTAGAGAAAGTTATTAAGAACGGCACATGGCTTGCAGTAATTGAAGGTGTGCTTCGTATCGTTATCTTTATCGGATACGTACTTGCCATCTCCCTTATGAAAGATATTAAGCGCGTGTTTATGTACCACGGCGCTGAGCACAAGTGTATCAACTGCATCGAGCAGGGCTTCCCGCTTACCGTGGAAAATGTTCGCAGGCAGACTACACGCCACAAAAGATGCGGAACCAGCTTTATGCTTTTTGTTATAGTACTTTCCGCAGTATTCTTTATGTTTATCAGAGTAGATAACATGATCCTTCGCGTAGTGCTCCGTCTTGTCCTTATACCTGTTATCGCAGGCGTAAGCTACGAGCTTCTTAAGCTCGCGGGCAGAAGCGAAAATCCTGTTATAAATATACTTAGTAAGCCCGGCCTTTGGCTTCAGGCTCTTACCACAAGAGAACCTGACGATGATATGATAGAGGTCGGCATAAAGTCAGTAGAGGCCGTATTTGACTGGGAAGCTTTCCTTTCAGATTCAGGCAAAAAGAGCAAAAAGAAAGACAAGCGCGCAAAGGCAGAGAAGTCTTCCAAGAAAGAGACTACGCAGCCTGTTAAACTTGAAGAAGTAAAAGAAGAGCCGGAAGAAACTCCGGAAGTTAAAGAAGAAGTAAAAGAAGAAGTTAAAGAAGAAATTAAGGAAACGGTTAGCGTGGAGACTAAAGAAGCTGAAGAAAAGGCTCCTGAGACAAAACCTCTTACCAAAGCCACAGCAAAAAGAGCGCATGTTCCTGCAAAAGACCCCGGCGATTCAAA
>JAEEOQ010000014.1 GCA_016284355.1 Lachnospiraceae bacterium
CCGGTTCCAAGCATAAGGGTAACTATTGCAAGGTCTCTGACTGCAGTTTTACCATTAAATTTTTTTGCTCTTTCTGAAAGCCCCTCACCTGTTTCAACGTCGTTTAGAAGAGTCTCAACTTCGTCGGAATCAAGCCTTATTATCTCTTTTTCGTGGAGCTTTGGAATATCTATGAGAACTGTTGGATTATTTTCTATAAGTTCTCTTTTATAAAAGTATTTGTAAAAACCTCTTAGAGCAACAAGCTTTCTTTTAATTCCTGTTTCAGTATTGACTCGTTCGGTATTGCCCTTGTTATAGTACTTTAAATAATCCATATATTCTTCAATATCTACGGCTTTTAGTTCATCTAAAACCTTAAGCCTGATATCTTTGATTTCAGTATTTTTTAATGATGGATTGTTTTCTTTTAAGAACTTAAAGAAAACGATCATATCGTATGCATAAGCGATACGGGTACGAGACTCGGTGGTTGGTTCAATGGCTCTGAAATAGTCTGCTGCAAACCCCGGCATCTGTTTAAGAAGTTCCCTGAGCTTTAAAGCGTTATCTATATTGACCTGTTCGCTGTATTTTCTTTCTGCCATATTTATTCATCCCCTTAAGTATTTAATATCTTGATAAGTCCCTTTCAGGCCACCCAGGTATATTTCCATTTAGTATTGCTGTAAACATTCTTTCTTTAACACCCGGGTTTTCTATATTAAGCTGTTTTAGAAGGTTTTTGGCATATTCTCTTCTTGTAAAACCGTCTGCAGGGCAGGGGTTCTTTGATACAGGAAGATCGTATTTGTTTTTAAAACCTATAACATCAGCTTCGTCAACAAACATAAGCGGCCTTATGGCGATAAGCTTCATCCTATCAAGAAAAGTAACCGGCGAAAAAGAGTGGAAGCGTCCTTCGTATATCAGGGAAAGAAGCATAGTTTCTACTATATCATCTTTGTGGTGTGCATAGGCTATTTTATTGCACCCGAGTTCTTCAGCCGTTTTGTTAAAAGCTCCTTTTCGCATTTTAGCGCAAAGAGAGCAGGGGTTTTCTTCTTTTCTGATATCAAAGATTATCTCGCCTATTTGAGTCTTTATTATGGTGTAATTAACTTCAAGTTCCTTACACAAAGCTTCCACCTTTGAAAGATCAAAGCCTTTAAAACCAAGGTCGACGGTAATTGCCTCTATTTCAAAATGCTTTGGATAAAACTTCCTTATGCCTGCAAGCGCATAAAGCAAAGTAAGAGAATCTTTACCTCCTGATATGCCGACAGCTATCTTGTCGCCTTCATCTATCATGTGATATTCATCAATTGCTTTTCGAGTTAGACTGTATAATTTTTGTAATTTCATATTAATTTCCTGTTCATAAAATGATTTCGCTAAACCACTGTTATGATAACATTTTTTTTGAAATAATTCAATTTTGTGACACATTTTTACCATGTTATACTAATATGATTTCTAAAGTGGAAAGGAATGGATCAAAGAGAATGCGTTATTTTAAGATATTTAGAACATTTATTATTTTAGGATTATTTATTTCTATGTGTTTTTGTAAAAACAAAGCTTTTGCAAGAACACTTACCTTTGATGGAAAAACAGTCGAATATAAAGAAGCATCTGTTAAATTTACTCTTGACGGTAAGACAGTAAAAGGTGCAACAGGCTTTATCATTGACGGAACAAGTCTTGCGCCTTGCAATCAGGTATTTATTAAAACGGATATGGGTATTACTTATAAATACAGTAAAGCAAAGGGGAAACTATATCTGTATCATGGCAAAGATGTAATAAAGTTTACTCTTGGCGCTAACTATGCTTACGTTAACGATGTTAAAAAAACACTTGGAACCCCTGCAAGGATAATCAAAGATGGCAGCACAGGTAAAAGCCTTGTTTATGTGCCGTCAAGATTTGTGGCTACAACTTTTGGCTTTGATTATTTATGGACAAAAGAAACCGGTATCGTATCTATGAAAACTAAACCGGTTAAACTTACAGTCGGAAAAAAGACAGTTAACTACGAAGG
Source organism: Lachnospiraceae bacterium (assembly GCA_016284355.1). GTDB lineage: Bacteria > Bacillota > Clostridia > Lachnospirales > Lachnospiraceae > JAEEOQ01. Next base: position 2,024 of record JAEEOQ010000014.1, read on the forward strand.
CACCAAGGTGAATGTGACTTGTAATTCTGCAGCTCTAACCACCTCTTCGTATTTTGGACTTTCGTTAAATGTAAATGATGAAGATATTCTTGTCCCTGCAAAGCTTACTTTTGCAGGAAAGAATGTTGGATGCGATTATATTAATGACTCTAAGGCAAAAACAGTTACTTTAAGCAGATTTGGAAATACCCTTGTCATGAATTATAACAGCACAAAGGCTATTCTTAACGGCGAAGAAATAGAGCTTTCAGCAGCACCAAGTATCATTAAGTTTGCATCAACAGGGAAAAATGTTTTATATGTACCTCTAAGAAGTGTATGCGAGGCGCTTGACCTTGGTCTTTCTTATGTTGATGGCGAGAAAAGTGCTGACATTACCGTTCCTTATGCCATATCTATAAACGGTGAGTATTCCTTCCCGGAAGTAAAGGGAAGAGTAAGCTTTGACGGTAACGAAGTTAAGGTTGAGCCTTATTATTCGGTTATTCAGAACAATACTGCACTTTTAAGGGCAAAGAAAATTTTTTCGGCTACTCTTGGCTGTACCTACCAGTACGATGAAACTTCTAAGACTATCCTTTTTACAGGAAATGACAACGTTGTCATTATGACGGTGGACTCAAATATTGCATTTGTAAACGGAGAGCAGGTTACTATTGAAAATCCTCCTAGGCTTGTAAGATACGACGGTACTACATCTGATATGGTAATGGTCCCCGGAAGATTTACTGCGAATGCCCTTGGCTTTGATTATGAATGGAATGCGGATCTTCTTATGTCTGTTATCACAACACATGTTGAAAAAGACGATGAAGATGATGACCCTTACGAAGATGACACAGACGATTCTGAAGTTCCCGGCGAAGTAATAGATTACGAGCCTGAAAATATTAAAGATATTTTTGTAAGCGACTATAAGACGGGCTTTACCTGGACATATAATCCTGCGCTTCTTCCAGCCGGTGCTGATATAAACAGCGGTAATTATATTAAGGGCGTAAGCGGATATACCAACGGATATTCATATACCATAGAGTTTGACTGCACAGGTAAATGTGAATATGAATTACAGGATGTGTATGCTACAAACCTTAGAGTTGTTATAAAAGGAGCTAAATCTCTTCTGAATTCGGAAAACTTCAGAAATGAAGATCCGAACGCGGTTTTAAAAGGCTTTTTTAATATGGGAGCTTTAGAAAACGAGGCCACGTTTGTTGTAAGCAAGACTGAAAATGCGGAGCTTTCCTTTAGCGAAGAGGGTAATAAGATAAGAGTCATTATCACGGATTATTCATATCAGCCTGAAGGAATTAATGTAAAGATACCTCTTGCAGAAGGGACTGATATTTCAAGAATATCTGATGAAGATGATTATTTTAACAACAGATTTGTTTTTATAATTCCGGGAGATCAGAGAGCTTTCCTTGATGCAAATCCTATAGTAAGTACAAACAGCAGTATTACGTCTATAACAAAAGAACTTAACGCGCAGGGTGATACCGTTATCATTATGAAGTGTAAAAAGCTTCAGACCTACAGGATGAGCTTTACAAAGGATGCCCTTTGCTTAAAGACAGGTAATCCAAAGGATATATACAGATATATAGTTGTTATGGATGCAGGGCATGGCGGAAAGGACCCTGGTGCCCAGTATTACGGAAAGAACGAGAAAGATCTTAATCTTGCCGTAGCTTATGAAAAGATTGACAGATTTTTTGTAAAGTCTGACATAAAGGCTTATTACACAAGAAAAGACGATACCTTTATGGAACTTAAAGACAGGGCTGCTTTTGCAGGTAAAGTAGGTGCTGATATGTTTGTCAGTGTTCATATGAATGCGCTTCCAAGCAATAAGGCCATATATGGAACTTCTGTTTATTATTCTTCTTCAAATAAGACTAAGATGAATTCTGTTATGACAAGCAGTAAGATGGCAGGAGTATTCCAGTACGATCTTACAACTGAGCTTGGCATGAATGACAGAAGTAAAAAAGACTCGGCCTTTTATGTTTGTAAAAACAATGTGGTTCCGGCTGTTCTTATCGAGCTTGGTTTTATGACAAATAAGAGTGAGTTTGATAAACTTGCAAGCGATGATTTCCAGCTTGCTGCAGCTCAGAACATTTTCGGCAGTATTGAATATATCTTTAATACCTACGGAACAGGAAGATAGAAAGACTTAAATTAAACTAATTAGAATGACATAAGAAGGGGATAGTTTTATGAAAAAGATAAGAATTGCTGTAATAATGCTGCTTTTTCTGGCGGTGTTTGGAGCATCTGACAGAGCCTTTGCAAAGGACAAGACAAAACCACGGATGATCTATGCTGTAGACACTACAGAGCCTGTAAAGGATTATGTTAAACTGGTTATTAAAGTTACGGATGAAGGCGGCCTTGCGGAAGTAAAATTTAAAGGCGGCAAAAGATCTAAATCCTATTTTTCAAAAAGAGGTCTTGGTAAAAGCATTACTTTAAAAAATGACAAGAAAGCCTTTAAAGTAACTCAAAACGGCATCTATACATTTTATGCAAGAGATAAGGCCGGCAACGAAAGACTTATGTATGTTGAGATAAACAACATAGATAATACTGCGCCTACCTTAAGCCTTTCTCTTAGTACGATAAGGAAAAAGACTACGGTTCATTTGAATGCCACGGATGATTCAGGAAGTGTATTCTTTAAAGTACTTACAGACAGTCATGAGGCTTATGATCCTAAGTGGGATGAGACGGAAAACCTGGTGGGTGACAGCTTTGAGGCAGAAGACGGTTATATTTATACGTTTTTGGCTTATGATGCGGCAGGAAACAGAACTACAGAAGAAGTACTTATAGACGAGGAATTCAGAGCAGTATGGTTTACATATATCGAATATGCTCCAAGTTTTAAGTACGAATCAAAAACCTATGATGAGTTTAAGCGCTATATAGATACGGCATTTGATCAGCTTTGGAACCAGAACTTTACTGCGGTCATCTTTCAGGTAAGACCTTATGCTGATGCTCTGTACCCTTCAAAGTATTACCCCTGGTCAGGTTTTATATCGGGAGAGCAGGGAAAAGACCCGGGCTATGACCCTCTTGCCTATATGGTTGATGCAGCTCATAAGCGCGGCCTTGAGTTTCATGCCTACTTAAATCCATACAGGATCAATAAGACAACAAGCGAAAAAGGCAAAAAGTTTTATTATGATATGTGCGATGAAAACCAGGCTGTAAAGTGGATGAACAGCAGCGACCCTGATGAGCAAAGAAATGTACTTTGCGATGCCGGTGTTTATTACTATAACCCTGCAAAGCCTGAAGTAAGAGAGCTTATCGTAAACGGAGTAAGGGAAATCGTTGAAAACTACGACGTAGACGGTATTCATTTTGATGATTATTTTTACCCGACCCTGGGTAATAAATATAAAAAGACTTCTGATTCTCTGGAATGGGAAGAGTATTTAAATTCCTTTGATATAAGCGCAGAGGCCTTAAAGCTTCCTGACTGGAGAAGAGAGAATGTTTCAACCCTTGTCAAAGAAGTATATGCAGCGGTAAAAGAGGCAGATCCTGATTGTGTCTTTGGTATAAGCCCTGCAGGAAATATGAACAATCTTCGCCTTGATGACAGGTATTACTGTGATATTGACAAGTGGTGCTCAGAGAGCGGATATATCGATTATATCGCTCCTCAGGTATATTGGGGATTTGAGCATCCGACATGTCCTTTTAAAGAGACTGTAAACAAGTGGCAAAATATTGTTACAAGCCCTACTGTTAAGCTTTATATCGGACTTGCAGGTCACAATGCAGAAGGCATGCCTACAGATGAATGGAAGGAAAATAAGGATATTCTTGCAAGAGAAGTAAAATATACAAGAAAAACAAATTTTGTTGACGGATTCATCTATTACCGATATGAATTCTTAAATAGAAAAGCAACACAAAAAGAAGTAAAAAAACTTTTAAAACTCTTTAATTAATTTGTTCGTAATGATATAATAAAGTATGATATTTTTGTTAAGGTGGTTGGGAGTTTTGACTTACGTGAAGAAACTAACAAAAGAAGAAAAGTACTACTTTAATGAAGGAACTTGGAATAGAAGTTTTGAGTTTTTTGGCGCCCATTTATGCCGCATTGGCGGTGTAGATGGGTGCTGTTTTTGTTTATGGGTACCTGACGTTAAAAGCGTATCCGTAACAGGTTCCTTTAATAACTGGGATACCCGGGCAAATATGATGGAAAAGACAGACGAGGATATCTGGTCTGTTTTTATACCCGGTGTTAAAGAAAACGATATTTATAAGTATTACATAGATAATGGGGAAAGATGCTTTTATAAAGCTGATCCATATGCATATACTACAGAATGTCCGCCTGAAACAGCTTCTATGGTTTGCGACATAGAAGGGTTTAAATGGACAGACGGAAAATACATTAACGCCAGGCAGCATTCTAACCACATGGAAAAGCCGCTAAACATCTATGAGGTTCATGCCGGAAGTTTTATGACTCATGAGGATGGTTCGTTTCTTTCGTATATTGAAATGGCAGATAAGCTTGTTAATTATGTTAAAGATATGGGGTATACCCATATAGAGCTGCTGCCTGTTATGGAGCACCCATTTGCAGGTTCATGGGGCTACCAGGTTACAGGTTATTTTGCACCCACCAAAAGGTATGGAAGTCCTAAAGACTTTATGTATTTTGTAGATCAGGCCCATAAGGCAGGTATTGGAGTGATACTTGACTGGGTTCCCGGTCATTTTTGCCGAGATGAACACGGGCTTTCAGAGTTTAACGGAAAGATGCTTTATGAGACAGGAGTTCATCCTGAATGGGGAACAGCAATGTTTGACTTTGAAAAAGGTCCTGTCTGCTCTTTCCTTATATCAAATGCTTCTTTTTGGCTTGAAAAGTACCATATTGACGGGCTTCGTGTAGATGGGGTCACCAGCATGCTTTATCTTAACTTTGGTGTGGAAGATGAGGCAAAGAAAAGATTTAACGAATATGGTAAAGAGGAAAATCTTGATGCTGTAAGATTTTTGCAAAACCTTAACGAAATTTTGGGGGTACATTACCCGGATACTTTTACAGTAGCAGAAGAAAGTACGGCGTGGCCTCTTGTTACGTATCCGCCTTCAGACGGCGGCCTTGGTTTTAATTATAAGTGGGATATGGGCTGGATGCATGACACTCTTCATTATATGCAGACAGATTTCCCATTTAGACCCGGAAACCATAACCTGCTTACATTTTCAATGATGTATGCCTTTAATGAGAATTTCATCTGTGCTTTATCTCATGATGAAGTGGTTCATGGCAAGTGTTCACTTATAAAACGTATGCCGGGTGATTACTGGCGTATGTTTGCAGGCCTTAGAAGCCTTGCACTTTACCAGATATTACACCCCGGAGCCAAACTTAACTTTATGGGCTATGAGATAGCGGAGTTTATAGAGTGGAGATATTACGAAAGTCTTGAGTGGTTTTTGCCGGAAAGATTTGAAGCTCACGCAAAACACAGAGAGTTTATTAAAGCTTTAAACCACTTTTTTCTTTCTGAAAAGGCTCTTTGGGAGATAAATTATTCCTGGGAAGGCTTTAAATGGCTTGACGCTGACAACAATAAGCAGATGATAATCTCATTTATCAGACATGGCAAGAAGGACTCAGACGATCTTGTATGCCTTATAAATTTTTCGAGTTTTACATACGA
>JAEEOQ010000015.1 GCA_016284355.1 Lachnospiraceae bacterium
TCAAACGCATCCACCAGTTCATCGATGTCGTTATTGAAAAATGCACCCAGCCCCCAAACATCTTCACCGATTTCAAGAATAGTAACACCATCTTCTTTTGCCTGGGTAAAGGTTGCATTTATCAGCATTCTACGACCTTCAGTCGTATCAAAGAAACTTCCTATGTTCTCTCCGTTCCATGCGTGCATCTCATCCATAGAATTAAGAGGCTCGGTAATCGGCCGAATATCCCGACCGGAATGCTCAAACAAATATTTCCGGCTTCCTCCAAGCACAAAATGGTTGTGTAGATCAGCCTTTGGACACTTACGGATTGCTTCCATGTCTCCTATTTTTAGCGCTTCTATAAAATCCATATTTTCAGTCTCACATTTCTCTTTTGAAGTTTTCGCAGCTTCACAAGATAAAATACAAAAAAGCCTGCAGATATAATTGCTCCAATAGGATAGGCTATTGCCTTATCTATTCTAAAACCCTCTTTAGCCAACAAAATATATGTTACGCTTACACCCACCATAAAAGTCGCAGGAAGGGCTGTCATCAGGCTGAAGTATTTGTTTTTTGCTGTTTTCAACAGATATGAAGTTGCCACCCAAAGGCTGATCATAGCCAGGGTCTGATTGCTCCATGAAAAATATCTCCAAAGCACATTAAAATCAAGCTGCGTAAGTATTGCTCCAAGGCCTAAAAGCGGAATTGTGATCAGTAAACGGTTTTTTATGGTTTTCTGATTCAAACCTGCTATTTCGCTTATGATAAGTCTGGCGCTTCTGAATGCAGTATCTCCGGATGTAATCGGACAAGCAACTACTCCCACAATTGCCAGAACACCACCGACAGGGCCAAGCATTCCCGTGGAAATATCATACACAACACCTGATTGCCCCAATGTGGAAAGTGCATTATTCAGGCCTCCTGTTGCCCCGTAAAAAGCAACACCGCCGGCTGCCCAGATAAGCGCTATGAATGACTCGCATATCATGGCTCCATAGAAAATCTTACGGCCTTCTTTTTCTCCCGTCATACATTTTGAGATCATCGGTGACTGAGTAGCGTGAAATCCCGAAATAGCGCCACATGCCACTGTAATAAACATATACGGCCAGATTGGAAGACCCTCCGGATGAAGATTTTCAAATGAGATTTCAGGAACTGTATATCCGCCTTTCACTACACCAAAAACTATCCCCAAAGCCATAACAATAAGAGTTACGCCAAATACCGGATATAACTTTCCGATGATCTTGTCAATCGGAAGCAGGGTTGCGAGTACATAATAAACCAAAATCACTATTATCCAAAAGTTAACACCTAATGATTCCGGGGTGAGTTTTGCAATTAATGCTGCAGGGCTATTCACAAAAACAGTACCAGTGAGCAGCAAAAGAATAACCGAAAATAATCTCATTCCCCACTTTGGAATGTTGCCAAGATATATTCCCGACAATTCAGCAATGGATTTGCCATCATGACGTTCAGAAATCATGCCCACCATGTAATCATGTACGGCTCCTCCAAGTACCGATCCAAAAATAATCCATAAAAAAACCACCGGTCCAAAGCAGGCACCCATTAATGCGCCAAAAATCGGCCCCGTTCCGGCGATGTTTAAAAGCTGCACCAGAAAGGCTTTCCATGTTTTCATCGGAACATAGTCAACTCCGTCATTTAATCTGTTTGCCGGAGTTTGTCGATCGTCCGGTGAGAATACCCTCTCAACTACTCTTCCATATATGAAATAACCTGCAATTAAAACTATAAAAGATAAAATTAAAGATATCATATAACTCTAATTCCTCCGTTTCCGATCAGTCAATTATTCCATATAGTAAATTATACTTTATGTTGGATTTTGGGGCAACAAAGAAAAGAGCCCGGTAAAAAACCGGGCCCATGTGTGTGATCATTTTATGAAACTGTTCAAATTTATGTTACTGCAATGTACTTATTCAGCCACATATGAAGCTGCATTTCTACCTGCTTCAAGACCAAATGTGATACTCATAGAGTTTGATGTACCTGATGCAGGGTATTCGATGTAGTAAAGTCCGCCGTTTGCTGCTTCTCCTGCTGCATAAAGTCCGCCGATAGGGGCGCCGTTTTTGTCAAGTACCTCTGCTCTGCTGTTGATCTTAAGACCGCCCATAGAACCGATGGTGGCAGGTTTTACAACTACTGCATAGTAAGGAGCATTTGCAAGTGCCTCGCTCTTGCTTACAGCATCTGCAAGTTTATCTGCGTCCATACCGCAAGCCTTTGCAAGTTCTTCTACGGAATCTGCCTTATATCCAAAGCCAAGTGCTATTGCTGCTTCTCCGTTTGCTTCGCCTGCTGCATCGTAAATACCAAAGAATGAATCATAGCCTGAAGCGTGAAGTGCTGTATGTGTTATTGGGTAATCAATGTTGTTTATAATATATCCGCCGTCGCTTCCGACATAGATAGGTGCTCCCATTGAGATACCGCTCTGTCCGCTGTTGTTAAGGCTTCCGTCTACAATGTCAAATCCGATGATGCCGCCCTTGAATTCTGTGTCAGCGCCTACAGCCATACCCATTTTGATACCTTCACCAAGGTTGCCCTTGTTGGAAAGCGGGAAATCGCCTACTGCGATTGGTGAATACTCTGCTTTCATCTCTTCGCTGGCATCAAAACCACCTGTTGCAATGATAACAGACTTGGTGTTAAATGTATAAGAAATACCTCTGCCCTCAGCTTTAAGTCCTGTAACTTTGCCATCTGCAGTTACGATCTCGGTTCCCTTGCAGTTTGTAATAACTTCTACGCCTGCTTTTTCTGCTCTCTTGCTCATAGGTCCGATAAGAGAAGCGCCGCTAAAGCCTGCTGCAAAACGTGCACGTGGCTGTGGAGCGGTACCTGAAGGAGCAGTCATAAACCATTCAACTCCTGACTCGTTAAGGAAATCAATGGTTCCAAGTGCATGCTCTGCAAAGAAGTTTACGATCTCATCGTCTGCCTTTCCTTCTGCTCTGTCCTGATAATACTTTTCCATCTCAGGAATGTCGGCCTCATCTACAGGAGCATATACGATACCTGCAGAAATAAGTGTTGATCCACCGACAACGCCCTGCTTTTCGATAAGGATTACTTTAGCGCCGTTTTCAGCAGCTGCGATGGCAGATGAAAAACCTGCTGCACCTGCACCTACGACTACAACGTCAGCATCCTTTGTTACTTCCTGTGCAGGATACTCAACCTTTGCAAATAAGCTATCCGGCGCACCTGCCTCTTTAAGACAAGCGGTTACTGCTGAAAGCATAGCTCTGCTTGTAAGTGTAGCGCCTGTGATAGCATCTACTCCTGCGGTGTTGTATTCAACCACATCATTTTCAAGAAGGGCGATAGCCTTTCCGCCAAGATCAGGAGTCTCAGCATTCTCTCCTGCCTTTACGCTTACGATCTTGCTTTCGTCTACAGTAACTTCAACTTCAAAATAACCGTAAAAACCTTTAGCAGTAGCCTTATAGGTACCTGCAGTCATATTTGCTGCGGCAGGTGTCTCAATGCCCATTGCCTCATTTAATGCAGATGCTACTGCATTTTTAACTGCTGTTGAAGTAAGAGTGGCTCCTGAAACTCCGTCAAATTCTGCAGAATTAGCAGCTTTGATAACGTCAGGAAGCGCTGTGATGGCTTCGCCGCCGATTCCCGGTGTTTCATCCTCGCCTGTGATCACAACATCTGTGATCTCGTTTTCATTTACAGTAACAGTAACGGTAACATCGCCTCCAAAGCCCTGCTCTGTAGCGCTGTATGTACCCGGGATATATTTGCCGGCTGCGCCGTTATTTTCGCTGGCATCATCAGGGGTCTGCTGTCCGTTTTCCTCTGCCTGAGGTTTCTCCTCTTTAGGCTGTTCCTTTGATCCGCAAGCCACAAGTGAAAATGCCATAACCGCGATCAAAAGAATACTAATAATCTTCTTCATTGTCATATCTCCTCCTATTGATATTTTTTTGACAATACTTACTTATCTATTATATCATCCATCTGCTTATAATCATTCGTTTCAAAGAGCTAATAATTCTGAAGTCGTTTTGTGAATTTGCTGTCTCATTTTGACTTTTGTTCTTTTCTGTATTATTATTGGATGCGAATAATATGACAAAAAGGATCTGCGATTTTTTAATCGCATCCTTAAGACACAGGGGAATCAGGCTATGAATAACGAAAAAACGCTTTCTGAGAAGATATCGCTATTAATAAAAGAAATGAACACCACGGGAGATGTACAGCATCTTCTTGATCTTGGCTACGAGCTTTTGGGTAATCCGCTGCTCCTTGTAGACATATCCCTTTGCTTTCTTGCTCATGCCGGCGGAAACACGGTCAGCGACGAGCCTCTTTGGAACTGGACTTTATCAAAGGGCTATGTTACGGATGATTATGCAAGTTCGGTCCTTTCTATAAAGGCAGACCCCGATAGTCACGAACGAAAGCTTATATGGGAAACAGGCATGTTAAAACACAGACAGCTTGTAGGGCTCGTTTGCCAGAACGGCAACCCTCTCGGTTATCTCAAGCTTTTGGAATACAACCGCGAAGTTAGTTCAGAAGATGAAGAACTATTAAGCGTGCTCTGCGACTTTACAGCCATCCTCATTTCAAAGGATGCCACAGCATACAGATACGACGATCACCCGCTTATCGAGTCTTTTATGACTTCTCTACTTACAGGCAAGCTTTACGAGCCTGCTGCCATAAAAGAACGTGCCGAGCGTTTCGGACTTAATCTTTACAAAAATCTTCTTATCATAACAATAAGGCCGGCAGAAAACATCGGCAACATGAAAGAGCGCACGCTGTACCTTAAAAAGACTATCCAAAACGGTCTTAATAAAAATACCGTCGTTTTTTTTGAGGGCAATATCGTTGTTTTATATGATTTTAAAAATGAAAAAGGGCTCCTGCCTATAGAGGAACCCGCAATCAAAAAAATACTTACAGGGACGGGATGTATCTGTGGGATCAGCCCCGTTTTTACATCTCTTACAGAGGTATCCGAAAACTACAAGCTTTCCCTTTCTGCCTGCATCATCGGAAAGAAAACAGGCGCAGAAGGTAACATATTTAAGTACTACGACTTTGCCACATCCGACCTGTTCCTTACCTATATGCAGTCAAATGACCCGAAAAACCTTATACATCCGGCCATAAATGTGCTTCGCGATCATTTCGGAAGCAAGAGCGACGACTATATTGTTACGCTGTTTACTTATATCGACAACTTCCAAAACCTGACGGAAACTTCAAAAGAGCTCCACCTGCACCACAACACCCTGAAATACAGGCTTGACAAGATCAAGGAAATAACAGATCTTGATCTTAATGATGCCGAGACAATATTCAGGCTGGCGCTTTCAAAGAGGATAATGGCGCTAATGTAACACCGCGTCTTTAAGTGTACAGTACGTGTTTCCTGCCTCTTCGTATGTCCCGAAGGTTCCGACTACGCAAACCGTGTCGCCATCCTTAGGATAGTCACCGGAAAGCTTATCTTCCGCAAGATCAAATTCTATGCCCTGGGCGCAGCAGGCAGTTGCGTCCTGAACGATACAGGCATAGTATACCTTACCCGTAGCTATATCCGTCACCGTATAGCAGGTGCCCTCCATTTTTATGGTCTTTCCTAAGTAATCTTCAGGAGACGTGGCCATAGAGTAAACCTCTGCATATACCATCGTACTTGAAAGCGCGGTAAGATCAACATCTATGCCTTCTGTTTCGGAACGCGGCATATCATCAGGTATTTTCTCAGGCTCCGGTGCCCCTTCATTTATACCCGATTTTCTTACTATTTCCTCTTCGATAGGAAAATCGCTTTCGGCTTTTGAACTCTCTTTTTCTTTGTCAGCTTCTTTCATATTCTGCATAATGACATCTGAAACGCCCACAGAATTTGAAATCTGATTCCCGGCCTTTTTTGCGGGGTCGTCGCATGCAAGGAGCAAAATAAGCAGGCCGGCTCCGATCGCAGTTCTTATCAGGTTCTTTCTTTTCATACGCCCACCCCCTTAAGTCTTCCTGCGGCGCAGCAACACGTAAAAGCCAGCACATCTATGGCTACTATGGTTGAGCCTACAGGAGTTCCTGCAAGGATAGAGATCATTATTCCAAGGAAAGCACAGATAACCGAAAGCACAGCTGAGCAAACCGTAACGCTTTTAAAGTTATTAAAAAGCCTCATTGCCGAAAGTGCAGGAAAGATCACCAGCGCCGAAATAAGCAGCGAGCCCACAAGGTTCATGGCAAGTACTATTATAACTGCGATAACAACCGCTATAAGAAGGTTGTATCTGTCTGTTTTTGTGCCCACTGCCCTGGCAAAATTTTCATCAAATGTTACCGCAAATATCCTGTTATAAAAAAGCACAAAAATTGCGACCACAACTACCGAAAGCACAGCGCAGACTCGCACCTCCCTCAGGGTAAGGGTAAGGATGGATGTGGAGCCAAAAAGGGTTGAACACACATCGCCTGTAAGATTTGAGGATGTGGAAAAAATATTCATAAGTAGATATCCAAAGGCCATGGAACCTACTGATATCATGGCCACCATGGCATCCCCTTTTATTTTTGTGTTCTGCCCTGTTCGAAGCAAAAGGATTGCCGCAATAACGGTGACAGGCAGCATTATTATCATCCTGTTTGTAAATTGCAGTACCGCAGCGATGGCCATTGCGCCAAATGCCACATGAGACAGCCCGTCTCCTATAAAGGAAAATCTTTTTAATACAAGGGTAACCCCAAGAAGCGAGGAACAAAGGGCAATGAGTACGCCCACTATAAGCGCGTATCTTACAAAAGGATACTGAAAATACAATGTAAGTTTATCTATCATTTCCGGTGCCTCCCTGTTCTTTCCCTTCGTTTTTAAATCTTCTGTTCATTATAAAGAGCTGTCCGGGGCTGCTTTTTAAGTAATCTTCCTTTGTACCAAAGAAAACCTCTTCTCCTATGTGGAGAATATGGCTTGCATAAAGGACTGCTGCCTCGATATCATGGCTTATCATGATGATGGTGATCCCTTCGCTGTTAAGCTTCTTTATCAGTTCATACATTTCCGCTGTAACCTTCGGGTCAAGGCCTGACACCGGCTCGTCAAGAAGCAGAACCTTTTGCGTGGCACAAAGCGCCCTTGCAAGAAGGACTCTTTGCTGCTGCCCGCCGGAAAGCTCTCTGTAGCTTCTGTTTTCAAGCTCTTTTATCCGCATACGTTCCATATTGCTTTTGGCAAGCTCTTTTTCTTTTCGGCTGTAAAAGGGTCTTATCCCGCAGCGCCCCTGGCAGCCCGAAAGGACCACCTCTTTAACGGATGCCGGAAAGTCCTTTTGTACCTGTGTCTGCTGCGGCAGATACCCGATCTCATTTGCATTAAGGCCATCACCTGTAAGGATCTTTCCCTCTATCGGTTCCATAAGGCTTAAAAGGGTCTTCATAAGCGTAGTTTTCCCCGATCCGTTTTCCCCAACAATACAAAGATAATCTCCGCTGTTTACCTCAAAATTCAGCCCCGAAACTATAACTTCCCTGTCGTACCCGAGGGCCAGATCCTTTGCAGTGATAAGTGCCATAATGTTTTCCTCCTAATTAAGGGCTTCTTTAAGTACCGAAAGGTTATCTTCCATTATCTTAAGATATGATGCCCCGTTTTCCACATCTTTTGATGTTACAGACTGCATAGAGTCCATAGTAAGGATCTTCTGATCCTTTGAAGCAGTGTTTTGCACTACTGTCTCTGCTATCTTGTGCTCCGGTCCTTCTATGGTAAGTACCGCAGGAAGTGAGAGTTCATCTACCTTTCCCGCAAGGAAAGTGATGGTCTCAAAACTTGCCTCGGTTTCGGCTGAGCACCCCACAAATGCAGCGTAGTAGCTTAGGCCGTAGTCATCCACCATATATCTGAACGGAAAACGGTCGCCGAAAAGAACAGTCTTTGCTTTTGCTCCGGCTACCGCGTCTGCATATTCACTGTCAAGTTTTGAAAGGCTTGCAAGATAAGCATCTGTGTTTTTCTTGTATTCATCGGCATTTTTGGCGTCAGCCTTTGAAATTGCCTCTGATATTTCATTTACAAGAATCGCTGTATTCTTAAGAGAAAGCCAAACGTGCTCATCATACTCGATCTCGCCTTCCTCGTGATGATGTTCATGGTCATGGTCCTCATCCTCATCATGATCGTGGTCTTCCTCTTCGTCGTGATGCTCATGATCGTGTTCTTCCTCTTCCTGCATTCCCTCAACGACCTCTTCTTCCTTTACAGCATCTCCGAGTACATCAAGAAGATCAATAACCTGCATTTCCTTATTTGTTGCCTCTTTAAGTGCATCCTCTACCCACTCGTCAGACTCTCCACCTACATAAATAAAAATATCGCAGTCAGAGATTTTTAAGATATCCTGTGCAGTCGGCTGGTAGCTGTGAAGATCTACGCCGTTGTCAAGAAGCATTGTAAGATCAACATTTTCGGCATTTTTTCCAAGTATATTCTTTACCCAGTCGTATTCCGGGAAAATGGTGGTAACCACCTTAAGTTTGTTGTTTTTATCTGCTGCAGATCCTGACTTTCCGCAACCAAAAAGACAGCTGACCATAACCATGGCAGCAAGCATTAATATTATTAATTTTTTCATGATCGATAATCCTCCGTTTATTTTTGCACGCCAAAATAAGGCGCACTTCTTCCCTATAGATAAATTGCGCATCTAAGGATCATTCAATCATTTAGTCGTACTTTTCTTGATACAAGGGTTTCCTGCAGATAAGAGCAGGTTATAAGACTTACAGAAAAAATAACAGCCATCAGCGGAATATAAAAAGCCGGCAAAACAGCCTTTCCACCGCCAATATGCATAAGAACCGTCTCGCACTGTTTAATGCTTTCGCAGACATGACATTCCTCACCGGAACAGTCATGACCTGCTTCAAAAGCTATAAAAGAGGCTAAAAACAGCACACTAAGAAGCATCATGATCGCCATGACGCCTGAAGCTATCTTTTTAAGTTTTAAAACGTTAATTGTTTTCATCTAAAACCGCCTCTTAAAAAAACAATGAGAATCATCTCCAAATTCTATCCCTCCGGGCGAGGTTTGTCAAGCGAATTTGCAACTGATTCTCATTTTTGTTTTAAAAACTTTAAGCCGGGGCGTAGCGCCCCGGCTTGAAATGGTCATTCTACGTTCTTTAAAGCCACATCCATCGGTATTCTCCTGATGCGGATAAAATCAAGTATCGACACAAAAGCATATCCGATAAGCAGGTACAAAACAGAAAGTATCATAGAAGGTATACTCATGAAAAATGCGAAATACCCGTTCATCTGAAGCATAAACACATGGAATATCCATATCATCAGATAGTACCCGATCACAAAACTGATAAAGGCAAACAAAGTTACCACTATGGCAGTCGGAATTATGTATAGCGACCCTATCTCTCCGTTCTTAAATCCAAGGATCTTAGCCATAGAGATTGACTGCTCGTTTCTTTCAATGATGATCTTTGCAAGAAGGTATATCAGCGCGGCTGTCAGCACGATAAGGGCATACCTGAAAATGTTGATAATTCCGCCCATAGAATGATTAAGCTGGTTTGTCACTTTAATGATATCATCCTTTGTAATAACAGTAGCGATATATTTGTCATCTATATCCGTTATCTCGTTTCTTGAAAAATATCCCGAAAAATCATCTTCTTCTTTTTCAAACACTTCTTTAAAACCGGCAATGTCCATAAATACAGCAATTCCGCCTTCATAATCTACCTGCCCTGCCACTTCAAAGGTGTAACTTTTGTTCTCATATTCTTCGTTTAAAGTTATCGAATTTCCTTTTTTCAAGCCAAACTTTTTGGCAAATGCACTGGAAACATATACTTTCCCTGCGCCTGTCCGGCTTTCAAGGCTGATATAATCGCTGTCATTTCCAATGCCGTATGCTGTAACGCTTTCATCTCCGCCGCTTCCCATTCCTTCTCTGAATGTTGATTTTTTCTTTGGATATATGAGGTTTTTTGCGTCGAATCTTTCTGCGGTCTTTTCGCCTGTGGTTATTACGTTTCCGTCGTCATCCTCACTGCCCATCAGCATATACTGGTACGGGGCAAACATCATGCCGGGCGCCTCTTTAGCGTAATGATCAAGAGAGTCCGGAAGACCGAATGCAAAGCACATCATAAGTTCAATAAAAATGACGCCGAATATAAGTATCACATAATTAGGTATGTTCTGGAAAAGTATCCTGAGTCTGAACCTTCTAAGAAATGCCCATTTAGGCAGTCTTCTTGCTTTTGCTCTTTTGTTTTTTACAAGGTCATGTCTAAGGAATCTTAGCGGGCTAAGCTGCAGTTTTTTGACTATCACAATGAGATTGATAAAAAACATCAATACTAACGGAATGACAGTGGTTTTAACAAGAGCGGTATTGCTCCATACAGTATGACAGGTCGGCAGACTGTAGCTCTCATAATAAAGATTTACCGCAAGATCCTTAAATGCGGTATACCCAAGCACATTTCCCGCTATAGCTCCCACAAAGGTAACTATAACCGGCATTGACATATAGTGACGTATAAGCTCGCCTTTGCTGTAGCCTGATGCTCTTAAAGTTCCGATAACAGAGGCTTCTTTATCTATGGTATTGCTTATTGTAACTGCAAATATAAATGCGATAACGCCAATGAGGATATAGCAAAGTATGGCAGCTCCTGCCGAATCACCTTCAATGTCAGATACCGCAAAATTGCTGGCCTGGCGGATATACTCCGGAAGATAATCCTCAATCTCATTATCATATACAAGTGTCTGGGTAATGAGGGCCTTAAGGAAATTCTCGGAATTGTCCGCTTTTTCCACTTTATCTTCGGGCGCATTTACATATTTAAAAGCGTAGTTGTAATGGATTCTTGCAGTAAGCCTGTCAAAGCCCCCAGGCGTAACCATAGCAACGTCAAAGCCAAACGCATCAAACATAAGGTCAGTATTTGACTCATGAAGCGTAAGGTAATTGACGTAAGAAAGAAGGCCCACAACCTCAAACTCCTTACCTCCGACTTTTATGGCATCGCCAATTTCTATTCCCACGTTACTTGCATGCATTCTGTCGATGGCGATCTCATTCTCAGTTTCAGGAGCGCGGCCCTCGTTGAATGAGGCTTTATCTACTTTTGAATCGCTTTTAAATACTCTGACGGTTGCTTCTTCGCTTCCATCACCATATTCTTCAGATTCGTTTCTGTAGAAATTTTCGTATATTACCGTCTTAACAGACGCAAAGCCGGGATTATCAAGATCATATTTTTTTACTGCCTCGTCCCATTCTTTATCTACTTCTTCGACTACCTTGTCATGTGCTTCTTTATAGGCATCTTTTTCAGCCTGCTTAAACTCGTCTGTTTCTCTTGCCTCTTTAAGTGCACTTTCAAGGTTTTCTTTAAGAGCTTCATCTACCTGTTCTTTTATCTGGTCTTCATCGGTAATGCCGTAGGCCTCGCAGGCTGCTTTGACATTTTCAGTTATGGCCTCTGTTACCGACTCATTCAGCTTTTCATCTATTGCTTTTGCGACTTCTTTATCTGCTTCTTCAATGCCTTTATCAATATAATATTGCCTTACATCTGCCTTCTTGCCGGTACTGATAGCATCAAGCAGTTCTGCGGAAGCCTTCTTGTTTAGCTCAAATGAGCCGTCTTCAAGATTCAGTGTCTCTCTGCCACCATATACCGCTGCAAGCATGCTGTCATGCCCCACGTACATTCCGGATATGACGCCGATCATAACCACCATAAACACCACTATAACAAAGTATTTATGCCAGTCGGATTTAAGCTCTTTGGGGATTCGTTTGATAAGAGGATTTTTCATGGCGCGTCCTCCTTACCACTCAAGCTCTGCGGCTGTTATCTTGTTCTCATTAATGTCGTTGTGACGAACAACGCCGTCTCTAAGCTTTATAACATGGTCCGCCATATTTTTAATGGCCTCATTATGTGTTACCATAATGACTGTATTACCGTATTTCTTGTTGCAGTCTTCAATGAGGGCAAGTATCTCCTTTGACGTCTTGTAGTCAAGGGCTCCCGTTGGCTCGTCGCACATGAGGATGTCGGGATTCTTTACAACAGCCCTTCCAATAGAAACACGCTGCTGCTGCCCGCCGGAAAGCTGATTCGGATATTTGTATTTATGATCCTGAAGACCGAGGGTTGTCAGGACTTCTTCTACATCTAAGGGGTTGTCGGAAAGATACGCACCGACTTCAATGTTTTCTTTGACATTAAGATTTGGAATAAGATTATACATCTGAAATACATAGCCAAGATGTTTTCGTCTGTACATGGTAAGCTGGCTTTCGTTCATTTCTTCAAGTTTATCGCCGTTAATACTTACATAGCCTGAATCCGGAGTATCTATGCCTCCGATTATATTAAGCAAAGTTGATTTACCTGAACCGGAAGGCCCTAAAAGCACACAAAACTCGCCTTTCTTAACAGTAAAGTCCATGCCTCGCAAGACTTCCTGCTTTGCCTCTCCCTCTCCGAAGCTCTTTTTTAAGTCTCTTATCTCAAGAAATTCTTCTTTCATAAAAACGCCTCCTTTGTTAGCCTCTGCTAACTTATATGCATAAGATTACGACTTCAACTTAATTTTGTCAAGTATTAATTTGATATTTTTTAATTTCCAAAAAGCCTCCTTGTCCATAAAGCAAAAAGCCGGCAAATGCACCTAAATCAGGGCATTTGCCAGCTGTTTATTATCCTTTTATATAATGTTTTTATTTCACATTTAAAATTCGATCATAGTAATCGCCGGTTATATAGTAGTTGTCCCAATCTTTTTTCCCGTCATCTAAAATGCTATGCTCTTCTTCAAGAAAATGATCACTCCAAAGGTTTTCTGACATGAAATAATTATACCCTTCGTATCCTCCGCCCACAGGGTCATCCCATGTACAGTCTACATAATACCAGGTTCCATCCACACACACTCTGTTCCATGCATGTCCTTCGTCAGAATTGATGCCTTTACCCTCGGCTATCTTACAATCCAGTCCCGAAGCGGCAGCCATCATGCAAAAAGCCAAAGCATAACTGTTGCATACGCCTTCTTTATTTACGAGAACGCCCTTTGCCGAATATACCCAGCCCGGTGCATTTGAATAATCACCATTATTATAGTAATTTGCATTATAGATAAGATAATCATGTATGGCTTTTACCTTTTCTCTGTCTGTCATACCATCTGTGATGATACTTTCAACAGCTGAAAAGACATGATCCAGCACTTCCTTTTTATCTTCAGGATAGCCGGTTGCGTCATGTAATTCCATCATTTTGGGGATATCATAAGTGATTGCAATGTCTTTCTCATGCGAAATCCTACCGGATGATACTTTTATATGATATGATCCTGGCAAAAATGTGGATACATCGCTAATCTGCTCACCATTAAGTTCGATGCTTATTCCGTTTTCAAGAAATTCGCTTGGCAGGAATGTTGGAGATTCTTCGTCCCAACTGCTAAGCTTTATCTTGTTTTCATGCTCCTCCCCCGCATTAATTCCGTAAGAAAGATTATTGCACAAACTCTCCGGGCTTATAACATACAAGATGGCTTCTCCTTCAAAAGACCCATAAAAGTAGCTTATTCCACCCTGTGAACACTCATATTCTTCATCAGCCGTTCCGTCCCATTTTCCATTCTCGGACAGCTCCTCAAAAGAACTGAAAAACTCCGGTTTAATCTGACTCGTGTCATATTTGTCAGATACTATCTTGATCTTTGTTTTTTCACCGTATAGAAAAATATTACGGGACACTCTTATATCGGAGGCCTTTTTAGGTATCACCGTAAGTTCGTACTCTTTCTTTGTGTTACCTTTCTTTACGGTGATGTTTGTCACTCCAAGTCTTAGGGCCTTGATCTTTCCCGACTTGTTTATCGTTGCCACCTTTTTGTTTGAACTTGTATATTTGTAGCTTGTACCGGTCATACCCTTGATGGTGGCAGTTGCGCCACATACAAGTTTGCTGTGGTAAGAAGAAATCTTTTTTACTGATGCAGCATAAACTGTAGAAGCGTTTCCAAGCAGCGTTACAGCCACCACTAACGCCAGCAACCATGCAGTAAGGAATCTTCTTGTTTGAATCTTCTTGTTTGTCATCTTTTTCTCCATAAAACAAGGGCAAACTATTGCTTGCCCCTGTCTGTCATTAATTACTCAAAATATGCACATCTTTTTTAGTATGACTCAGGATGATAACAATACCAGATTATTCTTGCTACTTTGGTATCATCTGCATCATAATCTCCTGCAAAGCCTTCAAACTCATAGATCTTATAAAACTGAAGACCTGTTTCTTCGTCTAAATATCTTAGTGTGTAGATTCCCTCTGTAGTGTCAGATACTTCATAGAGACCATCCCATGAATCTTCCTGCTCTGTTATTTCTTTCCATGTTGAACCAACAGTCAATCCATGGTTGTAGTCTTTCATTGAATCAGCGTCTTCTTGAATTGTAATATAGTATGTCTCGCCGTTATTCTTATATTCACTAATTGACCAATCAACAAAGTTTGTAAATCCATCATTTGCATCTGCGTATTCTTTTGTCCAATTAAAGTCATCACGACCAAGCGGTAGATCCGGATTGTCATTTTTTTCAACAGAAACAGAGATCTTCTTTTTTGCATTGCCTGCTTTTACTGTAATAGTAGCTTTCCCCGGATTAAGAGGCCATATTACCATATACTTTCCGGCTTCATCATTATAATAAAATACTCTTGCTACCTTTTCATCGTCAATCTTTGCAGAAAACTTTTGAGCGTTTGTTTCAACATTAATTACGCTCTGAAATGTTCGCTCAGTTAATTCGCTCTTTGAACTGCTAACTTTTAATGTGGCATTTTTAACAGTAACTTTACACTTAAATGTCTCTTTTCCTGCTTTTGCGGTAATAGTAGCTGTACCTTTCTTCTTTGCAGTAACTTTACCGGATTTAACGGTAGCAACAGCCTTATCGCTTGTGCTCCATGTAACCTTTGATTTGGTCCCCGTTACCTTAAGCTTTAATGTCTCTCCTGCAACAATAGTTGCCTTTGTCTTGCTGATCTTTCCTGCTGCCTGCACAGTAGTTACCGGAGCAACTAAACAGATAAGCATTGCGATCATTACCAAAAGTGAAAGTTTCTTTTTCATGATTCATACCTCATTTCGTAAATTTTCAGTAACCAAAATTGTTTCCATTTTAACACATTAAATCTTTATTTACAACTCTTTATGAGCAATTAAATACTGTCCGACTTTAACTTCATAATCGCAGATAAATAAAAGCTTCGGACTCAACTATATGTTCCGAAGCTTTTTCCTTCTCAAGGGCCGCGGCAGGTCGCGAATGTGTTTTTTTGCTTTTTCGGATGCGACTGCCCCGGCTCTTGTTTCCTTGAGAAATGCGCTGTTAAACTATGCAATGAAGTGTAAATAATCTTTGTGATCAGAGCGAAAATACGAGATAAAAGCCTTTGGATCCGAGCCGTATACAAAAGTGTAGCCAATCCCTTGCTTGCGGTCCAACCAGCTTTTAGATCGCGTTTTCGGCTGTGAACAAAGGCCGCAGTGCATTTCTCTTAGGAAACAAGAGAAAAAGAGTCCGGTAACGCCCGGGCTCTTTTAGGGGATTGCTTCGCATGGAAAGAAAAAGAAAAAAACACAGAGCGCACCGGTAACCAGGCCCTGTGACTTAGTCAAAAAAGAGGCCTCCAACAAGAAGGCCTCTAAAACTTAGTCTATAATTCTTTCCTACCAGCTGATAACCTCAGCGCCATCTTCTGTTACAAGGACCTGGATCTCCCACTGAGCGCTTGGCTCGCCGTCGTCTGTATATACGGTCCAGTCGTTTTCATCATCTACGAAGATCTCCTGGCAGCCCGCATTTACCATAGGTTCGATGGTAAACATGAGGCCTGGTACAAGGAGCATATCTGTACCGCGCTTTCCGTTATAGCCTACCCAAGGCTCTTCGTGAAACTCAAGGCCTACGCCGTGTCCGCCGATCTCGCGTACAACTGTGTAGCCGTTAGCTACTGCATGATCATGTACCGCCTGGCTCATATCTCCAAGGAAGCCCCAAGGTTTAACCTCTTTAAGGCCCAGCTCTACGCACTCTTTTGTTACACGTACAAGTCTTTCCTTTTCAGGACTTACCTTGCCGATACAGAACATTCTTGAAGAATCGGAAAAATAACCGTTAAGAATGGTCGAAACGTCAACGTTTATAATGTCGCCATCGCAAAGAACGGTGTCGTCAGGGATACCGTGGCATACCTGATCGTTTATGGATGTACAGACACTCTTTGGGAAACCTTCGTAATCAAGAGGAGCAGGAATTCCCCCCATCTCTCTTGTAACTCTGTCTACCCATTCGTTGATATCGTTTGTGGTAACTCCGGCTTTAATGTGCTCAGCCACATAATCAAGTACTGCAACGTTGATCTTGGCACTTTCCTTGATGCCTGCTATCTGCTCAGGAGTCTTTAAAAGCTCCCTTCCCGGCACCTTTATGCCTTTCTTTCTGTAAGAATCAACCTTTGCATCAAAAGCCTCATGGCATAATTTGTACTTTTTACCTGAGCCGCACCAACACGGATCGTTACGACCAATCTTGTGAATCATTTTAAAATCTCCTATCTAATTGTGGCCGCGATGATAGCCTTTATGCTGTGCATTCTGTTTTCAGCCTCGTCAAAGACTACATCAGCGTACTTTTCAAATATTTCATCGGTTACTTCAAGTTCTTTATAACCGAATTTCTCGTATACTTCTCTGCCTATGCTTGTTCCAAGATCGTGGAACGCAGGCAGGCAGTGCATAAACACCGCATCAGGCTTCGCATTTGCAAATGCAGCGGCGTTAACCTGATATGGGTAAAGATCTTTAAGTCTCTCTGCCCAGATCTCACTTGGCTCGCCCATAGATACCCAGACGTCTGTATAAATAACGTCTGCATCCTTTGTAGCGGTCTTAACGTCTTCTATAAGTTCTATAGTTGCGCCTGTTTTGGCTGCGATCTCCCTGCAGGTATTTACAAGGGCTTCGTCAGGGAAATACTTTTTGCAGGTGCATGCCACAAAATGCATACCCATCTTAGCGCAGGCAACCATAAGCGAATTGCCCATATTGTACCTTGCATCGCCCATATATACAAGCTTTACACCGGAAAGCTTACCCTTTTGCTCTTTGATGGTAAGCAGGTCTGCTATCATCTGTGTCGGGTGGAACTCGTTTGTAAGGCCGTTCCACACAGGGACACCGGCATACTTTGCAAGATCTTCAACTATAGTCTGTTCAAAACCTCTGTACTCGATACCGTCGTACATCCTTCCAAGTACTCTTGCGGTATCTGCAATACTCTCTTTCTTACCTATCTGGGAGCCGCTCGGGTCAAGGTAAGTTACATGCATTCCAAGGTCATGTGCCGCCACTTCAAATGAGCACCTTGTCCTTGTACTGGTCTTTTCGAAAATGAGGGCAATGTTACGCCCCTTAAAATCGTCGTGCATCTCATGTGCTTTCTTCTTTGCCTTGTACTTTGCCGCAAGATCAACAAGATATTCTATCTCCTCCGGCGTAAGATCAAGTAATTTCAGAAAGCTTCTCCCCTTAAGATCGATCATTTTTACTCTCCTTTGTTTTCTTTGTTTTTGTTCTCTCTTTCTTCCCTGTCTTCCTTTTCTATCTCAAGTACCTCATCCGGCAATTTGCGAAGATTGTTGATATCTGCCGCCACAGTCTTAAAGTCTGCGATAACATCATCAAAAACTCCCGCCTGATAGAAATTGACAAGGACCATACCTACAGGTATGCCGATAATAAGGCCCGCCATTCCTCCAAATTTATAACCCACAAACATGAAGAAAAGGGTAAGCAAAGGGTTCATGCCTATAGAGTCTCCCACCATCTTAGGCTGAAGAACCTGCTTGACTACCTGACATATGATATATAAAGCAACGAGACCGACAGCAAAAAGGTAATTGCCGTTAAAGATCTCGATCACTGTCCATGGACCAAGGACCGTTCCGGTTCCAAGTACCGGAAGAAGGTCTAAAAATGCAATAATGAGAGCGATAACAAATGAATAATCAACCCGCATTATTTCAAGGCCTATAAAAAGAATAAGGGTAATAACGATCATTATCTTAAACTGTGCCTTGAAATATCCGCCAAAAGCCTTACCGAAATTGTCGCGGATCATGATTATCTTTTCATATACCGCCTTGGGAGTGATCTTTTTAATAACAACTGCAAGCTCTTCCCTGTCTGCAACAAAGAAATAAGCCGAAACTATGGTAATGATCACCATAAGAAAGCCTTCAACAAAGCCCTTTGCAAAACCTGTGGCGCCGTCGGTTCCAGCTTTGCCAAGGTTTGAAAAAATACCTGTTACAAAATCAGTGAAAGAAGCCTCGGCTCTTGTCAAAAGCCCCTGCACATCCTTTGGAAGCTTATCATATACGCCTCCAAGTTTTGATGTTATAAGGTCAAGCTGGCTTTTAAAAGACTCAATGATATCAGGCGCGCTGTTTACAATACCTATGACTTCTTTAACGATAGCTGCCACAACAAGATACATAAGCAGGATAACAATGGCAAGAACAAGCACGATTATAATGACCGAGCCTGCCTTCCTTTTAATCTTAACATGCTTTTCAAGAAGTTTAACAAGCGGATTTGCTATAAGAGATATCACCCAGCCCACAACAAAAGGCATAAAAAACAGTATAAGTCTTGGCAGCAAAAAAACGCAAAGCAACACCGTAACGATAAAAACAAGAAGGTTAACTGTTATGCGAAGATATTTCTGTTTCATCGTAAACGCCTCCGGATTTATTTAAGTAAAGGTCTTACAAACAATGTAATAAAAAATATGATTGCCGCAAATACTACTATCATAGGACCTGCCGCAACATTTATAAAGTATGAGAGCAAAAGCCCCATTATGCCGCAAAACAGTGCTATAGCCACCGAAAAAATGTGGTACTCTTTCTCATTTGAAGAAAGATTTCTTGCCGCTGCAGCAGGCACTATAAGCAGGGCGTTGATTATAAGGATCCCCACCCACTTGATGGTAAGCATTACGATAAGTGCAAGAAGGATCGCAAAAAGGTTGTCGTAAAGTTTAACATTTAAGCCGCGGCTCTTTGCAAGGCTTTCACTTATGCTTATCTCATGAAGGCTGTTAAAGCATACCGCCCAGAAGATCAGGGTTACGGCAAGAACAATTGCGATAATGATAACCTGTTTTCTTGATATGCTTAAGATATCGCCAACAAGGAGCCCTGAGTACTTTGAAAAATTGCCGCCCTTAGAGAGTATAACAAGACCAAGTGCTGTCGAAAGCGAGGCAAATACCGAGATAACGGTATCATTTGAGATGACATTTTTCCTTTTTATAAAATTTAAAAGAAGCGCAAATGCCACGCCAAAGAGAGCCATGGAAAGGTCAGTATCTGCTATTCCAAGAAGAACGCCTATACCCATGCCGGTAAGAGCTGAATGCCCCAGGGCATCTGAGAAAAACGCCATCTTTTTGCTCACCACAACGGTTCCAAGCAAGCCAAAAAGCGGTGTGATAACAAGCACCGCAAGAAAAGCATTTTTCATAAACTCATATTTTAGCATCTCGCTTATCATACATTTACTCCAAACACACCGTTAAACTCCGGACTTTCGTATACCTCCTCAGGTGTACCCTGACAGAGCACGGTTTTATCTATAAGGACCACGGTATCTGCATATTCCTTTACGTACTCAAGATCGTGGGAAACAAGGATAACCGCAAGGTCATATTTATCTTTTATAAGTTTTAAGGTATCGTAGAAAGACTTGATCCCGTTTGCATCAATACCTGCAGCCGGCTCATCAAGTACCAGAAGATTTGGTACCGGCATAGTGGCAAGCGAAAGAAGCACTCTTTGAAGTTCTCCTCCCGAAAGGTCACATACGCACTTATCAATGAGGTCACTCGCCTGAAATACATCAAGATGCTCTTTGACCATATCGTATACCTTTTTCCTTTTGCCAAGGAAAACAGGGAACTTTGTAACATACCCGGCTATAAGGTCATATACGCTTATAGGGCTGTTCTTTTCGATGTGGAGCGACTGCGGAACATATCCTATCTTAAGCTTTTTGGTCTTTCCGTCTTTAAGATCCGTAAACTTGATCTCGCCCTCATGAGGGATCTCGCCAAGTATACACTTAAGAAGGGTGGATTTTCCGGCCCCGTTGCGTCCTATTACTGCGGTAAGCGATCCGCAGTGAACGTGAAGATTTATATCCTGCAATATAACATCTCCGCCGATAGTCACGCCAAGATTATTCATTTTTATGCAATGAAAGCCGCAACCGTGCTTTATCTCATGTTTATGCGCCATCTTTTACCGCCCATATATTAATAAAAAACCTGCTTTGGTTTGATTATATCATACTCTTCAGATTAAAAATACTTTTTTAATTTATCAAGGTTATCCTTCATGCCGTTTATCCAGGCATCTTTGCTTCCATCACCCGTTACAAGGGAGTCAAGCACAAGGACGTCGGCTCCTGTCTCTTCTGCGATCCTGTCTGCTATAGAGAGTCTGTACTGCTCTTCAACTATGATAAAATCAATGTTTTGCGAATTTACCGTATCTACCACTTCCGCAAGTTCACCTGCAGAAAGAGCGCTGTTGTCGCCTTCTACTTCTACTGCAGCCAGAACGTCAACCGGAGCAAAAAGAGAAAGATACTCAAATGCTTCGTGGAAGATAATGGTGTTTCTCCTGTTTTCTTTACCGGCAAAAAAGCTCTCGTACTCTTTAGCGACCTCGTCTATTTTTGCGGTATATTTATCAAGATTTTCAAAATACTTTTCTTTATTTGCAGGGTCTGCATCTGCAAGACCTTTTGCCATATTTTCTGCCTGCTTTTTGTACCTTGAAGGCTCAAGCCATGCGTGCGCGTTATACTCGCCCTCTTCCTCATCGCTTTCAAGCATATCAACGCCCTCATCCGTATAAAGAAGAGTAAGCCCCGGCATCTCTGAAACCACCTTCTCTACAAAGGTTTCCATCCCGCCGCCGTTAAGCACAAAAATATCAGCATCCTCAAGTTTTTTCATATCTTCAGTGGTCATCTGATAGTCGTGAAGACATCCGGTCTGATTTGGAGTCATATTGCTGACGCTTACGCCGTCTATACCATCGCAAAGGTTTTCAGCTATAACATAAACCGGGTAAAAACTGGCTACTATTTTCTTTTCATCGCTTTGTCTGCCGGTGTTTTTGCCTATGGCAATGACCCCTGCGGCTGCGGCAACAAGTACGAGAAATATAACTGCAAGCACTCCTGCTTTCTTTTTCATGAATGTCCTCCTAAAAATATTACAACTATGCCATTATACAGATAATACCGGGTTTACTTTGCACCCGGTATCATATGTCAAGTATTAATCTCTGAAAGTTACGCCATTTTCCTCGCTCATAGCATCAACTATGGCAAGTGACTCTACTCTGACTCCCTTATCGCGGAGCATCTTTCCGCCCGGCTGGAAGCCTTTTTCTATAACTATGCCACATCCTACAAGTGTGGCTCCCGCATCTTTTACAAGCTGCGAAAGTCCCATAAGTGCCGCACCGTTTGCAAGGAAATCGTCTATGATAAGAACTTTGTCATCAGGACCGAGGTAATCCTTTGAAACTATAATGTCGTAAACTCTTCCGTGGGTAAAGGATTCTACTTTGCTGGTGTAAACATCTCCGGCGATATTCTTTGTCTGATTCTTTTTGGCAAATACAACAGGAACATGAAAATATCTTGCGGCTATGCAGGCAATACCAATACCTGAAGCCTCTATAGTAAGGATCTTGGTAATCTTTTCGTCTTCAAATCTTCTTGCAAATTCCTTACCTATCTCTTCAAAAAGTTCAATGTCCATCTGGTGATTTAAAAATGAATCAACCTTAAGTACATCGGTTCCGCGGACCTTTCCGTCTTTTCTGATTCTTTCCTTAAGCAGTTCCATGGTCGTTCTCCTTATTTTTCAACAGCGTTATCAAGTACAAACTGCATTGTTTTTCTGAGTAAAATGTTGTCTTTTATGATCTGTCCGTAAACTTCTTCAAGGGCTTCCCTGCTCTCGTAGGTAGTACCCATCTGAGCGTAAGCTGTATCAAGACCCTCATTATACTCTTCATCACTTACGGTAAAGCCTTCTTTTGCAGCAATCGTTCTAAAAAGAACTACCTGACCTGAAGTACCGATAGCGTAGGAGTTAAGGTAAGCAGTAAAGCTGTCAAGAGTTGTTCCAAGGTAAGAATTGATGAACTCCTCAAACTCCATTCCGTTGTCTTTTGCAGCTTTTGCGTAAAGGTCATACTGTGAATTGTAATAAGTATCGTATGTATCCTGTGGCACTGCTTTTAACTTGCAATTGTTAACAAGTGTAGTAAATATCTCGTTCTGCTTTTCACTCTCAGCGTCTGAAAGCTTCTGCTCGCGAAGCTCCGCTTTAGCATTTGTCTCAAAAGCAGCGATGTTTTCATACTCTGTATTCTCTGCTATATAAGTATCTGTATAATCAGGAAGAACTGTTTCTGAAATATACTTAACGTTACAATGGAAAATAGCCTCTGCACCGTTAAGCTCGCTTCCTGCTGAGCCTTCAGGTCTGTAGGCCTCAGGGAATGTAACCTTAACATCAAAATCTGTACCCGGCATCTGGCCCACTACCTGCTCTTCAAAGCCCGGGATAAATGAGCCTGAACCAATAACGAGAGAGTCGATGGTTCCTGTGCCGCCGTCAAACTGTGTATCGTCAGAAGCAAGATGTCCTTCGTAGTACATGCAGACATCGTCACCGTCTTTTACAGCTCTGTCGGTAATCTGGTTCTTTGTGGCTTTTTCCTGAAGGAAATTGTTTACATAGTTCTTAACGTCTGAATCTGTAACTTCTACAGTAACAGGAGTATAAGCAATACCCTTGTAATCGTTTACTTCGATAAACTGTGCGTAATACTCAAGTGCATTTGAGCCATCTTCTGCAAGAGCGATCTCAGGAGTAACAGGCTTAACGTCGCTCATATCCTGCTGCTCACTACTCTCATCTCCTGTACCGGTACCTTCGGCAGCGCTGCTGTTATTTGTATCTGCATCTGCCTCTTTAGTCTTTCCACATGCACTAAGTCCTAAAACAAGGCATATTAAAAGCAAAAATACTATTGATCTTTTCATTCAAAAATCCTCTTCTTTCTTATGTAAAACTGCATTTCGCATTATAGCACAGAATTGTGTCCATTTCAAGAATTCACCCAAATCTGCATAGTAAAATAGGACGCTTTGGGGAAGCGTCCTATTTTGGAGAAGGTATTTTTGTTACTTATGGGGTGTAGCAAAAACTATATAATGTATTGGGGTTTACGAGTGTTATTATATCAGCAGTCGCAACATAAGTGTGCACAAACTTTGCCCTAAATTAAATTTTCTTTTGTGCAATTTGCCATACTCGTTAACAAACTGTTCATTTTTCCATAGGCAAAAGTACTATTTTGCCGTCATTTAGCTCTATTTTGACCTTATTTCCGTCGATGCCGGCCTCGTCAAGCAGTTCTCTTGGGATCTGAACTCTGCCCGCCTTATCAAGTACGGCATACTCTTCCTGAAGGCCTTCTTCTTCAAAGCCTGCCATACCCTCAAGCTGCTTTTTATAGTCACTTTTCATTATACGCTCGCTGCTTGTTTTTCCGTCTCTTATGGCTACCACTCTGTTTACCTTAGAGGCAAGGTGCTTATCGTGTGTAACTATGACTATGGTAAGCCCCAGTTCTTTGTTCAGCTTTCTGAACACATCAAGGATATACTCGCTTGTCTTAAGGTCCACAGAGCCTGTTGGCTCGTCTGCAAGAAGGAGCTTTGGCCTGTTGGCTAGAGCTATGGCTATGGCTATACGCTGCTGCTCGCCGCCTGAGAGCTGATTAAGCTTGCTGTTTTTCCTGTGGCTCATACCCACAAGATCAAGAAGCTCTTCCGCCCTCTTTCTCTTATCTTTAGGGTCTGCAAAAAGCATTGGCATTTCTACATTTTCAATTGCAGAAAGGTAAGGAAGAAGGTTTCTTCCGTTATTTTGCCATACAAAGCCGACGGTGCTCTTTTTATATTCCACCAGTTCCTTTTCGGAAAGCTTGAAAAGATCTTTTCCGTCTACTATAAGGCGCCCGGCAGACGGTCTGTCAAGTCCGCCTATCATATTTAAGAATGTGGACTTACCGCTTCCGGAATTACCGATTATTGCCATAAGCTCGCCTTCCTCAACGGTAAGTTCAAGGCCCTGCAGCGCCAGCACCTCTATATCTTTTGTTTTGTATATCTTTACGAGATTCTCGCACTCTATCATATTAGCCATTTATGATCTCACCGTCCTCAAGCTCAAATACCGCATCGCCTATTTCCATAAGGCCTGTATCGTGCGTAGTCATAACCACGGTTATCCCTTCAGATGCCACAAGATCCTTAAAGATCTTTACCACATGAAGCCCCGTATTTGTATCAAGTTCTGCTGTTGGCTCATCTGCAAAAAGGACTTTTGGCCTGTGGGCTATGGCTCTTGCTATTGCAACTCGCTGCTGCTCACCGCCTGACATTTCCTGCGGCAGGTGCCCTGCTCTTCCCGCAAGCCCCACAAGCCTCAGTGCCTCTTCGGCTCTTGCCTTTCTGTCGCCTTCAAAGCCTGCAAGCCTTAATGAAAACTCAACGTTTTCGTAAGCTGTCATCATAGGTATAAGGGCAACGGACTGAAATACAAATCCGATCTCTTTGCGCCTAAGCAAGTCCCTTTCCGCATCACTAAGTCCGGTTATGTTTTTGTCATCAAAAAACACGCTGCCTGATGTAGGCCTGTCAAGGGCTCCAAGTATGTTCATAAGCGTGGTCTTACCTGAACCTGAGCGCCCTTTAAGGATTGAAAGACATCCGCCGGGAATCTCAATATTTATATCCTTTAATGCATGAAAGCTTTCTCCTCCCGCTATCGGGAAGATCTTGTTCACATTTTCAACTTTGATCATCTTTAATCCTCCCCAAGCTTAAGAGCCTTAGATATGTTGATCTTCTTTATCAATACTCCAAGTATGCCCATACAGATAAACAATACTCCGATAACAACTGCAAAGAGCCTTATCATATCTCTGCTTTCCGTAAGTATATCAAGAGGCACCATCTGTGCCTTTGCAGAGTAAGCAAGCTGGATAAGAGGTATGTATAGCTTTGATCCCACAAATCCAATAACGCTGCCCATACAGATAGAAAGGCCCGATATAAAGATCTGCTCATTTACAAGCATAAGAACTATCTCTTTCATGGTCATACCCATGGCCCTGAAAATACCAAAAAGAAGTTCTCTTGACCTTATGGAAAGGATCCAGTAAATAAGGAAACCTGCAACGCAAAGAACGAGAACCACGATAAAGCTTATGGTAAGAATACCGCTTGTACCCTGAAATACAGTGTCGTTTTTAAGTGCCACTATCTCAGCGCTAAGGTCGGTGTATTTAGAAAGCTTTAAGTCTCTTTCCGTAACAAAGTTATACACTTCTTTGCTGCTGCCGTTAAGTTTTATCCACACCTCGTACGGAAGAACTCCGGTCTCTTCCTGTATCTTTGCAAGGTGTGCAACTATAAGATACCTTGAGGTATCTTTAAGATCCCCGTCGGGCGTAATGGTCTTTACAGATTTTTCGTAGGTCGGGAAATAATCCACAAAGCCGTAAATAACTCCCATTAACGTTCCGCCGCTTCCCGCCTGGTAATAGATCGGATCTCCAAGGTGATAACCGAGGTTTTCAAAGTTTGACGAAACTATTACCGCATTTGTATTTCCCGCAAATGCATTAAGATAATTAAACGGGTGTACCGGAAACAGGTCTTCTTCAAAATTAGCTGTCTTTCCAAATTCGTCCGATATGATACCAAGAAGTTCAACTTCCTTTATACGCTCTGTTCCCGAGCTTACCTGGGCGTTATCGTTTCTGTAAACCTTTGTAACGCAGGCCGCATTCGGTATCTCTTCAAATTTGCTGTAATCGGGCTCCGTATATGTAAGAGTCGCTCCCGGATTGTTTTCCATGCTTGACTCGTTGCTTGGCCACTGCTCTTTAAGAACAATGTCGGCACCTGTTATGTACTTAAGGTTTCTTTCCGCATTTGAAAGGATTGTCCTTGCAGTGGAAGCATTAAAGATACCAAGCGCCACGGTAAGCATGATAAACACCATGATAAAGCGCTGTTTGCTTCCCGTACGCAGTATCTGAAGGAAGGACGCG
This sequence comes from Lachnospiraceae bacterium, assembly GCA_016284355.1. Lineage (GTDB taxonomy): Bacteria > Bacillota > Clostridia > Lachnospirales > Lachnospiraceae > JAEEOQ01. The sequence continues at coordinate 26,370 of JAEEOQ010000015.1, forward strand.
TAGGTATTCGGAGCCCAGTGCTTTTTACCGATCCGGTAGATAAGCGCCGTTATAAGCGGAAGTATACGAAGAGATACAAGCGCCGCGCCTATTATAAAAAGCGAAGAGCTGATAAAAAGAAGCGGATCTACGCTCTCTCCTGTCAGAACTTCTTTAAGCATAACGTCTTTTTGCCTAGAAAATGAATAAAGTCCGTAAAGTGAAACCGCAAGTATAATCACATCAAGATACATTTTCTGCCAAAAAGCTTTGTCTTTTTTCTTGTTTTTCTTTCTCTTGTAATCAACTATACCCACATTTGAGTACTTGATAACAGGTATAGTCATGGCAAGTATTGCCGCTAGAGCAGCGCCGCCGCCGTAAGCAAGAACACCTGCGTTTATCCTTACATTAAGTGCACGTCTTGACACAAACTCAAGGAAAGCATTTGCAGAGCCCACCGCCTTACATATAAATACTCCAAAAGGAAGGCCTATAGCAAGGCCGGCAGCGGCTATGACAAGTGACTGTAAAAGATATACGGTTATTATCTGGCCTTTTCCTGAGCCCCTGCTCTTAAGTATTGATATCTCATTTTGTTCAAGTTCAAGCATCTGCCCGGATATCATAAAGATAAATGAGCAAAGCAGCACAAGAACAGGGATCTGAAGCACGATAAGCGTTACCTCGATCTTCTTTTCCTTTGCCTGGTAATCTGTAAGGATCTTTGAAAAAACTTCTCTGTAACCGTAAGAAACCAGCTTGTCGTAGGTTTCTTTAAAGCCCGCGCTTATCTTTAAATACTCCGATACCTTCTCAGGCTCCATATATGTGTAATCAAGAAGAACAAACCAGTTGGCATTAAGGTCTCTGCCATAGTAGCTCTTATCCGCAAAGCGTTTGTTAAATATGTCCTCGTCTATAAAGAGCGACTTTACATAAGAATTTGGCGAATACACCCAGTATCCGTCTCCTTTTTCCTCGCCCTTAAAAACACCGCTTATTCTGAGTCTTAAAGGATTTCCTTCCGGGTCTTTTACTTTTTCTGCCACTATCTCCTCACCCACAATGAGGTTCATCTTTACAAAGGCGCTCTCGCTTACGATAGCCTCAATAACGCCGTTATCAGGCTCGCTCTTGTACATCTGCCCGGAAACGATACTGATATGATCTTTAAGACCCGACATTGTACCCACGGAAACATTTGAGAGCTCATTGTTTACATCTTTATCAAGGGCTGATGTGGTATTAATGTAGTCCACATAGTAGTGATCCACCCTGTTAAGTACGGGAAGCCCGAAAACATCTCCCAGGCGATCTGCGTCCGCTCTGCTCTCATCAAACCTTTCGTCCGACTTTGGGTTGCTTCCGGCTCTTGTTCCGTTTATTATGACTCTTGTAGGATATATATCTTTTTCGTTAAGATAGGTATCCATGTCATCGTTTAACATTCTTTTAAGGGATGCGTCCCTGTACATAGGCGTACTTACAGCTATGGCAATAAGAAGGATGTTACCGATCACAAGACTGAATACCATCCATTTTTTATGAATCAGTTTTTGCAATACAAATTTAAGCATTTCCCCTCTACCTTCCGTTTATTACGTCTATATTTTCGTCAAGGCCCCTTACGATCCAGGCAACATCCGTATTTTGCCCGCCCTTTATGACCTGACGTTTGTGCGGTTTACCGTTTTCTATGGTCCTTACGTAATTCTCTGTATCTGCAGGCTCCACAGCGTTTCTTGGCACCAGGATCACACCGCTTATATCAATGACATTTGCCCTGATAGAGGTGTTCATAAATGCACCTGCCGAAGGCGGATCGTTAAGCTTTGCGTAAGCTACGCCCTTCTTAAGGGAATCCGGTAAAATGTCGTCGCAATAAATCACGGTTCCCGTAAACTGCTGCCTGTTCTTAGCCACGCCTGTCTCCAGGGTTATCTCCATTCCGTAGCGAAGGTCACAGGCATAATCGCTAAGCTCCATCCAGATCTCATTCGGATCATACGTAGTTGCAATATGCGTTCCGTAAGTAAGCTTGTCGCCAATACTGATAGAGTCAACATTTGACACTATTCCGTCATTTGCGGCATAAATCCCTTTTACCGAGATCCTCTCATTAAAATCTGCCAGTGATTTTTTAAGCATATCAAGATATTTGCTGTTTTCAAGGATATAAAGCTCTTTGCGCGCCTTACCTTCTTTGCTGTCATCAAAAGCCTTAAGTCCCGCCTCAAAGGAATTTTCAGCGTTTTTAATATCAAGCTCCAGCTTTTTAAGATCAAGCTCATCGTAAATAACTTCTATTTCAGCTATAAGGTCTCCTGCTTTTACCTCATCTCCAAAGCTTACGCAGATCTTTTTTAATACCGCTTCGCTTCCTGTGTAAACTATTTCCTCTTTGTTTGGAAAATACATGCTTCCTTCAAAATTAGCTGTCTTAATATATGTCCCTTTTTCAGGTTTTATCGTTTTGTACCCTTCCGTAGCGGTATTTGTGGCAGTATTCTCGTAAATGAGAGCCTCACCTTTTTCCGCTTCCTTTCCGCAGGAAGAAAGTGTTAATACCGCAAGGATAATAGCAGCCGCCACCCTTTTAGTTCTTAACATAGATCTCATCTCCTTCCGAAAGGCCGTCAAGCACCTCTGCTTCAAGCTCGTTCTTTACGCCGATCGCTACCCGGCACTTTACTCTTGTACCTTTTTCCTGCTTATACACATAATACCCTTCCGAATCCATTGAAAGAGTGGTGTTTGGCACAGTCAGTACATCTTTTTTGGAGTTGTATCTTATGATAAGCTGGGCATAATCCCCCGCCTTCATGCTGTCAGTTTTCTTTTCTATATCGTAGTACGTATAAAACGTACCGCCGCGAAGCGTAGCCGCCACATAATCGCTTCTTTCATAAGGTCTTGGAGTTACCTTTGTCTCTTCCCCGTTATGAAAGACAGTTATGCTATCAGACCGCGAGATGATCTGATCGTTTATAAATTCGCTTCTTGCAAGGACTTTTTCCTCGTCTGCCGTTATGGCAATAAAGCCGTCTTTGTTAATGTATCCGGCATTTGCAACATATACCACATTTCCGCTTTCAGGAGCTACTATGTCGCATTCACCGATCTCATTTAAGACTTCAGCTCTTTTTTCGTTTAGTATCTGCATCTCCAGAGCCTGAGTTTCCTTTTGCTGCTTTAAAAGAAGCTTATCAAGCTCACTTCCGCTTGTACTTGCACGCTCAGCGGCTATCTCATTTTCGCAAATGCTTTTCTTCCTGTTATATTCGATCTCGGCATCAAGACTTTCAAGCCTTGCTTTTGCCTCTTCGTCGTTATATCTTGCTATAATATCGCCTGCATTTACGTGATCGCCCACATTAATAAGCACCTCTTTTAAAAGCCCGCCTTCTTCGGATTTGATCTCCGTGGTAACAGGGATTATCTTTGCATCGTAATATCTGTAATTGCAAATGTCTCCTCTGTTTACAAATGCTGTGTCAAATTCAACCGAAACCGGCACCTTAAGTTCAGGTACCTCTGCCGCTTCCTTACCGCAGGCCGAAAGCAAAAACGTAAGTGTCAGGAGTATCGGTATATATCTTGTTTTTTTCATCTTTTCTTCCTCTTTGTTCTTAGTTTGATAATACCTCATCCCCAAAGGAGAGTCCGCCTGTTATCTCTGTGTAAATATCGCCCTCAAGGCCCGTATCGATATATTTAAGATCTTTAAGCCCGTCCTCATTTTCGTAATATACGGCTTTTTTTCCGCCAATGCTGCGAATAACGGTATTTGGAAGATAAAGTACATCTTCAGCCTTTCCAAGCACTATATTGGCGTTTCCTCTGCTTCCGACATCAGGCTGTTCGGCTGCATTTTCCGCCACAAAATAAAGAGTGTCTCCGTCATACTTTGCTATGGTCTCGTAGGCCACGCTTCCAACCATTACCTCTACGGCATCGCCATCTTTAACATCAGGGTCCGGCTTTTCTGCTGTAAAATAACACTCATCTCCGCTGACTACCTTTATTACAGCTTCTCCAACCTTTGTAATACTTCCTTTAAGCTCGCTCTTTACGTAAGAAACTGTTCCGGCAGTCTTTGCTGTTATCTGTCTTTCTGATATCTTTTCCTGTAAGGCCTCTTTTTTAAGGAGAGTAAACTCGTGGGTATTTGAAAGTTCATCAAGAGATACTTTATAGCCCGCAGCACCGTCAGGATCTGCGCTTATCAGCTCCTTAAGATGTTTTATCTTAAGTTCTTCTCTTTTTATGTCGTACCCTACTTCTTTAAGTTCTGCCCTAAGGCCCTCTGTGTCTGTTTCTGCAAGTACGTCCCCCTCTTTTACCGTATCACCGAGGCTTACAAAAACACTTGCCACTTTTTCACTTCCCACCGCAAAAGAAAGCTGTTCTTCCTTTGCAGAGGCAAATAAACACCTTACGGTCTTTGTGCGGATCACGTCTCCTCTTCCCACTTTGGCATAGTTGTAAGATGCTCCCGCAAAGTCTCTTACCACCGGTGTTCTTCTAAGTTCTTCTTCCTTTGGCAAAAGACCGCAGCCCCCAAGGCTTACACTCAAAGAAAAACACAACAGCCCAATTATCCATTTCTTTTCCATACTGCACTTCCTATACTTTTTATAACATTTGTTAATATTCTCTCATTTCTGTATTGTGTCTTCAATGATTATTTTTTGCGATTATGTATCATTTATTTGCAATTATGTTTAAAATCCGCCATTAAAACGTGAAAAAAGCGCCAGGCTTATGTAAAAAGCCTGACGCCATGAATCAAATATATTATTGTTCGTTAAAAAGAGCCTCGAACTCATCTCTGCCGATACGCTCCTTTTCTATAAGGAGAGCGGCACACTTATGAAGAATATCGATATTCTCGTTAATGATCCTCTTGGCCTCTGCGTAGCAGGAATCGATAATGGCCTTAACCTCTTCATCGATCTTGTTTGCTACTTCATTGCTGTAGTTTCTAGTATGACCAAGATCACGTCCGATAAATACCTCATCATCGTCGTTATCATAGTTGATAAGACCGATCTTGTCGGTAAATCCAAACTTTGTGACCATAGCTCTTGCAGTCTTTGTGGCAGATTTGATATCTCCGGATGCACCTGTTGTGATGTCATCAAAAATGATCTCTTCCGCAACACGTCCGCCAAGGGCAACGATTATATCCTGCATCATGCGGCCCTTTGTATTAAACATCTCATCCTTTTCAGGAAGAGGCATAGTGTAGCCTGCTGCCGAATCACCCGTAGGAATAACAGAAACCGTATAAACAGGACCCACATCAGGAAGCACATGGTAAAGGATAGCATGTCCTGCCTCATGATAAGCGGTGATCTTCTTTTCTTCATCGGAAATAACACGGCTCTTCTTCTCTGCGCCGATACCGACTTTGATAAGAGACTTCTTAACGTCCTCATCTTTGATAAACTGCCTGTTTTCTTTAGCTGCTCTGATGGCAGATTCATTCATAAGGTTCTCAAGATCTGCGCCTGTAAAGCCTGCGGTAGTCTGAGCCACAGTTTCAAGGTTAACATCCTCTGCAAGAGGTTTGTTCTTGGTGTGTACCTCAAGAATCTCTTTTCTGCCTCGTACATCAGGTCTTCCTACAGATATCTTTCTGTCAAAACGGCCCGGTCTTAAGATGGCAGGGTCAAGGATATCTATTCTGTTGGTAGCCGCCATAACGATGATGCCTTCATTTATACCAAAGCCGTCCATCTCAACAAGGAGCTGGTTTAATGTCTGCTCTCTTTCGTCATGTCC
>JAEEOQ010000016.1 GCA_016284355.1 Lachnospiraceae bacterium
TTCTACAACTTTTGTAAACGCACATGATCTTGCTGAGGTTGAGGGCGCTATACAGGAAAACACCAGAGCCATCTATCTTGAGACTCTCGGAAACCCTAACAGTGATATCCCTGATATAGATGCAATAGCAGAGATAGCACATAAGCACGGACTTCCACTTGTTATTGACAACACCTTCGGTACACCGTATCTTATCAGACCAATCGAGCACGGTGCAGATGTTGTAGTACATTCAGCCACAAAGTTCCTCGGAGGGCACGGTACAACCCTCGGCGGAATTATTGTAGAATCAGGTAAATTCAACTGGAAAGCGAGCGGTAAATATCCAAATATCGCCGATTCAAACCCAAGCTATCACGGAGTTTCCTTCTATGACGCAGTAGGACCTGCTGCATTTGTAACATTTATCAGAGCCATTTTGCTCCGTGATACGGGCGCATGCATTTCTCCATTCAATGCTTTTCTCCTCCTACAGGGCGTTGAGACTCTGTCTCTTCGCCTTGACAGACATGCGGAAAACACAAAGAAAGTGGTAGATTTCCTGAAGAACCATCCTAAGGTAGCTAAAGTTAACCATCCTTCACTTCCTGAGCATCCGGACCATGCTCTTTATGAGAAGTATTTCCCAAACGGCGGCGCTTCGATCTTTACATTTGAGATCAAAGGCGGCAAGGATGAGGCATGGAGATTTATCGACAACCTCGAGATCTTCTCTCTCCTTGCAAACGTTGCCGACGTAAAAAGCCTTGTTATACACCCTGCATCAACAACTCACTCACAGCTGTCTGATGCCGAGCTTGCAGACCAGGGCATAAGCCAGAGTACCATCAGACTCTCAATTGGTACAGAGCACATCGATGACATAATCGCAGACCTTGAAAAAGGATTCGCAGCGATTTGATTCATAACCTCTTTTCATTTTTCAAAGCAAAATAACTGGAAAGGGACAGGCTCATTTGCCTGTCCCTTTCCGGTTTATTCATAAATAACAATATTTTTGTTAAGTTCATCTGCTATTACATATAAAAGTCTGTCAAAATGCCTGCTGCTGTACTCTTTCGCATTGTTCTTGTAGGCTGTCTTGCTGCCGCCAAGGTATGGCTGCCCGTAGCCGATCTCTATAGTCATATCTGCAAAATGGTCATTTGTCACAAGGGGATCAAACCCGTTATCAAGCGCCTCGTCATAGTTCCAGTAATCAAGCCCCGTAAAGGTGTAGCCTTCATCGTCCATCCAGACCATATTTCCGATAGAACTGTCATAATAACAATATGCACAGTTTACAGCCCATTCAATAAGGCCTTTGCCTGTACCGATCCTTCTTTCATCGTCGTAGTCATCTCGTATAACGCCGTAATGCAGCAGCTTACTTACCGCACTTATATACCTGTCGCATCTTTCCATATAGTCGCTGCCACCGGTCTCCTGACCATCGTATATGATGCGCCCCTGCTGATGAAGATCGATATAAAGATCTGCCTGCTCGCAGGCCACATAATAGTAGATCCACTTCATCATCGCTTTTGTCTCTGAGGCCTCGCCGAGAGTTCCGCAATACCCCGAGCCGCAAGGCTCATATTCAAGATACTTGCTCTTTTTTACGCCCTTTTTAAGAATACCTGAAGTAAGAGTCGGACAGTTACTGTTAAGGTCAATGCCGATAGCGTTAGCCTTGTAAAAATACTTTCCTTCCATCCACTCATCAGGCTCTTTTCTAAGGCCTTCGCACACATCCGCATTTACAAGGGGAACGCAGGCAATACGCATGGTCTCGAGCTTTTGTCTGCCTTCTTTGGAATTTAACATATCTGAGATCATCTTAAGGGCAAAGCCGTAGCCCGCCTGCTCTCTTGCGTGCACGGTACCCGTCATCATAAGGAGTTTCTTTTCTCTTTTAGAAGGAAGATCGATATCAAGCGCCAGCATATCACGGCCTTCTTCCGTCCTTCCGATCTTGTATAGGTATACGCCATCGATGCGGGAAAGATTTTTCATAAAGGCTACGCATTTTTTGTATCCGCCGCTTTTAAGGTTCCACGTAAGGGTGTCATCGTATTCTTTTCCGTACTCCGTTACATCTTCCCACTTTGCATTCATAGCATCGCGGTATTCCGTGGTGTTAATAGAAGAGAACAGTTTCTTGCCGTCTTCAAAGACATTTTCGTTTATCTCTTTTTTCCCAAGGTATTTCTGCCCGGTCCTTACAACGCTTGCCTCGTAAAGGTGGTCAAGCATAGTAAGGTTCAGATTGCCAAGCATTTCTCCGGTTTCTAAAGCCGGTTCATCTGCCGGCAGATCGTCCGCAAAAACAATCGACGAAGACGAACAACCAAACACTATTACAACCATTAATACCAGGCAGCATATTCGCTTCAACTTCCTGATCATTATTTGCTCCTAAAGATCAAACTCCTTATACAGGCGATCTCTTTCCTCCTTGTTTTCAGTTGCCTTTATACAAAAATCTGCACGATCGCCACCACCACGCAGCAGATCACTGACACAGGGAAAAGGCCAAGGCCAAAGTATGCTGCGATGATGCCTGCTACAAGGGCAAGGCTTCCTGCGAGCCTGCTTCCCGTTGCCTCGATTATAGCAGGGAAGGTCATAACTGCAAGTGTCACATACGGCACATAATAGAGAAAACTCTGGATAAAGCGGTTCTTTATAGGTTTTCTGATAAGAGTAAGTGGAAGCACTCTTATGGCATTGGTGGTAAGTATCATTATAAGGATATATATTATTACGCGGGAGGTACTATTCATTTTCGTCATCCTCCTCGTTCTTTACTTCTACAGGCTTTAAGATTGCTGCAACCCCTGCAATGAGGACGGTAAGGATTATGGTCCTGGTGCCGGAAGAGATTTCCTTTACTACCGGCGCATAGCTGCAGATAAAGCTTAAGATAAAGCTTGCCACAACTGAGACTGCAACTGCCTTATCTTTCTTAGAAGGCGGTACGATTATGGCAAGGAACATGCCGTAAAGTGCTACGCTAAGAGCAGAAACCACTTTAACAGGAAGCACCGAGCCTGCCACTATTCCAAGAGCTGTGCCTGCTGCCCACATAGGCGTAGATATAAGCATGGCGCCGTAGGTATACACAGGCTTAAGGTAACCCGGCCATGCGATGGAAATACCGAATATCTCATCTGTAATGCCTACTCCCACAAGAAGTCTTTTTGCAAGAGATGTCTTAGGGCTGAATTTCTGGCTCATGGCGCAGCCCATAAGAAGATATCTGGCATTTGTAATAAGCGAGATAACAAAGATCTCCATATAAGAGCCGCTTGCTGCGATAACTGAATATCCGCCGTATTCACCTGCTGAGGCTCTTGTAAAAAAGCTGGTGATAAAGCCAAGAAGCGCTGAAATACCGCCCTTTTTGGCAATAATTCCAAGCGAAAATGAGACGGCAAAGTAGCCAAGGCCAATGGGCAGACCGTCTCTAAGGCCTTTAAGGAAGGCCGAACCCGTAGTTTTTTCAGACATAAAGAATTCCCCTTAATCATTTTATACTCACGAAAAAATATAAACCAATTAAGGGGAAGTGTCAACTGCGTTAATGTCTTTAATTTTCTTTGCTTTCCTCATTTTCGGAAGAACCGATAGGTTTTGTGTCCTGCCAAGGAAGGCCGGAGTCAAAGCTCATGTCACCGATGGTGCCAAGCAGCGCTTCAAGTGACAGCGCTCCGTTAAAATACCCTAAGGCTGCCGAAACAAAGGCCGCCCCTCTTGAAACTGCCAGGGTATAGAGCTCTTCGTAGCCCTCATTTCTAGGGGTGTCAGGCTCCCAGTACGACCTCCAGGTAGTGTGGTCCGCATTTAAAATGTCGTCCCAGTAAAAGCCCATATGAGAGTAGCCATCTTTGCCTGCAATGTTTTCCATGGTGTCATCAGGCACGATGTGTGAAAGCATAGGCCCTTTTATAGGCGTCTTTTCAGCTATTGAAATGAGGATTGAAAACTTCTTGCCGCTTTCTTTTTTAAGCAATCTGCAAAGCTTTATGGCATCATCAAAACTTTTAACCACTTCGCGTCTTGTAAGGGCGTGATCGGGGTGAACCTGTGCAAGGGCAGATGATAAAAGCCCTGCCACACGCTCTTTTTCTGAGGATGTCATCTTTATGTAGCCCAGCATGTGGGTAGGTGTTCCGCTTTCATGACCACGTTTCCTGTAGGTGTAGCCATCAAGCACATGCTCGAAGGTACAGTGCTTATCGCCGCTGTAGGTGCCATCTTCCATAAAGGACTTTGTGTAAATATATGGATGAAATATGGTATCTGTTCCGTAATGAGAAAGATACCCAAGTGTGTATGACTTAAGCACCGGATCGTTTACCGAGGCAAGGATAAGCGCCTTAAGAAAATCTCCGGTCTTTGTCTTATGCAAAAGATGTCCCACCTCAGGCGGTCTTACTGCATCCTTCTTTGGAATGAGGGAAAAGAAGAAAGGATCAGGTCCTTCGCTTCCCGCAAGGAACGCTGCGGTTGAGAAACCCTCAAATGTATTTAAATCCTTTAAAGTATCTGTAGCTATTGATTGATGAAGATATGAAGCCGGCATGTTTTCACCTCTTTTTTAGATTATTGTTCTATAATTATAACACCAATATCGGAAACTGTGGCGTTTTTTTCTAAACTTCCGGTGTGTAGCGCGTTCTTTATG
>JAEEOQ010000017.1 GCA_016284355.1 Lachnospiraceae bacterium
ATCTCCGAAGGTTTCTGCAAGCTCTTTTTTTAATACTGTCTCTTTGTAGTTTTCCCAGGCCTCTTCCGCCGAAATGTAAACTGTTCTGTCAACTTCAGGCCTTGCCTCGATGTTTCTTCCTATCTCGTGTTTTTCAACATCCGTTGCGTCCTCATCGAAGAAAACCGTTATACCGACAGAAGTTTCAGCGGTTTTGATCATGCTCTTAAAGTTTGCCAGGATAAAGTAAAAAATACCAAATAAAAACAGGCACGCGGTGATCGTGCCTATTGACGCGAGAGAAAAAATCCTGTTTCTCCCGATATTCTTTATACCTTCCTTAAGGCTATATAGAAATGCCCGTACTTTCATACTTGTAACCACCCTTCTGCTCATCGCCCACTATCATACCCTTACGAAGGGTAATGACTCTTTTTTGCATCATGTCAACTATCTCCTGGTTGTGTGTAACAACCACTACGGTGGTGCCGCGCCTGTTGACTTCTGCAAGAAGATTCATGATCTCCCAGGAATTCTTAGGGTCCAGGTTACCTGTGGGCTCGTCTGCAAGAAGAATAACCGGGTTATTTATAAGAGCTCTGGCAAGGGCAACTCTTTGCTGCTCTCCACCTGACAGCTCTGAAGGATAGTTTTTTGCCTTTTCAGAAAGCCCCACAAGAGAGAGCATAGAAGGAACAAGCCTCCTTATTCGGCTCTCCGGAGCCTCGATCACGCGCTGTGCAAAAGCCACATTGTCATATACGTTACGGTCTTTTAAAAGTCTGAAATCCTGAAAGACCATACCGATACCGCGTCTGTATTTTGCAACCTGTGTGCGACGAAGCCTTGAAAGGATCTTGCCGTTTACAAAGATCTTTCCTTCCGTAGGGTTTATCTCTTTCATAAGAAGCTTAAGAAGAGTAGACTTTCCCGAACCGCTGTTGCCTATTATGAAGACAAATTCGCCTTTGTATATCCTGATATTAACATCTTTAAGGGCAGGCATGCCCTCCTGATAATTCTTGGAAACATGCTCGAGTGCGATAACAGGAACCTCGTCTTTACCGGCGTAGCCCCGTCCCATCTCCCCATTACGCATGGCACTACTTCCTTTCGCTTTTACTAATACTCAAGATTCTCCATATACTTCATGTACTTGACTACCATAAGAGCGATCTTAAAGGTGATGGCATCTTCGAATACTCGAAGATCAAGGCCTGTTTCTTTCTGGATCTTGTCGAGTCTGTACACAAGGGTGTTACGGTGAATATAAAGCTGTCTTGCTGTCTCGGAAACATTAAGGTTGTTCTCGAAGAATTTGTTGATGGTAACAACTGTCTCTTCGTCAAAATCATCAACAGAAATGCTGCCGAATATCTCTTTTATAAACATCTTGCAAAGAGGGATAGGAAGCTGGTAGATAAGTCTTCCTATACCGAGGTTGCTGTAAGCAACTACGTTACGGTTTGCATAGAATATCTTTCCTACATCAAGAGCCATCTTGGCTTCCTTATAAGACCTTGATACATCTTTGATCTCACTTACAATGGTACCGTAAGCGATATGTACCTGGCTCATAGCCTCGGTGTTTAACATATCAAGGATAGTGACTGCGATCTTGTTCATATCTTCGTAGCCTTCGGTAGGCTTAAGCTCTTTAACGAGGATAATATCTTTTTCGTCAACCGCAGTAATAAAATCTCTTGTCTTTCCTGCAAAAAGACTTCTGATAGTCTCAAGAGCGCTGCTGTCTTTTTCTATCTTTGTCTCGATAAGAAATACGACTCTTCTGGCCTCAGCATCGATATGAAGCTTCTTTGCTCTGTTGTATATATCTACAAGAAGAAGGTTATCAAGAAGAAGATTCTTGATAAAGTTGTCTTTGTCGTAACGCTCTTTATATGCGATTATAAGGTTCTGAAGCTCGAAAGAAGCGATCTTTCCGACCATATAAACATCGTCCGAATCACCCTTTGCAAGAACGATATATTCAAGCTGATGCTCATCAAAAACCTTAAAAAACTGAAAGCCCTGTAATACCTGACTGTCTGCAGGGGAATCTACAAAGTCGAGGACCGCGCCGGTGTATTCATCTGCATTGGCAACGGTGGTAGCAAGAGTCTTTGCCTCTGTGTCCATAACGCAAAGATCTACTCTTGTTATAGATCTTAAGCCCTCTATTGTGTTTTGGAGAACCTGATTTGATATCATATCTTCACTCCTATAAAAAATATTTCTACAATTACATATATATTAATCCATACTTAGTATGATTTTATCATTTCTTTATTTAAAAGTAAAGATGTCATCAAAACATCTGTTTTCTTTTTTTGCCTCGAAAGCTGAAAAAAGCCCGTAGCCAAAAGGCTACGGGCTGGGTAAATCAATTTCAACGAGACCCGATGACACTAATCTCAAGCTTCGCTTTCAGCTCGCTTTCGCTAAGTGTCCCTGTGAAAGCCGTTCTAAGCTCGAACTTCGCTTTCGCTCGTTCTTGCTAAGGAGCGTCTTTTAGTTGCAGATTACCTGCTCTGTCTCTTTGTCAAATACGTGGATCTTTGCAAGGTCAAGTGCGAACTTAACTGTATCGCCAGGTCTTGCAGTTGTACGAGGTTTAACTCTTGCTGTAAACTCTACATCGCCAACTGGGAAGTAAAGGTAAACTTCAGCACCGAGAAGCTCGTATACTTTGATGTCTGCTGTAATAACGCTTGAAGAAGAAACCTCAAGGAATGCTTCCTCATCGTGGATATCCTCAGGACGGATACCAAGTACAACAGTCTTTCCTTCATAACCTTGCTCAAGGATCTTAGCACCCTTAGCTTCAGGAAGAGGAATGTCATAACCTGCGAATGAAAGTGTAGCTGTATTGCCGCTCTTCTTAACTACAGCATCGATCATGTTCATCTGAGGTGATCCGATGAAACCTGCAACGAAGAGGTTAGCCGGCTTGTCGTAAAGGTTCTGAGGAGAGTCAACCTGCTGGATAACTCCGTCTTTCATAACTACGATTCTTGTACCAAGGGTCATAGCCTCTGTCTGGTCATGTGTAACGTAGATAATGGTTGTTTCAAGTCTCTGATGAAGCTTTGAGATCTCGATTCTCATCTGTACACGAAGCTTAGCATCGAGGTTTGAAAGAGGCTCATCCATAAGGAATACCTTAGGATTACGTACGATAGCACGTCCCATGGCAACACGCTGTCTCTGTCCACCTGAAAGAGCTGCAGGCTTACGATCAAGAAGGTGCTCAAGGTCAAGGATCTTAGCTGCCTCATGAACGAGTTTGTCAATCTCAGCCTTTGGAGTCTTACGAAGCTTAAGACCGAATGCCATATTGTCATATACTGACATATGAGGATAAAGAGCGTAGTTCTGGAATACCATTGCGATATCTCTGTCCTTTGGCTCTACATCGTTAACGAGCTTGTCACCGATCCAAAGCTCTCCGGCTGTGATCTCTTCAAGACCTGCGATCATACGAAGTGTAGTAGACTTACCACAACCTGAAGGTCCTACGAAGATGATGAACTCCTTATCTTCAATATCAAGGTTGAAATCCTTAACAGCTACGAAGCCGTTAGGATAGGTTTTGTTAATGTTCTTTAAACTTAAACTTGCCATTTTTTATTTTCCTCCTAAGAAAATTGGTTTCGAATTAACTCTTTGATAAATATAACTCTTTTCCGCCCGCATAACAATTCGCTTTTTGACCAAATAATACTCTCTTTTTTTGTGTGATTTGTATAGTGGGCATCGGTTTCTGTTATTTATCACCAAAAATGGCAGTCAGTTTTTGTTAATATTCAACAAAGCCCTCCCCAACTGCTTCTCTTACATCACTTACGATAACAAAAGCATTTGGGTCAAAGCGTCTTACCGTTTCTTTTATCTGCACGATCTCTTTATTTGATACGACTACAAAAAGCATATCCTTATCTTCTTTGGTGTACATACCTTTGATATTTATCTTGGTAACGCCTCTGTCCATATCGGTAAGGATACTCTCGGCAATATCTTTGTATTTATCAGAAATAATAAAGACAAGCTTTGCAAACTTAAATCCTTCCATAATGGTGTCGCTGATCTTTGATGTAAGAAAAACCGCGATCACAGCATAAAGTGCGTTATGCACTCCAAATACCGCAGCACCGGCAAGTACTATAATGCCGTCAATAACAGCAAGGATCTGAGGTACCGTATATGCTTTAAAATATTTGTGGAAAACCATGGAAAGCATATCAGTGCCGCCCGTAGATGAGGAGGCAAGGAATACAAGGCCTGCTCCGCCGCCCATAAAAAGCGGTCCGAAAACTGCCGCAAGAAGATAGTCTCCGCCGCACATATTGTATACAGGTACGATATAAAGCGCAAAAGAAAAAGTGGCCGCCCCAAGGACCGTCTTTACAACAAACTTTTTCCCGAGAGCAAGGTACGAAGCTATAAAGATAGGCACGTTAAGAACTATGTTGCCCATCCATACAGGTACGCCGTAGCCAAACATAGTGGTGGATACACTTTTTATAACGATAGAAAGACCGGAGATGCCTCCCGTTACCATGCCCATAGGCTCGTAAACAAGGTTGTTTGAAAGGCCCATTATAAATGCGCCAAGCATAACAAGGATTATGTCTCCCACTCTGGACTTTTTCCTTAAAAGATCTGTCATTTCTTTATCTCTCCAAGTAAAAATATAATGGAATCACTTTCGGCCTTAACGCCACAGCCGCTTTCGGGTATAAGATAAGACTCGTACTTTGCAATGGTGTCGCCCTTGTTAAATACCGTACCTGCGGTAACATTTATAAGGCTGCCGGAATCGGAAACTTTTGCGCTGCCTTTATAAAGTACGATAACAGCACCGTAGTTACAGGAAAGGGTTGCTCCCTTCTTTACGGAAACCTTTTTATACCCCGCAGAAAAAGACGCTCCCTCACTTCCGCCTGCAAGTCTTTCTTCAAGGTAGCTTTTTGTAATAAGCGGGTCGCTAACAGAACCCGGAGCTCCGTTACTTGCCCCTACTTTTGTACCCAGGAAAAATGCCCCCGCAAGTGCCAGTATCACAGCGATACTCACACAAGCCTTCCTGCTCATCCTGATATTGATATATGATTTCATAGGCCCCTTACCTCCTACGTTTTCTTTACTTTACAACTTATATAGTATACAATAAAACATAGTAAATTAGAAGTTTATCGTAATAAAGTTTAAGGGAGATTTTGTGATGAATACAGTCCTTATAACAGGAGCATCAAGAGGTATAGGAAAAGAGACCGCGGAAGTTTTTGCCAAAAACGGTGCCAGACTTGCCCTTGTATGCAAAAACAGCAAAGAAGAAATGAGCGCCCACGCAGATTACCTTGCCGAAACTTATGGCGTTTCCGTACGTTGCTATTTTGGCGATATTGCGGATTATTCTTTTGTGGAGAGCATCAAAGAAGACCTACATGATTCCATCGGTCTTCCTGAAATAGTTATCAACAATGCG
>JAEEOQ010000018.1 GCA_016284355.1 Lachnospiraceae bacterium
GCATTAGATCTGTAAATAGGTAAGGCAAGGAAGAATAAACCTCTTCCTTGCCTTTTTATCTCTTACTACACACAAAAGACCGAGAGTCTTTAAACTCTCGGTCTTATCTTAACAAAAAATTTATTCTACGCTTAAGATATAGTAGTAAATAGGCTGTCCGCCGTTATGCACTTCGATATCTACATAATCAAACTCAGCACCTACAGCATCTGCTATCTCGTTTGCAGATTCCTCGCTCATCTCATCGCCGTAATAAATACTTACAAGAGCAGCGTCTTCATCAATCATAGAACGAAGAAGTTCAAGAGTAGTCTCTTTAATATCTTCGCCAACAGCTTTGATGGTCTTGTCGTCAAGGCCCATAATGTTGCCCATCTTGATCTCTTTACCGTCTATGCTGGTATCTCGTACAGCGTAAGTAACCTGGCCTGTCTTGATATTCTTTATCTCAGAAAGCATTCTTGCTTCATTTTCATCAGCGCTCTCCCCTGCGATAAAGTTTATAACTGCTGCGATACCCTGAGGCACTGTAGCGGTAGGGATAACTACGATATGTTTATCTTCTGTAAGGTCTCTTGCCTGGTTTGCTGCCATAACGATATTCTTGTTATTTGGCAGAATGAAGATATTGTCTGCATTAACCTTTGCTATGGCGCTAAGCATATCTTCTGTAGAAGGGTTCATGGTCTGACCGCCTTCGATGATATAATCTACGCCAAGCTCTTTAAATATACCGCTAAGACCTTCGCCTGCGGAAACTGCGATAAAACCGTCGCTCTTGCGAGGACCTGCAGGCTCGCTCTTTTCTTCTTCTTTAACAGGAGAAGCTTCTTTTTCAGCATTCATGATAACACGCTCGTTGTGCTCTTCACGCATGTTGTCGATCTTCATAGAAGTAAGCTGTCCAAAGGTAAGGGCTTTTTCGATTGCAACGCCCGGGTTGTTTGTATGTACATGCACTTTAACAACACCGTCATCGGCTACTACTACAACACAGTCGCCTATACCCTCAAGGAATGACTTAAATTCTCTTTCATCATTACTTGTAAATTCTTTTTCTGTAAGAATAATAAACTCTGTACAATAACCAAACTTGATATCTGCTGTTTCGATATCGTCTGTAATACCTGTCTTCTTTGGGGCTGCTTCATTTGATTCACCCGATACGGTGCTAAGATCAAGCTCTTTACCAAGCATACCGTCGTAAGCGCCCTTCATAACTTCAAGAAGACCCTGTCCGCCTGAGTCTACAACGCCTGCTTCTTTAAGTACAGGAAGCATATCAGGTGTCTTTGCAAGGACCTCTTCCATGTATTTAACTATCTCGCCGCAATAATATACAAGATCGTCTGTCTGATCTGCAAGCTCTAAAGCCTTTGTAGCGCCTGCCTTTGCCACTGTAAGGATAGTACCTTCCTTTGGCTTCATAACTGCTTTATATGCGCTCTCAACAGCTTTTTCAAAGGCTGCATTGACAGCAGGAACATCGATGACTTCTTTTTCTTTCATAACAGAGCAAAAGCCTCGAAGGAGCTGGGAAAGGATAACACCTGAGTTACCTCTAGCTCCGCGAAGAGAGCCTGAGCTCATAGCCTTACAAAGAGTTTTCATATTGAAATCTTCGATATTGTTTACCTCTTTGACGGCAGACATAATGGTAAGTGTCATATTGGTACCCGTATCTCCGTCAGGAACCGGGAATACATTTAATTCATTAACTATCTCTTTTTTAGCCTCAAGCTGTGCAGCACCTGTGATAAACGCCTTTTTAAGCATGGCTGCATCTATTGACTTAATAACCACTTTACGTAGCCCTCCTTAAACGCCTAATTAACTACCTTTACGCCTTCAACGTAAACATGGACCTTCTTAACGGTAAGGCCGGTAAATTCTTCAAGCTTGTATTTAACATTGCTGATAAGATTGTCTGCGACAGCGCTGATGCTTACGCCGTAAGCAACTACGATATGTAAGCCTACGGTAAGCTCATTGTTCTCGTCTATAACAACGTTAACGCCGTGCGCAAGGTTGTCTTTAAGGAGAAGCTTAACAAGACCGTCTTTTACATTAACAGATGCCATGGCAACGATACCGAAGCACTCTACTGCAGCGGAACCGGCATACTTAGCGATAACTTCGTGATTAATAGTTATCTCGCCCATCTGTGTATTTACATAACCATTCATATTTAATCCTCCTCGCATTTTAGTAAGGTAGTACTTATATTTAGACAAATCTCACGTTATTATAACCTTTTTTGGCAGAAATGTAAAGCCACTTGACAATGTGGCTCTTTTGAAGGAAAATACATTAGTCACTTAACTGACTTCATTATTAATACTGGGAGATTTTAATTAGCTATGCAAAGTAAAAATGCTCATACCATGGACATGACAAATGGTCCGTTACTTGGTAAAATTCTTGTTTTTTCGCTTCCGCTTATGGCCTCCAGCGTTCTGCAGCTTCTCTTTAATGCGGCTGATATGATAGTTGTGGGTAGATATGTGGGTAGCAATGCTCTTGCGGCAGTAGGTGCCACCGGCGCTCTTGTAAATCTTATTATAAACATTTTCCTTGGTCTTTCCGTTGGAACAAATGTTATGGTAGCAAGATATTTCGGTGCCAAAAATGATACAGCTGTCAGTGAAACTGTTCACACCGCCGTTCTTACAAGCCTTATTTCAGGCGTATTTCTTGCCTTTTTAGGATACTTTGTAAGTCATCCTCTTCTTAAACTTATGGGCACGCCTGACGAGGTAATAGATCTTTCTACTTTATATATGCAGATATATTTTGCAGGAATGCCTGTTATCATGTTTTATAACTTTGGAAGCAGCATACTTCGCGCGATCGGCGATACCACAAGGCCTCTTATCTTTTTAACCCTGGCCGGTGTAATAAACTTCCTGTTAAACCTTGTATTTGTTATCGTATTTAAACGAAGTGTAGACGGAGTTGCGCTTGCCACGGTGCTTTCGCAGTGCGTCTCTTCAGCCCTTGTACTTATCTGCCTTTTAAGAAGTGAAGGTCCGCTTAAGCTTGAACTTAAAAAACTTCGTATCGTGCCTTCAAGGCTTGTTCCTATCATGAAGATAGGTCTTCCCGCAGGTCTTCAGGGCGCTATATTTTCAATATCAAACGTACTTATACAGTCTTCAGTTAACTCCTTTGGCTCTATTGCCATGGCAGGAAATACGGCAGCGCAGAATATAGAAGGTTTCGTATATGTATCAATGAATGCCTTCCATCAGACCGCAGTCAGCTTTACAAGTCAAAACTACGGAGCAAGAAAGCTTTCCCGTATAAATAAAGTGCTTTTGCAGTGTATCGCCTGCGTGACCGTAACAGGTCTTGTTCTTGGTATCGGTGCTTACCTGATAAGAGACATTCTTCTTGGCTTTTATACAGAAGACCCTGTGGTACTCTCCTACGGAGCAAACAGACTTCTTGTTATTTCAACCACTTACTTCCTTTGCGGTATAATGGACGTTATGGTTGGAGCCATACGAGGCATGGGATATTCTATCATGCCGATGATAGTTTCACTGATCGGAGCCTGCGGAATGCGAATACTTTGGATTTTTACCATTTTCAGGGTCTTCCATTCCCTTACTAACCTTTACATCTCATACCCGATTTCCTGGGGACTTACGGCACTTGCGCATTTAATATGTTATATCATCGCAATGAGAAAACAAAAGATGTCCCTTAGTCTAAATCAGTAGATTTAGGCTTAGGGACATCTTTGTTCTGGATTTGCAAAAAAGCTTCACGAACTATTTTTGCTTTTTTGCAAAGAGCAGAACTTCCTTTAATAACCAAAAGGGACAGTCCCCAAATGGTCAAAACCCGAGTGTTTTGACCATTTGGGGACTGTCCCTTTTGGTTATTTTTTATTTAAGGAAATTCTCGATTATTACTGCTTCTGCTTCTTCCTCATTCATACCGAATGTACGAAGCTTAATAAGCTGGTCGTTATTGATACGTCCGATGGCAGCCTCATGAATAAGCTGTGCATCCACATTGCTTGCAGTGATCTCAGGGATCGAGCTTACAACTGCATCTCCCATTATGATGGAATCACACTGTACGTGTGCGTGACATTTGGCATCTCCTATAGCCTTTGGGTGGAAGATCTGTAAAGACTTATCTTTTGCTACAGATCTTGATATGATGCGGGCCGTAGCTCCGTCGCCCTTAAGCTTTATCTCCATATTTGACTCAGCCTTCTGATTGTCATGTGTCATAAGCTTTTCGGTAACAGTCATCTTTGAATCTGCTTCCATCTCAACGAAGGTGTCTCGAACAGTAGAGTCAACGCCCTCGATCTGGATCATATCCATGGTAAGATTACTTCCCTCGCCAAGGTAAACATTTGTAACAGGATTAAGGATCTTTGCTCCCGTACCTGTGCCCTCGCCGTAATGCTTCTCTATGTAGCTTACCTTGGCATTCTTGCCGATGTGGAAAGTATGGATGCCGTCGTGTCTTGTAATATGCTCGCTGTCGTTGTGAAGTCCGCAGCCTGCTACGATATAGCAGCTTGCACCGTCTGCAATATAAAAATCGTTATATACCTTATCTTCAAGGCCGGGCTTACTTACTACAACAGGGATATGAACTATCTCATTTTTACTCTCGGCATCTACATATATGTCGATACCCGGTTTATCTGTCTTCTTTACGATCTTTACATGGTCGCTGTCTTTATGAAATGCGCTTACGCCGTTTTCGCGGATGTTAACAGCTCCCACAGGGATATCTTTCATGTCGCTGACTACTTCAACAACATGAGCTGTGGTCTCGTTTAAATTTTCCATATTTACGCATCTCCTTTCCCTGCAGGACAGTCAAAGGACATTCTCTCATCAGAGAAAAGCTTAGGGAACATTTCTTCCTGTGAGCCTATACCTGCTACTTTACCGTCTCGTATTACCATAATACGGTCAGCCATCTTTATGATCCTTTCCTGGTGGGAAATGATTATGATGCTTCCCTTCTTTTCTTCATGCATCTTTTCAAACTGCTTTACAAGCATAGAAAAGCTCCAAAGATCGATACCTGCCTCAGGCTCATCAAAAATAGAAAGAATGTGAGATTTTGCCATAACGGAGGCGATCTCGATTCTCTTCATCTCGCCGCCTGAAAGCGTCGCGTCTATCTCTCTGTTAATATACTCTTTAGCGCAAAGACCCACGCTGCTAAGAAGGTCGCAGCATACGTTTTCTTTAAGCTTTTCCCCTGCCGCAAGAGCAAGGAAACGTCTTACAGTCATACCTTTAAATCTTGGTGGCTGCTGGAAAGCAAAGCCTATACCTGCTTTTGCTCTCTCATCTATTGAAAGGTTGCTGATGTCGGTATCATTTAAATAAACCTTTCCTCCGGTTGCTTCGTTTATACCCATAAGGACCTTGGCGATAGTACTCTTTCCGCCGCCATTTGGCCCGGTTACAACTAAAAGCTCGCCGTCTGCAACGTCAAATGAGATATCTTCCAAAATCTTGATATCTTTGCCGTTCTCATTGACTTTATAAGATAAATTTTCTACTTTAAGCATAGTACCTCCTCGTAGAATAATCTGTTAGTAAGTTACAGGTCTAAACAGACCTACACTATGATATAATAAATCCTCAAAAATAGCAATAAAGATTCTATAAAGTTTTAGTTAGCAAAAACTAACGGCAGAAATGTAAGTGATGAAGTTCCGCTCCATGCTTCGCACGTCCGGAACAAAGATACCCCTAAGCCAGAAATGATATGTATCCGTGATTTTGGGTACATATCATTCGGGCAAAGGGGTATCTTTTACATTTCAATATTGGTAAGATCTGCGCCGTTTGTTTCTTTTACATTCTTTGTAATGAGGAAGATTGCAATAAGCATAAATGGTACTGTCATTGCAAAGCAAAGCATTCCGATGTTTGCTGATCCCACAACGTTCATGCCGGCAGCTATAAGAATAGATGAAAGCGCCATTCCTACGCCCATTATAAGTGCCATGGTTCCGATAACAGAAGCTCGCAGCTCTGTAGGTGTTGATTCTGAAGGCATTACAAGAACGAGAGTATCGCATATGCTCCAGAGCCCGCCGATAAACACGCCGTAAGCAGTTCCAATAACATACTCGTTAAATCCAAGACCAGCCCCAAAGATAAATGTTGCAAGGCCGACTACCGCAAGTACCGACAGAACTATGCAGGCTTTCTTTCTGCCAAGGGCATCTGAAAGGAAACCGCTTATAAATGTTACAAGACCGTTTATAAATGGGAAAAATATTACGATCTTATTTATCTGGGCTGCTGTGATGGCACCGGCGCCGCTTGCTACTTCAAGAATGGTTGCGTAATACCCCGTAACGCCTGTAGCAAGGCAGAAAATAATGCCTGCTATTGTAATAGAACGCATCTGTTTGTTACTGAAAATGTATTTAAGGGCATTTACAACGCCGCCATTTTTATTGTCTTCTTTCTGTTCTTCCTTGTTTTCTTCTTCTTTTTCGCCCTTAAGAGCTTTAAGCTTCTTTGTGAGGAAAACAGGAGTCTCTTTTACAAGAGGGATACATATGATAGCTACCGCAATGCCAAAAAGCGCCGGCAATAAAAATACTTTTCTCCAGCTGGAAAGATCTGCAGGATCATAAAAAACAGTCTTAGCTACGCCAATGAGTGAAACGCCAACAAGCGCAATAGCCTTTGTGGCAGAGCAAACCTTCGCCCTGTGCCTTGCCGGAGCCGATTCCATAATGTACATAACCTGAACATCGTTTGTCTGTACAAATAAAACCACAAGAATACCGATAGCATAAACAATATAGTTTGGCGCTATCATACAGATACCAAGGCCAAGCCCCATCACTGCTGTATTGATGATAAGGAACATCTTTCTACCAAACTTGTCTGCAAGAGACTTGTAAAACGGCGAAAGCAGCATGATAAGGTAATTTGGCAGTGTAAGAAGTGTCATAGTTCCAACCGCTGCGGAATACTCTTCCGTAAGGGCGCTTGCCCCCGGGATCTTAAACAGATCGTAGATCATATAAGGCTGCATTGTGCTGTTCATGTTAGAAGCAAGCTCATCTACGATATAGATGATGGTAAGCATTATCACAAGCTCCACAAAATATCCTTTTGTCTCCGACCTTTTCAGCTCCTTTTCAAGATAGCCGATCTCATCTTTTTTCATAACTTTTTTTCTCCTCTTAATTCTTTTTAAGGCATTACATATGTACCAGGTACATATGTCAAAATGAATGAGTTCACTTCACGCCTCTTAAGAGATTATACATAAAAAAGGGGCACAGAAAAAGGCACAGATATCAAGCTTTCCGCTTAAATCTGTGCCCAAAATCAATCTGATTGTTTACCGCTTTAACGCGCAGATGCACATATGTACCAGGTACCTGTGTCAAATTTTGACACAGGTACCTGGTACATATGTAATTAAACAAGGTCTTTGTGGTATGTAGAAAGGTAATTGTACATACAGCCAAACTGGTTTGCATCGCCTGTGTGTTTGCAGCTTACAATGTCGGCATCGCTCGTGTCCATTACCTCGTCTGCCTTATCGCCAAGATATTCGCGCATGGCAGGAGAAATGTTTTCAAATAATATCTCGTGGTATTTAGCCTTGATATCAGGCACAACGCGAGGCTGTCTTGTAATGCCGCCGCCAATGCAGATCTTGTCGGGAGCAAATACGCACTGCATGTTGTAGCAAAGCATGGAAACGCCTCTAAGAAGGTTTTCGTAGGCGGCAAGCGCATCGGGGTCTCCCTCTTCTATCATCTTAAATACCTGTTTGCCGTCAAATACAACTCCGTCGTATTTGTGATCAGGTTCTACGTCTTTATAATCAAGGCCAAGCCATCTTCCAAACATGGCACGGGTCTTTTCATCAAGCTGACCCTTTGCTGCTGCGACCTGTGTGGTAAGTCCGCTTGCAGAGCAATATGCCATGGCATTGATACCAACCTTTAATGGATCAAAGCAAAATCCTGAAAGCTCACCTGCTGTGCAGTGCTTATTTTTTACAAGCTGTCTGTTCATAATAAGACCGCCGGCAACGCCTGTACCTATTATTATAACTACGCCGGAATCAACGACTTTAAGTGGGCCATCCCATGCTTCTGCAAGGGCGCCGCATTTTCCGTCATTTTCAAGTAATACCTTATCGCATCCTGATAATTCTTTTATATGGTTAAGCACATTTGTGCCGTGAAAGAACGGATAAGCTCCGCCGCCTGTAAGCATGCCGTCAAGCTGAACAAAACCCGGAAAGCTTACCGAAATACCCTCATACTGTCCTTCAAATCTGCCGCAGATTTCTTTAACGGCCGCATCAAAATCAGGAATGTTACGAGGAGCCACAATATCGTCTCTTCCTTCCTGGTTGCCTTTCTCGTCCATAAGACAGAACTTGATGGCACTTCCGCCAAAATCCATTATAAGTACTTTTACTTTTGAATCCATAATAATGCCTCTCTTTGTGAAATAATGTCTTAGACTACTATAACACAAAGAGAGGCAAAATCATATTACCATTATTTTATTTTAGTTAAAATCTGTCCCTTTCACTTATTAAAAATGTGCCAAGAACAAGTCCGCCTGCAAGTCCGCCCATATGCCCGCCAATGCTGATACCCGGAGTATGGTAGGTGGCTGAGATATTAATTGCAAGATTTAAAAGCAGCGCTCTGATACCATAAAAGTTGCCATATTTTAACATCATAACAAATGCCGCAGCCATTACACCGAAAATGCAGCCTGAAGCCCCAAGGGTTATAACGTCAGGCTCAGATATAAACAGAACCAGCACACTTCCGCAAAGACCGCTTAACAGGTAGGTAACAAGCATTTTCCAGTGTCTGCCTTTCCCTGCTGCTCTCTCGTATACGTAGCCCATGCAAAACAGACCAAACATGTTGCTTCCGATATGCGAAAGGTCTGCATGAAGGAACATACATGTAAATAATCTTTCAAACTGGCCTTCGTTAAATACAGCAGATGGTAAAAGCCCAAACCTTTCTGAAATGTCGATCCCTTTACCGAATAAAAATACAAGATCCACAATGTATATGGCAATATTTATAAGTATGAGCACAAGTGTCACGCTCATGTCAGTAAGTTTGTAATTAAATCTTCTGTTAATACGTTGAAACATTAATATTTTCTGCCTTTATATTTATTCTGTCTTATTTTCTTCTTTCTTAGGAGCTCCGATTACATCGTTAACGGTGTGGCTCATTCTTTCTTTTGCTTCTTTTACTCTCTTTTCACTGTTCTTTTTTGTCTTTTTAACAATGATCAAAACTATTATAGCAACGATGCCGATTATCACAGCCCAAACAACAAGATAAGGGATAGCGACTATAAAGTCAACAAAGAAATCAACAAGGCCTCTCCATACGTCCTGAAGTGAATCTGCAAATCCACCTGCTATACGCTCGCCAACAGTTTCTTCCACTACAGGAGTCAGTTCTTCAACCTCGCTTATATCAAGGTTTACAGTACTGTAATTTACCTGATTGTCGTAAGTCCTTATCTGACTTTCCATGCTCTGAAGCTGGTATCTTACGCTTGTCATACGGTCTTCTATGGTAAGGATGTCTTCCATAGACTCCGCTTTTTCAAGAAGAGCAAGAAGCCTTTCGTATTCAACGTCAAGGGCCTCTTTGTGGCTCTTAACATCTACGTACTGAAGAGTAATGTCCTGAACAGATTCGCTCTTATTGGTAACATTTGCCACATCACTGACCGCATAGACAAAGCTGTTAAGGTTATTTTGCGGTATTCTTATTACCATGCTGGCATTTCTGCTTCTGTTATAACCTGTGTAATATCTGCTTCCGTTATAAACTTCTGAATTTTCAACATATCCGCCAAGTTCAGACACTTTGCTTTCAACAAGTTTCATAAGAGGGTCAAACTCTTTTGTCTCAACGCTCATGCGAACAGTCTTTATAAGCTTTCTGTTGGTATCAGCTACTTCAGGAGTCTGCGTTTCACTGCCGGTCCCTCTTGTCCCTGCATTTTCTACATAATCGTAACTGTCATAATCATCATAACCGTAGTCTTCGTCTGCGGTGTAGTCGCCTTTGCTTGCTTCCATCGCAGGAGCAAATCCGTTTGATGAGGCACTGTCAAAGCTTGCACTCTTTCTTCCGCAGGCCGTAAAGATCGAAGCTGCAAGAATGATACTTAAAATTCCCAAAAGATTTTTTTTCATTTACCTGTCCTCCTTATAAAAAAGACTTAAGTTTTAGAGCTATACTAATTTAACCATATTTAACCTTTTAAAACAACAGCAAAACGCTTACAAAAACCTTAAGATTTTCTTAAGGCAGGCCAAAAAATATCTTTTTAAGATTTACAAAACGTTCATAATTCGTACATAGGAATTCCAAATTCGTCTTATATAATGATCATTGTAAAGATGAAATGCGAATCTGAGCAATAGAAAGATTTTTTCATAATTAGGCGTAGCAGGACAACCCCTCCTGCTACGCCTCTCCTCTGCCCTAAACCTTAATTATTCAATAAAAAAGCTTCTGCAAACCTGCAGAAGCTTTCTTTTAAAATTACTTTGTTCCGTAAATTCTGTCTCCGGCATCTCCGAGTCCCGGTAAGATGTATCCGTTTTCGTTAAGTCTCTCGTCAAGTGCTCCAACATAGATATCAACATCAGGATGTGCTTCCTGTACTGCTTTAACACCTTCAGGTGCTGCTATAAGGCAAAGGAAGTGGATCTTAGTGATACCTCTTGCTTTGAGTCTTGAAATAGCTGCGTTACAAGAACCGCCTGTTGCAAGCATAGGATCTACAAGGAAGATATCACGGTCTGCTGCGTCTTTAGGAAGCTTGCAAAAGTACTCTACAGGCTCTAAAGTCTCTTCGTTACGATACATACCGATAAAACCAACCTTTGCGTTAGGGATAAGTCTTAACATACCCTCTGAAAGCTGAAGACCTGCACGAAGGATAGGAACTACGCAGAGCTTCTTACCAGCGATCTCTTTAACTACAGTCTTGGTAAGAGGTGTCTCGATCTCTTTATCTGCAAGAGGAAGTTCTCTTGTAGCTTCGTATGTGATAAGCATAGCAACCTCAGATACAAGGTCACGGAACTCCTTTGTAGATGTTTCCTTCATTCTCATGATACCGATCTTATGCTGGATAAGAGGGTGATCCATTACAACAACTTTAGACATAAATACATACCTCCGGAATTTTTTCTGCAAAATATGTTACCACTTTTAAAGCCTTATTACAAGGCAAAAAGTGATAGACTTTATTAATGTTATTAATAAATCGTCACTCTATTTAGCAGACTATTTAAGTCCGAATTTGAAGATAGTTGCGTAATCGTACTCTTCTCCGGCTTTGAAGATGCTTGTCCTAAATTTAGGATTGTTGCAAGCGTCAGGGAAGAACTGTGACTCAAAGCATACGCCGTCACGCTTCTCGTATGTAGCGCCGTCTTTTCCGCCGGTCTTGTGGTTAATGAAGTTGCCTGTATAAAGCTGCATACCCGGAAGATCTGTAAATACTTCCATCTTGATGCCGCTCTCAGGAGCGTAAACTTCAGCAACTTTACCGATAACCCCGTCTTCCGCAAGGTTAAGTACATAGTTGTGGTCGTATCCGCCTGCCTGTTTTAAAGGCTCGTAATCATCATTAATTCTGTCACCGATCTTAAACGGCTTTCTGAAATCCATAGGTGTGCCTGTAACGTCTCTTATCTCACCTGTCGGGATAAGTGCGTCATTAGTAGGAGTAAATGCATCGGCATCTATAGTAAGCACATGTCCCAATATGTTACCGGAGTTATGTCCGTTAAGGTTAAAGTATGAGTGATTTGTAAGGTTGATGACAGTATCCTGATCGCAGGTAGCAAAGTACTCTAAGAGTAACTCGTTGTCCTGGGTAAGTGTGTAGGTAACAGTTACATCAAGATTGCCCGGGAACCCCTGTCCCATATCAGGGAAGAGTTTGCTAAGCTCAACGCATACGGTATCCTCTTCTTTAAAGTACTCAGCATCAAAAAGCTCGTAAAATGACTTGTTTGAGCCTGAGTGAAGATTGTTTGGTCCATCGTTTACCTCAAGGGCATATTCCTTGCCTGCGATGGTAACCTTTGCGTTTGCGATCCTGTTTGCATTTCTTCCGACGAAAGCACCAAAGCCCTCACCGTTGTCAAAATAACCTTCTAGATCCTTAAAGCCAAGTACTACGTCACGGGTCTTTCCGTCTTTGTCAGGTACAAATACATTTACTATGCATGCACCAAAGTCAGAGATGACAACTTCCATTCCGTTGTCATTCTTGAGTGAGTACAGATGAGCGATCTTGCCATCTTTTGTCTTGCCAAATTCTTTTACCTTAATTTCCA
Source organism: Lachnospiraceae bacterium (assembly GCA_016284355.1). Taxonomy (GTDB): domain Bacteria; phylum Bacillota; class Clostridia; order Lachnospirales; family Lachnospiraceae; genus JAEEOQ01. The sequence continues at coordinate 12,388 of JAEEOQ010000018.1, forward strand.
TAAGATAACGATCCCCCTTTTGTTATATATTTTTTGCGGAAAATACCGCATTAAGCACAATTTTACTGTTCTTTATCCTTTTCAGGTAAAACTACTGCAATGTGAACATCGCGAAGCTGCTTCTCTTCAACCTCGGCAGGAGCGCCCATCATAATATCCTGAGCTGTCTTATTCATTGGGAATGGGATGATCTCTCTGATACTCTCTTCGCCAAGAATAAGCATTACCATACGGTCAACTCCGGGTGCGATACCTGCATGTGGTGGAGCTCCGTAGCAGAATGCGTTGTACATGGCAGGGAACTTCTTGATAACGTCTTCCTCGCCAAGTCTTACAAGCTCAAATGCCTTGATCATGATCTCAGGATCGTGGTTACGAACAGCACCTGATGAAAGCTCAACGCCGTTTACTACAAGGTCGTACTGGTAAGCAAGGATGCTGAGTGGGTCCTGATTGTTAAGTGCGTCAAGTCCGCCCTGTGGCATTGAGAATGGGTTGTGACAGAATTCAAGCTCGCCTGATTCTTCACCGATCTCATACATAGGGAAGTCAACTATCCAGCAGAATTCATACTTTTCTTTATCCATATAGCCTTCAAAGGAAGCGCCGATGGTCTTTATAAGTACGCCTGCAGTCTTTTGAGCTGTTCTAAGATCTCCTGCAGAAATTGCAACAAAATCTCCTGCCTTAAGAGAAAGAGCTGAAACTACAGCATCTTTTCTGTCTGCTACAAATTTGCTGATTCCGCCTACAAGCTCTCCTGCTTCGTCAAGTCTGAACCAGTATGTCTTCTGGCCGCTTGTAACTTCAACGTCACTAACAAGCTTATCTATCTGCTTTCTTGTACCTGTAAAATGAGGTACAACCACTGCCTTTACAGTCTTTCCTGTGAAGGCTTCAAATCCGCAGTCTGCTAAAACTGCTGTTGCATCGGTTACTGTAAGGCTGATTCTAAGGTCAGGCTTATCTGAACCATATTTATCCATAGCCTCAAGATATGGGATTCTCTTAAACGGAGGCTTACTAGCTGTGTTATATACACCATACTTTGCAAATACAGGAGGAAGAACATCTTCGATAATAGCAAATACGTCTTCCTGGCTTGCAAATGCCATCTCCATATCAAGCTGATAAAACTCTCCCGGAGATCTGTCTGCTCTTGCATCTTCATCTCTGAAACATGGAGCGATCTGGAAGTATCTGTCAAAGCCTGATGTCATAAGGAGCTGCTTAAACTGCTGCGGTGCCTGTGGAAGGGCATAGAACTTACC
>JAEEOQ010000019.1 GCA_016284355.1 Lachnospiraceae bacterium
CTTGCCGAAGTCCTTATGTTCTCATCGGGCAAGCTTAATGTGGAAATCAAGAAAGAAGCAGCCCTCGAGCTTGCAAAGAGAAGCCGTGGAACTCCCAGAATCGCCAACAGAATGCTTAAGCGTGTAAGGGATTATGCCCTTGTCAGATATGACGGTGTTATAACAAAAGACATTGCGGTTGAAGCTATGGATCTTATGTCCATAGATAAGGTCGGACTTGATAATACCGACAGAAAGATCCTTGAAACCATCATAAAGAAGTTTGACGGCGGCCCCGTCGGTCTTGATACTCTTGCCGCAGCAACGGGTGAAGATTCCGGAACCATTGAGGATGTATATGAGCCTTATCTTCTCAAGAACGGATTTATTATGCGTACACCCAAGGGAAGAGTCATTACCGATCTTGCCAGAGAACACCTTGATATGTGGCTTACATGATTGATTAATGCAATTGATTTATATATACTGAATCTGATATTAAGTTTCGGAGGTTTCTTATGGCTGACATGAATGAAACTCAGGTGATCATCGCAGGTAAGGTACTTACTCTTACCGGTTATGAGACTGCAGAGTACACTCAGAAAGTTGCAAATTATATCAATAAAAAGATGGATGAGTGCAGAAATGCTGTATCATTCAGGTCACAGAACAAGGAAACCCAGATGCTCCTTGTTGCTCTTAATATTGCTGACGATTATATGAAGATAAGTGAAAAACTTACCGAAAATGAGCAGCTTATCAAGGACAAGGACAAAGAAATCTATAATCTTAAGCATGATATCGTTACCACTCAGAGCAGGCTTGATAAGGCTGATGAGCAGGTAAGAACACTTCAGGATAAGATGGCTGAGAGCTCAAAAAAGCTTATTCAGCTTGATGCCAAATTAAGAACCAGAGATAAGGCTTCAAAGACTGAAAAAGAGGATAAGGAGGAAAAGACGGAAACCAAGTCTGAGACCAAATCCGAAGCTAAGTCCGAAGCCAAGACTGAATCAAAAGCTGAGTCTAAGCCTGAACCCAAGACTGAACCAAAGCCCGAGCCTGTAAAGGAAACACCTAAACCCGAAGCTCCCAAGGCTGAATCTAAGCCCGAAGCACCTAAAGCTGAGGCTCCTAAGGCGGAAGATAAGCCCGAACCTGTAAAAGAATCCCCTAAGCCTGAGGAATCTAAGTCTGAAGCTTCCAAGGAAGAGGAAAAGAAGGATGAGCCCAAGATCGGTTCTTTAAGAATGGATTCTCAGCCCAGACTTGTCAAAGACAAAGATACCGTACCTTTCCCTCTTAACAAACATTAAGAAAATGGCATCTGAATTTATAAAATACAATAAAAAGACTGAGCTCCTTGCGCCTGCAGGCAGCAAGGAGTCTTTTTATGCTGCCATGAGTGCAGGAGCGGATGCCGTATATATGGCTGCACAGAAATTCGGTGCAAGAGCTTATGCAGGCAATTTCACTGATGAGGAGATCCTTGAGTGTGCGGATATCGCACATATCTATGGCAAAAAGATCTACCTGACTGTAAATACTTTAGTCAAAGAAAAAGAACTGGAAGATCTTTACCGATTTGCTGACAGCGGAGTCTGTGATGTATGTGATGGACTTATAATACAGGATCTTGGCGTTGCCTCTTTTTTCAGAGAAAACAAACCTGATATTCCCATCCATGCAAGCACTCAGATGTCTGTTACAGGTCCTTATGCTGCAGGTCTTTTAAAACAAAACGGCTTTTCCAGAGTCGTTCCCGCAAGAGAAATATCTTTTGATGAGATAAGGGAAATATATGATAAGACCGGTATGGAGATAGAGTGCTTCATACACGGTGCGATGTGTTATTCCTATTCCGGCCAGTGTCTGTTTTCTTCCATACTCGGAGGGCGCAGCGGAAACCGCGGAAGATGCGCCCAGCCCTGCAGGCTTCCCTACAGGCTTTCTTCGGATAGATCCGGTGAAGAAAAGTACCCATTAAGTCTCAAGGATATGTGCACTCTTGAAATACTTCCCGAGATCATTAACTCCGGCGTATGCTCACTTAAAGTCGAAGGCAGGATGAAGCCTGCCGAGTATGTATACGGAGTTATATCAATTTACAGAAAGTATCTTGATCATATAGAATCCGGGATGGAATACAGGATAGATAAGAAGGATCTGGATACCCTTTCTAAGCTTTATGTTCGCGGGAATCTGTCTCACGGATATTATGACAGACATAACGGTAAGGATATGGTAACCATATCCAGTCATGGTTATAAATCCGATTCCGAGAGTACATGCGTTAAAGACACGGGTAGATTTAAGACCTCTTCATGCATCCCTCCCATCAAGGTTAATTTCAGTGCCTTTTTCAAAAAAGGACAGCCTGCGACACTGAATGCATTTTGCGAAACTTTGGACGGAAGACAGGCTTACGGGTATTCCGAGGGCGATGTTGTGATGTAGGCTCAGAGGACAGCAATAGGAAGAGAAGATATCGTCAAGTCTCTCAAAAAGCTTGGAAATACTGTATTTACAACCGAGGATGATTTAATAACGGTTGATATAGAAAGTGATGTTTTTTACTCTTTAAAAGGTATAAATGAACTGAGAAGGGCGGTCCTTTCTGACCTTTCCGAGAACCTTAAGGTAAAGCCTGATAATAACGAGCGTTTTTCTTGCAAAACCTCTAAAAAGCCCGAAAACAAGGTGTTTCCTGTTATAAATGATAAAAACGGGATGTACAGTATATTGATAAATACACCTTCTCAGGTTTACGTAATCCACAAATTATATGATGACGGAGAACTTGCGAAGACATGCAGAATTTATGCGGATGAGAGCTTGTTTTTGGATGGGAATGCCTCAATTGCGGATGAATTTCGCGGTTTTGATATACCTGTTTTTGCGGCTATGTCCCATATCAGGAGAAAGGGAGATGACATTTCTT
>JAEEOQ010000020.1 GCA_016284355.1 Lachnospiraceae bacterium
GTTTAATACCCATATACCGCACCAGAAAATAACCACCGATACAACAGAGCTAAAGTACTATGAAATAGATACAAAAGGTCACATGACCATGCACAAGCTCTATCTGGATCCATTTATGGATATGTGTAATGGAGAAATACTAAGTTTTGGAATAGATAAACATCCATCTGCCAAGAATGTAATGAATGCTCTTGAACAGGCGATAGAAATCACATCAGACTGTCCTTATCGTAGGACCTTTCATTCAGATCAGGGATGGGCTTACCAGATGAAGGCTTATTCCCATCGACTGAAACAAGAACGCATCTTCCAAAGCATGTCCAGAAAAGGAAATTGCTTAGATAATTCGGTAATGGAAAACTTCTTTGGATTGCTAAAACAAGAAATCTATTATGGTGTGGTCTATTACAGTTACAATGAATTGAAATCTGAAATAGAACGATATATAAAGTATTACAACGAACAAAGAATCAAAGAGAAACTAGGATGGATGAGTCCTGTCCAATACAGACTTAACATCTTGGCTGCATAAAAACAGCGTAGCAGCCATAAAGCTGCTACGCTAAAAAGTCTAACTTTTTGGGGTCACATCATTATGCCGTCCCTCTTGTTTTTAGAAGCATTTTAACTGTTTCCTGAGATGTCTTTATCAGTGAAAGGTTGTCAGTGGCGATTGCCTTCTTATATATCTTGCTGTAAAGCTCTTTTGCTTCCTCGTTTTTGCCGAGAGCATTTTTGACGTATATAAGTTGAAAATAGTATTTGCAGAGCATTTCTTTTGAAGCAAGCTCTATTTTGGCAATATCTTTTGAGTTTTCTATCATGTTTTCAAGCAGTTTTTCTGCATCGAGGAACTTGTTTTCATTAATTAGACAGCCGATGTAAGTGATATATTCTTCAGGGTCAATGCTTTCTGCTATCTTTAAATGATGTTTTCCCATTGAGTCCCGTCTGAGTATAAACTTTGAGATGATCTCAAGCATATCTCCGGCGGCCTCAGGAGTCTCGCCGAGCATGATAAGAGCGTTTATAAATGCCACCCTTCGTTTATTGATCCGTATAGAAAGATCAAGCTTGTTTCTTAGGCTTGCAAAAAGAGCCTTTGCATGTACAAAATCTTTGCTTTCAAGTGCGTTTCGCAAAGAAATATACAAGGTGCAGGCCGAGTACGAATCAGTCACTATATAAGGGATGAAACGAGTCTTTTCAAAACCCAGAGTTTCGCAAAGCTCCATATAGTTTTTAGGCTGAAAATCCGACTTCTTGTTTTCTATTCTATTCACAGTTCGGGGGGTTAGACCAAACGAGCGCATACCATCCTGAGTCAGACAGTTTTGATTACGTATGCTCTTTAAATATGCCCCCTCCGAATAGCCTATAAAACGCGGGGTTAAGATCTGCTTCATATAGTCAACAGTTCCAAGCCTCCAAAGACAGTCCTCCTCGCAGGATTGGGAATAAACAGCCTTAACTGCTCTGTCAAATTCGCTGTCTTCTTCGTACAGGTTTTTGTAATCATTTGCAGATTCAAAGCCGTAGAGCCTGCCGCTTTTATGCATGCTTTCATAAAGCTTGTCTGCAATCCAGCCGGCGTTCTTTACGTTAAATATCTTAAGGTAATCAAGTAAAACAGCACAAGAGAACTGGAAAATGTTGCTATACGATCCCATAAACTGAGACTCAAGCGTAAGAACAAGCCTTCCTGTATAGTCTTCAGCAAGAGCTGCTCTGCCTGAGTTAAACATGTGGCCTATGGCTATAAGCAGAATAACGACTTCTTCTTTTGTATAAAGATAATTTTCAATCTCGTCAAAGCTAAAGACCGGGTGAGTCAGTTTTAGAAGCTCTGTCATGCCATCCACCGTTACCGTATTAAGGTCAAATGAGAAGGCTTCAATAAGTCTGTTAAACTGAGTGTCTGTAGGGCAAGTTTCCTCTATACTGCCACTTTCTGCTTTAAGGCACTCAAGTTTATTAAGGTGAAGCGCCTCGTCGCTATTTGAGTAAATGCAGCCAAAAAGAAGCGGGTCTATTCCAAGACGCTCCATCAGAGCGTCAGAAAGCCATTTCTTTGGCTCCAGCTCACCTTTTTCGATCCTTGTAAGCTGTGAAAGGCTGCAAAGACCTTCACAGACATTTTTCTGCGAAAAACCCCGATCTTTCCTTATATCTTTTAACATTCTTCCCCAATAAGCACACATTACATACCCTCCTTAATGGACCCATATCCATGATAACATGTTGTTAAAACTTTCTCAATTAAAAACAGATTAAAATCATTCATTAAACAAAGCCGTTACGCCGGAGGGGGCGTAACGGCTTTGTTTTTTAGTAAATCTTGTAGTTCCCGCTTAGGGCAAGAAAGGCGAACATGTAAAGGCAGTTGTCGTAGTACCTGCGTTTGCCGGTGCGAAGGGGCATATCAAAGAAGGTGCGAACCCACTCTTTTGCCACATCGTCAAGCTCGCTTGCAAGCACGCTTTCAGCAACAGTAGCTGTTATGCCAAATGGATGTAATGCGCTTTCGCCGCATACGGTGCCGTCTATCTCGTAAATGTGGTAGGTATCTGCCCTCATGTCTGAAAGAAGGGCTCTCTGGATACGTCCTGCCATAGCGCACTGTCCTTTGTCAATGCCGTTCCAAAGGTAGTCAAGACCAACGTTTGCTGCGGTCCTGTAAGCATCTGAGTAAAACCAGTCGTGGCGGTCTGCAGCCCATGGGAGCGGTCTTCTCATAGGGCTGCCGTCAAACTCTGCGTACTCTGCGCTAAAACCGGTATCAGGGTGACAGGCTTTTATAAGATACTCTCTGCTGACCCGTTCAGCCTCTTTCCAAAATTCGCTGTCCTCTTCGTATCCCCATTTTGCAAAGAGCCTGTAAAAATGCGGAAGGTGATAAGATGGGTCTGTAAAATCACTTCCAGGCACAAACAGTATCTGGTGATTCTCGTTATTTACCATAGGAGCTCCGGGCCTTCCGTCCCTGCCCTTATGAACCATAGCTCTAAGTATCTCTTTTGCCTCGTGCTCATAGTTAAAGATGCCTTCGCCGTTTCCCCATCTGTGGCTTGCAAAAAGGAGAGCCATAGCAAAGTATTCCTCGCCGTCAGGGGCAGGGCCGTAGGCGTTCTTTTTGCCGTCTAGTGCGCAGGACCAGGCAAAATAGCCCTCATTTTCCCCTTCGCTCATATACATGTAGTTCTTAGACCATTTCCAGATCCTGTCAAATTCTTCCTTCATATCAAGCTGAACGCACATCATCATGCCGTAGCTCATGCCCTCTGTTCGCACGTCATCATTGCCGGTATCGGTAAGATAGCCCATGTCTGCGCCAGCCTCGTAGTAGATGCGATCAGCACCGTAGAAAAATTCCTGCTTTATTTCGCTAAGTCTCTTTTCGATTGCTTCTTCGCTTATGCCAATCTCATTAAATACATTTCTGCTCATTTAAAAACCCCCATTTCATAAAAATGCCACCAAGTTCTACTTTCATTTTATCATGCGTGGCGGCATATTCTCCCCGCTTATTGCACGCTGCTACTCAAATCTTGTTAGAAAAATCAGCTGTTTTGTCAAAAATGTACGAAGGTGCGAATGCGCCGTTTACAGCGGCAGACGTCAAGATTATAATTAAAATCAATGAGGCAGTTTTGCCTGATATTGCAGTATATGGAGGTAAAAAATATGGCTGAAGTTCGCATGCGTTTTAAAGATGGCCTTTGTAAGGCTTTTACCATGAGTTATGATGACGGAGTTGTGCAGGATGTTAGACTTATAAAAATTATGAGGGAAAACGGGCTTAAAGGTACTTTTAACCTAAACACCGGCAGGTACCACACAGAAGGGATCGACAGGTGGGATGAGGGTGTATCTAAGAAACTTACACTTGATGAGGCTAAAAATCTTTATATTCAAAACGGAATGGAAGTAGCAACTCACGGTGTTAATCATCCATTCTTTACCAAGCTTTCGCCTGAGGGTGTAATTAGAGAGATCTTTGATGACAGAAGGACTCTTGAAAACCAGTATGGGGTTATCGTAAGGGGGCACGCATACCCATTCGGGGCATACAATGATAAGGTCATAGACCTTATGAGAAGCTGTGGCATCATATATGCAAGAACCGTAGATGCGACCCGCAGATTTGATGTGCCGGAAGATTTTATGAAGCTTGACCCTACCTGCCATCATGATGATGAAAAGCTGTTTGAGCTTGCGGAAAAATTTACGACTATGCAAAATCTCTTTGGCTACCCTATGTTGTTTTATTTATGGGGCCATGCTTATGAGTTTGACATTAACAATAACTGGGAAAGAATAGAAAATTTCTGTAAAACTATTTCAGGAAAGAGCGATGTGTGGTATGCTACCAATATTGAGATCGTTGAATATGTAAATGCATACCGCGCGCTTGTATTTGATATCGACATGACAAGAGTTTACAACGGATCTGCCAAAGCGGTCTGGTTTGAGTATGACGGAAAAACCTACAAGGTATGCCCTGATGAAACGATCTTACTTAAATGATAAGTGGGAGGAAATATGGAACTTAAAGGGCATGTACATAAGGTACAGTATTATGAGACCGATATGATGGGGATAACTCACCATTCCAACTACATTCGCTGGATGGAAGAGGCGAGGGGACAGTTTCTTGACGAGATAGGCTGGAACTATAAAAAGTTTGAAGATGAGGGAATTGTTTCCCCGGTTATCTCTCTTTCAGTGGACTACAAGCATCCCACCCGTTACGAAGATGAAGTCTTTATCAAGGTAAATGTGATCGAATTTAAGGGAGTCAAACTTAAAGTCGGATATATCATGAAAAATGCTGAAGGGACTGTAGTTTGCGAGGCGGAGTCTACGCACTGCTTTGTAGATAAAGAGGGCATTCCTGTAAGGATGAAAAAGCTGTATCCGGCCTTTTGCGAGCTTTTAAGCAATATGGCAAATGAGGCTGTATAGATTTTTACGGAGGTAAACATAAGTGAAGCACATTATCTTTGACCTTGACGGCACTCTTACAGATTCCGGGAAAGGTATCATGAACAGTGTTTTATACGCATACGAAAAACTCGGGATAGAGGCGCCTTTTGGCAGCGAGCTTCGTAAATTTGTAGGGCCTCCTCTTACAGAATCTTTTGGCAGCCACGGCGTTCCATCTGAAAGGATAAATGAGGCTGTCACGCTGTACCGCGAAAGATATGTACATGGCGGTGGCAAGTATGAAAATGAGGTCTACGAAGGCATAGAAAAGCTTCTTAAAGACCTTAAAGATGAAGGATATAAGCTCTATGTGGGTACAAGTAAGCCTGAGGCTCTTTCAAAGGATATCCTTGCCCATTTTGAGCTTGATAATTATTTTGACATTATTGCAGGAGCTTCCCTTGACCTTACTAGAGAAACCAAAACCCAGGTGCTTGAGTATCTTTTGGATCAGATCAAGACAGAGGAAGAAAAGCCTGTTATGATCATGGTAGGAGACACCAAATATGATGTGATTGGAGCAGCAGACCTTTCCATTCCTTGTATAGGTGTTTCATGGGGTTATGGCACTGTCGCTGATATGCAAAATGCGGGGGCAGCAGATATTGCGACGTCCCCTGA
>JAEEOQ010000021.1 GCA_016284355.1 Lachnospiraceae bacterium
GCATTTGTAAATTTACGGAAGAGGTTTGAGACCGTAATGCCAACACCAAAGAAAAAGCTTGCCCAGACCGCTTTTTCGGTAACCTTCTTCCAGTAAAGTCCGTAAAGGAACGGTGCAAGGAACGCTCCCGCTAGTGCACCCCATGAAATACCCATAAGCTGCGCGATAAATGCAGGCGGGTTCATGGCGATAGCAACCGATACCACGATAAAGAACACGATCATGATCCTCATTATAAGGAGCTGTCTCTTCTGATCCATTTCCTTAATTACATTTCCCTTAAGGAAATCAAGGGTAAATGTGGAGCTTGATGTAAGTACAAGCGCTGAAAGCGTTGACATTGATGCTGAAAGCACAAGCACTACAACAACGCCTATAAGCACGTCGCTAAGGGAAGTCTGAAGCATATACGGGATAATGCCGTCAAATGCTACCTTTACGCTTCCATCTGCTGCAGTGCTAAGAAACGGTGCGCCGTTTGTACCAAAAAGTCTTCCAAAGCCGCCAAGGAAGTAAGAACCGCCGCCGATTATAAATGCAAAAAATGTGGAAACAATGGTTCCGGTCTTTATGGACTTTTCATCTTTTATCGCATAAAACTTTCCCACCATCTGCGGAAGTCCCCACGTACCAAGGGATGTAAGAACAAATACACTGAAGAGTCCCGCTATGTCAGGCCCAAAGAAGGAGGCATAAGCTCCCGGGAAGTCTCCTTCCACTGCCGCAAGGCTTGCAAATGCTTTTGTAAAACCGCCCTGGCCTGCAAGTACGCTTGCTATAACTGCTACGATACCAAAAAGCATTATAAGACCCTGTATAAAATCATTAAGGCTTGATGCCATATATCCGCCAAGGATAACGTATACGCCTGTAAGTGCTGCCATTACGATAACGCAGACCTGATATGGGATATCAAAAGCTATGGCAAAAAGTTTTGAAAGGCCGTTATATACAGATGCCGTATAAGGAATAAGGAAAACAAAGGCTATAGCCGAAGCCACGATCTTTAATGCCTTTGAAGAATATCTCTTTTCAAAAAAGTCAGGCATAGTCTTTGAGTTTAGAGCATTTGTCATAACTCTCGTTCTTCTGCCAAGTATAACCCAGGCAAGCATGGAACCGATAAGGGCGTTTCCGATACCTATCCATGTGGAGGCTATACCGTAACGCCAGCCAAACTGGCCTGCATAGCCGATAAATACAACTGCCGAAAAGTACGAAGTACCAAATGAAAATGCGCACACCCATGGGCCTACATTTCTGCCGCCAAGCACGAAATCATTTACACCGGTAACTTTCTTTCTTGCGTTAAGACCAACAAGGATCATAACCCCGAAAAAGATTACAAGTACAAGAATCTTAAGTAACATGATACACTCTCCTTTAACTTTACCGCGTTAAAGTGCAACGCTTTAATGTAAAAAAGTTTATCAAATTATAGCCCCGATGTCAATAGAAAAAACGCTAAAAGAGTGTTTTCTCCTTTAGCGTTTATCTAAGTCCCTGACTGTTGTTTATAAATGTTTCGCTGTATAAAAAAAGTACGTCCTGATCGTTAAATCTTATATAACGTGAAAGCACATCAGGGTGGATATACCTAAAATCTACCAGTGTCACCCTGCTATACCCTGCTGCAAGGAGGGGCGCAAAAGCGGCTCCGAAGGAATCACGAAAAACTATGAGCTCTCCTTTTTTACCCTCAGGGTTATCGATCCTTATAAGGCCTTTTCCTCCGCCAGTAAATAAGGTGTACAGGTCTCTCTTATCGCATCCTTCAGGGTCATAAACAGGAAATTCCTCATTTGTCATAAGGTCAAATGCCCTTAAAGAATCAAGATACCCTCCCGTAAGGTAGTAAAGGGTCTCAGGCTCAGGGCTCATGGCAGACTGCCCGGCGTATACTCCGTAAAACGGGTAAACCGGATTATGTATAAACTCTTTTTCTAAAAGCTCTGTGTCCCTGCCTAAGGCAGAAAGTATCGCCTTAGCAGCCTCTGTTATCTTTTCCTGTCTTAAGTGGCTGTCTGTAAGGTAATAATCTGAAAGGACTAAACTCTCTTTAAGGGGGATATCTTTTCCAAATGAGAGCCCATCCCCATACATTTCTTCCATCTTTTCAAAGTCAAGTACAGGGTACCCCTCATCTTCCAAAAACGCGCTCTTATCAGGTATCAACGCATCATAAAAACTGCAGCCTGTATTTTTAAGGTATCTCTCATAAACATATAAAAACCTGCTTTTTGCATACTCCAAAGACGCCTCGTTTATCTGTTTTTGAAGGCTTATAATGCTGCCATCCTCGCGCACAAAACCATTATACTCATTTTCATTAAGAAGTCCCATCTGATAAAATGCCACAAGCTTCCTTAATTCTTCTCTTCCCGCAAAATGATCTGCAAGATAAGTATCAAGCTCTTTAATAAAGCTGCCATCTGCCAGGCTTTCTGCGCTAAACTTTGGGAAAGCTGCAAGCTTACGTCTTTCAGACTCAGAGTAGTCAGGTCCTTGAAACGCCAAAGTACCGATACTGCCTGTTAATATGGCAACAGCAAAGCAAAGTGCAGGAAGGATCTTAAATAATCTGTTTTTCATACATCCTCCTAAAATCTGAAATAAAGAAAAGGCGAAAAGCTGCCGTCTACAAGGTACGCTGTGGTAAATGTAATCAATAAAATGATGACACTGCCCTTTAGTAAAGGCTCCAAAAGGCTGTTTGAAGCCTTTTTTATAATCTTGCCGGCTAAAATCTTTATCACAGGCGTTGCCCCGATAAACGAAAGTATAAGAAGTAACAGTCCGCCTCGCAGCAAATAGATGCCATCTTTATTTAAGATCACGCCTCTGCCAAACATGTAACCTAGCTGTCTTATGGCATCATTAAGGTTTGTATATCTGAAAAACGCAAACAGGATCACCGTAAATGCTATCACTATCACATGCTTAAAGGCTTTAATAATAAAGCCCTGCTCTTTTGCTTTTTCTTTAAAACCTGCCTCTGCTACAAGCAAAATACCAAAACCAAGGCCCCAAAGCACAAAGTTCCATGACGCTCCGTGCCAAAATCCTGTAAGAGCCCATACAATAAGCAGATTTCTTATATGCTTTGCCTTCCCTGCTCTGCTTCCTCCAAGCGGAAAATACAGATAATCTCTAAACCAGGAACCAAGGGAGATATGCCATCTTCTCCAAAACTCACGAAAACTGCCGCTTATTACCGGGTAATTAAAGTTTTCGGGAATTGAAAAGCCAAAGCATTTTGCAAGGCCGATGGCCATGTCGCTATAGCCCGAAAAGTCGAAATAGAGCTGCATGGTATAGGCGATGATGGTAAT
>JAEEOQ010000022.1 GCA_016284355.1 Lachnospiraceae bacterium
GCTGAGTGATTCAGCAAAGGGGTATCTTAACATATGTCACATACAAAGGAAACTCCAAGTCGGAAAATCTAAAATTTTCCGACTTGGAGTTTCCTTTTACACAATCCAATTACATTATACATAGAGTTAATTGAAATAATTACATGCAAATATTATAATTAAAAATGGTTTTTTAGCAGAGTTATTCGGCTAAATGGCCGGAGATAACTGTTTTGAGGTAGACATATGATTCACGTTATAGCAAATCCTGCTTCTCACTCCGGAAAAGGTCTTAATATCTGGATGAGAGCGGAGAAAGAATTACAAAAGATGGGCGCTGAGTATACCGTACACCTTACGGAATACGTGGGCCATTCCATAGAGATAACCAAGCAGATCTGTGCTAATGAAAAAAGACCTTTTACCCTTATTGTGGTGGGCGGCGACGGATCTGTTAATGAGATAATGTCAAGTATCGACGATTTTGCCGGTATTAATTTTGCTGTAATCCCGTCAGGCTCAGGAAATGACCTTGCAAGAGGTTTAAATCTTCCAAAGAGCCCTGAAGAGCTTATCAGACACATTGTAAATGAGTCAAGCAGATTCAAGATGGACTACGGCGTAGCGACTCTTGAAGACGGAACAAAAAGAAAATTCTCCGTAAGTGCCGGTATCAACTTTGATGCTGCTATTTGCGAGGAAAACCTTGATTCTCCTATAAAGAAAAAGTTAAACAAGATACATCTTGGTGCACTTTCATATCTGTTTATAGGTATTAAGATGCTCAGAGCCTGCAAGCAGATAGATATGGACGTTGTGATCGACGGCAAAGAGAAACGCCACTACGACAAGGTATTTTTCCTTGCTGCCATGAACCAGAAGTACGAGGGCGGCGGCCTTGCTGTTGTCCCTACTGCAAACTGTGCCGATGGAAAGCTCTCTGTGGGCGTTATCTACGGTATGTCTAAGTTTAGTGCATTCTGCATGATACCTTTTATGACCATGGGCGGCAAGCATGTGCTTTTTAAAGGCGTAGACACATTTGAATGCGAAAAGGTTGAGATCGTTGCTAAAGAGCCTTGCTGCATTCATACAGACGGCGAGATCATGGGCCACTTTGACAAGGTTGAATTCTCATGTCCTAAAGACAAAGTGACGATGCTGCTGTAAAAGGTTGGGGGGGGCGCTCCCCTTGACAATCAAGCGATTCAGTGTTGCTCTTTAAAGACTTTTAGATAACTCGTAATTAAGGGGGAAGTGCCTATTTGGCACTTCCCCCCTTCTAAAAATTATATCTCAAATAACTCGTCAAGGGCTTTCGCGGCATAAAAGCTGCGCTTTATTCCACGGTCCCTTGACGAGGAGTTGACTTTTGAGCATCCAGGTTCTCGCAATTACGATAAAAATACCTAAGCAGTGTTTCTTGGTTGATTTAGGCATGCATTTTTTGGATTCAAAAGAAGTTTATACTTAAGATGTATGCCTAAGATAGAGATTTTTGATTTCTTAGGCAATATTTTTCTCCACCTTAAGAGACGTAATAAGGAAAAATAATGACTAAGAAGATATTTTTTGCTGATTTAGTCATGCTTTTTCCGATTTCGAAGGAAGGTTTTCTCTAAAATGAATGACTATAATGTAGTTTTTTGCCTTCTTAGTCATATTTGCCGAAGTAGTTACAGTGCAAATGTAGTTATTTATTGCCTAAGTCGACAAAAAGTCGTTCCTTAGGCAATATTTGACTTGTTTTTTATGTGACGAGGAGGGAGCATGTTCACACGTCAAGGGACCGTGGAATAAAGCGCAGCTTTTATGCCGCGAAAGCCCTTGACGAAGCAATATGAATATAATATAAAAAGTAGGGGAAAGTGCCATATAGGTACTTTCCCCTTAATTACTAATTTCATCATTTTAGATCGATCCAATATCTTTGGAGTAATTCGCCGTCTTCGCTTATTATTTCGTTTTCAAGGACTCCGCCGTTGTTCTGTATTGATTTAGCGGAACCAATGTTGTTCTTTTCGCACATGATAAGCACGCGGTCAATACCCAGCTTTTTGCATTCTTCAAGTGCTAGTCCTATCATCTTTGTGGCATAGCCCTTTCTTCTTTCTGAAGGCCTGATTCCATCTCCGATGTGACCTGCCTCGCGAAGAAGGTATTCATTAAGTTCATGCCTTATGTTAACTGCACCAAGAAGCCTGTTCCTTTCCTCATCAAGAAGGAAGAAAACCGAATCCGGAACCTTTCCATCTTCATGCACTTTATGTTCAAGATGCTCTAAGTAATAGTCAAAGTCATGATAATCATTCTTGAAAATAGCCCAAGGCGAATGACATGTGCCATTCTTTTCCTGATCTTCTTTGAACTCTTCCACCATCTCACCAAGCTCATTTTCATATTCCTTCGTTAACTTAATTAATTTAATACCCATACTCAAATCTCCCTCAGACATATTATCGCTTATTATATCACAACATGTTCCATGAAAAAAACCACAAAATAAAAAATTACTGTACAAATTCGCCAATTTAGTGTACTCTATACAAGTAGAAGGTTAATTAGACGTGTAAGAGGACTAAAATGCGTAAAGGCAAGGCGACAAACTATGTATATCCGATAATAACAGCTGTGTTCATCGGCGTTTTTGAGGTCGTTTTATTTTATTTCCTGGACCTTAAGTTGCTGGTGCTTCCTATAGCTGTTCTTTTTGATGTCATTTTTACCCTTTTGTTTGTCTCAAGAACCTTTACATATATGAGCGCATTTGCGTATCTTTTGACTATAGAGATACTTGATATAGGACTTGTGGCGGCAACACTTAACGGTATGCTTACCCCGTTTTTGCAGTACGATTTGGCTTATGAACTTTTGGTTATGTGCCATTTTGTTGTTGTTTTTCTTTGCTGCACCATAAACTATCTTTCAGACAGAGGCTCTAAAAACCTCGGATATAACAGATATTTTGTGTGCTCTACTGTCCTTTTGTTTATTCCGCTTATAACGGTGTTTGTGCTCAGATATGTGATAAATGGGGAAGTTTTCCCTGCAGAGCCTGCCTACAGCAGATTTATCCCTGTGGTAAATTATGCCGCTGCAGTAAATGAGGTTATTTCAGGAAAGCTTACAGCCTTAAGCCTGTTTACCTATTCTCTGTTTTATCTTGGCATTTTTGTGCCGGTGGGCTTTTATATCCACCTTCTTATGGGAAAGCGCCTGTTTGTATTAAGGCTTATTATTTTCCTTTTACTGCCGGCATGTTTTGAATGCTACCAGTATTTTATGTACCCGGCAGGTTTTCTTGCAGAAGATATAATACTTGCTTTCTTCGGACAGCTTATCGGATCCGCTGCTTACTACGTATTTAACGGCATCTGCGAGAATGTTCACGGAGAAGAGTTCCTTAAAAAAAGAGACCGTATGAGTTTCTACAGATAATTACGACATATATCTCGCTCGCCTATTTTTATAGACACAGGAGCGGGTGGTACCATATACCGTGCAGTATTAAGGTTTACCTTTGCTAGCACTAATTATTATTTACAGAAAGAGGTAATAAACCAATGAAAAAAGTTCTCAGTATCCTTGTGGCAGCCTTAGTAGCCACAACTCTTGCCTCCCCGGCAAAAGCTTTAGCAGCAGACTCAGCAAACGTAAAGATTACAATCTCAGACAGCAGCAAAAATCTTGTAGTTGTTGATGAAGAAGTTACAGTAACAGATGTAGATAACGACGGAGCACTTACAATAAATGATGCTCTTTATGCAGCTCATGAGAAGTTTTATGAGGGCGGAGCAGAGGCCGGTTATGCTTCAGCTAGTACCGAGTGGGGCCTTAGTCTTACGAAACTCTGGGGCGAAGAAAACGGAGGAAGCTACGGTTATTATGTAAACGATGCCATGGCAATGAGCCTTGGAGATACAGTAAAAGATAATGACCGCGTTAAGGCGTACGTTTATTCAGACCTTACAGCATGGTCAGATGCTTACAGTTATTTCGAGGGAAATATCGAAGATGATTCAGATGAGTTAGAGCTTACACTCTACGCAATGGGCTTTGACGAGTCATTCAATCCGGTTGCAAATCCTGTAGAGGGCGCTGTTATCACATTTAACGGTGAAGAAACTGACTATGTAACAGATGCAAACGGAAAAGTTACCATTGATCTTGCAGATTATGAGGCAGGAAAATATGTTATCAGTGCAACATCAGATTCAGTAAATCTTGTACCACCGGTACACGTTGTTTACAGACAGGTTTCTCCTTTTGAAGAAACTCCAAGCCTCATCTCTCCAAAGCCTGAAAACCTCGCTGAGACAGGCGCAAGCGCTGTTATGTTTTATGTAGTGGGCTCACTTGCAGCAGCAGGTGCAGCATTTGCAGGAAAGCGCAGAAATGAAAAATAAGATATTTGCAATCCTTTGTATTGCTATCCTATTACTTACAAATACAACAGTTTATGCAAAAGAAAATACCGCCGGGGAAGTAAGCAATGCCCTCGGCGGTATTGTTTCTTATAAAGTTAAAGAGGCAGGGGCTGCGGACGCGCAGAGCTGGCTTGACGGCACCCTTACAGAAGGCGCCGGGTTCACATCAGAGTGGTACGTGGCAGGCCTTACGGGAAGCGATACAAAATACAATTTTGATTCTTATAAAACCGCACTTGAAACTTTTGTAAATGCAGAAAATATCCAATCTGCCACCACAAGGGAAAAGTATGCCCTTTTGCTTATACTTACCGGCAGCGATTCAAAGTTTATAGAAAAAACCGCAGATGATTCCATAGGAAAAGCCGGGATCATGAGCCTTATCTTTGGCCTGCACATTCTTAATAACGGGGTGGAGTCTAAAGAATATACCGCAGATAAACTTGTAGACGAGATCCTTTCTCTTCGCCTTTCAGATGGCGGCTGGGCCCTTATGGGAAAGGTAAGCGATGTGGACGTTACGGCTATGACGCTCTCTGCGTTAGCGCCATATTATGAGAGCGATGAGACCGTAAAGACATCTGTAGATGAGGCGCTTACGCTGCTTTCTACAAGGCAGAACGAGGCGGGAGACTATGCAGGCTTTGGCAAAGATAATGCAGAAAGTACGGCCCAGGTCCTTTTTGCCCTTTCATCCCTCGGTATAGATGCGGCAACAGATGAGCGCTTTATAAAAGGCGAAAACACTGTTATAGACGGCCTTTTAAAATATAAAAATGCAGACGGAAGTTTTGCCCATGAAGAGGGAGGGGAGGCAAATGAAAGCGCCTCGGCCCAGAGTTTTTATGCCCTTACGGCATACGAAAGACTCATTAACGGCAAAGGCCCTCTTTTTATAGCAGAAAAAACCGGAAATACAGAAGAAAGCAAAAATGAGGACAGTCCCATACAAGGCAGCGAAAAATCTGTCAGCGAAGGGAAAAGCGAAGATGGCAAAGAGCCTGACAAAAGTGATCCGGACACTTCAGAAAAAGAACACGAAGTTTGGGAACCTGAAAGTTATACTACAGGCAGTTCAAAAAGCCCTGCAGGGAACACTGCATTTTCTTACAAACCCATAGCAACGGGAATAGTAGCGGCTCTTTTTGCACTTGCCTGTCTATTCTTTTACTTAAAAAAGAAGCTAAATAAAAAGAATGCTGCATTTTTATTTATTGTAGCATGCATTATTACAGCATTTATCTGGCTTACAAACATTGAAACCAAAGAAACCTTTTACGCAGGGGGTGGGGCGGCCGGCGAAAAGATCGGCTCTGTCACCATGTCTATAACCTGCGAAAAGCTTTCTGAAAAATACAGCGGCGAATATATACCTGAAGACGGCGTGCTCCTTCCGGCTACTGAATTTGACCTTATGGCAGGGGAGAGCGTATACGACATCCTTATAAAAGCCGCAAAGGAATATAACATACAGACAGAGAGCAAGGGAGTAACAGGGAAAACCGGCCGCATGGTATATGTAAACGGCATCGGTTACCTTTACGAGCTGCAATACGGCGATCTCTCGGGCTGGATGTATAAAGTAAACGGAAAGACCCCGTCAGTAGGCTGCGGCGAATACGAGCCTGCAAACGGCGATAAGATAGAATGGCTCTACACCTTAGAGCTTGGCAACGACCTTGATTAGAGCAACCTTAAACAAAAGGACCGGTATATGAACAGATTTGAAGAATACAACCCCATAACCGTAGCAGTGATATACCTTTGTATCCTTGGTATATCCATGTTCTTTATCAATCCGGCGCTGCAGATACTGTCATTTTTGGGCGCAGTGTCATACGATGCGGTAAGGAGAGGCAAAAAAAGACGGGGCGGGTATCTTTGGTATCTTACCCTGTTTTTGATCCTGACCTTTGTGAATCCCCTTGTATCACACAACGGCGTAACAGTGCTGTTTTTCTTAAATAACAATGCCATTACCTTAGAGAGCATTATGTTTGGGGCAAATTCAGGCATTATGATCCTAGCCGCCATCCTTTGGCTGCGCTCATTTTCGGATATCACCACAAGCGACAGGCTGCTTTATCTTACGGGCAGGCTTTCGCCAAAGATCTCCCTTATCCTTTCCATGGCCATAAGGTACGTGCCGCTTTTCAGAAAGCAGGCGAAAAAGATCGAAGACGGCGGGAAAGCCATCGGCATATATACAAAAGACAGTATCCCCGGCAACATAAAGTCAAAACTACGCGTTTTTTCTGCTATGGTTACCTGGGCACTTGAAAATGGCATAATCACTGCAGACAGCATGAGTGCAAGGGGTTACGGTCTTAAAAGGCGCACCTCATTTTCGGTGTTTAAGATAAATAAAGAAGATGTGGCGGTGCTTCTTGCTGTCTGCCTGCTTTTTGCGGGAGTTATGTATGCGGTTTTAAGAGGGGGCCTTGATTTTAGCTTTTACCCCCGCGTAACAACCGGCAAAAATGCGGCCCTTTATATAACAGGCTGCATTTCATATGGACTTCTTGTACTTAGCCCTGCACTTCTTGAAATTTGGAGCAATATAAGATGGAAATACTTGATATCAAAAATCTGACATTTACATACAGAGGGACCACAGCCCCAACCATAAAAGATGTGTCATTTTCCTTAAATGCGGGGGAAGTGCTGCTTCTTTGCGGCGCAACCGGAAGCGGAAAATCGACTCTTCTTCGCATGCTTAAAAGAGAGCTTACACCCCTTGGCAAAATGCAGGGCAGCGTAGTTTATAAAGGGAAAAATATTCATATCGAGGAAGCCCCGCACCTTGCCACAAAAATAGGATTTGTGGCCCAAAGACCGGAAGGCCAGATAGTGACAGATAAAGTCTGGCACGAGCTTGCCTTCGGCCTTGAAAATATGGGCGTAAAAAAGGAAGTTATGGCTCGCCGTATAGCTGAGATAGCAAATTATTTCGGCATTGAAAAGTGGTTTGACAGAGACGTGGCAGACCTTTCGGGCGGAGAAAAGCAGCTTTTAAACCTTGCTGCGGTTATGGTTATGGACCCTGAGGTGCTGATCCTTGACGAGCCCACAGCCCAGCTTGACCCCATAGCGGCTTCAGATTTCCTTGCCACAGTAAGAAAGCTTAACGCAGACCTTTCCCTTTCAGTGATAATCTGCGAGCACAGGCTTGAAGAGATCGTGCCTTACGCAGATAAGCTCCTTGCCATAGATAAGGGACAGGTCCTTGCCTTTGATGCCCCTAAGGCAGCATTTGCAAAGGTAAGAGAGTGCGAAGCAATAATGAAAAACATGCCTGCGGCCTCTCTTGTATACGAAAGGCTTACGGCGGAGTATAAAGACAGCATAAATACAGGCAAGTACGAAGTCCCTTTTGAGATAAGAGAGGGCAGAGAGTTTTTACAAAGCGGCTTTACAGGCCCGTATACAAAAATAGATGAAGAAGCAGGGAGCAAAAAGAGCGTACCCGTACTTAAAGTCACAGACCTTCGCTTCAGGTACGATCGAAATGAGCCTGACGTGCTTTGCGGCCTTAACCTTTCCTTATACGAAAATGAGATACTTTGCCTTCTTGGAGGCAATGGCTCCGGAAAGACTACGGCTCTTAAGGCAGCAGCGGGGCTTATAAAGCCGTATGCCGGCAAGGTCGAGGTATTTGGCAGAAAACTAGCTTCCTATAAAGCAGACAGCCTTTATAAGAACTGCCTTGCCATGCTGCCGCAGGACGTTCAGACCATACTTTACGCAGATTCCGTAAAAGATGAGCTTTTAGAAAGCGGTATAGAGGCCGGCAGCCTTCCCTATGACATAAGCTACCTTCTTGACCGCCATCCTTATGACCTATCGGGCGGCGAGCAGCAGCTTGTGGCTCTTGCCAAGGTGCTTGCGGCGGGGCCAAAGATCCTTCTTCTTGACGAGCCAACAAAAGGCCTTGACGCCCTTTACAAAGAAAAGATCGTGAAGATTATAAAAGACCTTAAAGCAGCAGGAGTATCGGTGCTTATCGTAACCCATGACGTGGAGTTTGCAGCTGGCGTAGCAGACAGATGCCTTATGTTCTTTAGAGGAGACGTGGTCTCTGGCGGAACTCCCCGTGAGTTTTTTTCCGGGAACACATTTTACACCACCGCTGCAAGCAGGCTATCAAGGGGCCTTTTTGAAAATGCGGTAACGGTGGATGATGTAGTAAAACTTGCAGGACTTAATCATGTTGAAAAGCAAAAGAATTAAAACAGCAATTAAATATCTGATGCCATTTATCCTTATACCCGCATTTACCATAGCGGGGAGCCTTCTGATAAGCGAAAAGAGGCACCTTTTTGTATCACTTGGCGTAACGCTTCTTTCTTTGCTTCTTTTTTACTCGGGAGTAGAAAGAAAAAACATAGGCACAAGGCGTATGGTGGGAGTAGCGGTAATGTCGGCATTTTGTGTATTTGGAAGGCTTCTTCCGTATTTTAAGCCGGTTACTGCCATAACCACCATCTCAGCCCTTTATCTTGGCAGCGAAGCGGGGTTCCTTGTGGGGTCTCTTTCTGCATTTTTGTCTAATTTTTATTTTGGGCAGGGCCCTTGGACAGCCTTTCAGATGCTGGCACTTGGCCTTATCGGATTTATAGCGGGAATGCTTTCAGAAACCCTTAAAAAAAACAGGCCGTTGCTTCTTGCATACGGAGTTGTAAGCGGCGTGGCCTATTCATTTATAATGGATATCTGGACGGTGCTCTGGTATGCGGGAGGCTTTGATGCGGGGCTTTACCTTGCAGCCCTTACCTCAGCCGTGCCATACACCGTTTCGTACGCATTTTCAAATTTTATCTTTCTTTACCTTCTTGCAGGGCCACTTGGCCGCAAACTCGAGAGAGTCAGGATCAAATACGGATTATAATTTTTTCTTTTTCTTGCAAAAAGTGTACGGTGAACTTATAATAAAATAGATATTTTATAGGCAAAGGTAAGTAAAATGAGAGTTGGAACAGGTTACGACGTACACAAGCTGGTTGAGGGAAGAGATCTGATCCTTGGCGGAGTGGAAGTGCCTTACGAAAAGGGGCTTTTAGGACACTCTGACGCGGATGTGCTTTTACATGCTATAATGGACGCTCTCCTTGGAGCAGCGGCTCTTGGCGACATTGGAAAGCATTTTCCCGATACCGATGAAAAATACAAAGGAATATCAAGCATTCTTCTTTTAAAAGAGGTTGGAAAACTTCTTGAAGAAAAGCTTTATTATATTGAAAATATAGACGCCACCATTATCTGTCAGCGCCCGAAGCTTAAAGACTTTATCCCATCTATGGTAAAGAACATAGAAGAGGCACTGGCGCTTCCTCCTGGAAGCGTAAATGTCAAGGCCACCACAGAAGAAGGCCTTGGTTTTACGGGAGACGGCAGCGGCATTTCTGCCCAGGCTGTAGCCCTTATACAGAATATGGTTGTAGCGGATTTTAACGAAGGCTGTCAGGGCTGCGCAGGATGCAGCAGCAGCGGAGGGTGCCCTCGATGTAGGTAGCTTCCTAAAAATGTGGGCAGGTTTACGAGAGGATTAATATGGGAATATTTGGATTTATAAAAGAAGAGATAGATGTAGTAAAAGAGCGTGACCCTGCGGTAAAGTCTTCCATGGAAGTGCTTCTTTACCCGGGCTTTCGCGCGATCTGGCGCTACCGTATTGCTCACAGATTATATAACCACAAGATGTATTTCCTTGCCAGATGGATAAGCCAGCGTGCTGCCACTAAAACAGGCATCGACATACATCCCGGCGCTCAGATAGGCAAAGGTCTTTTTATTGACCACGGCATCGGCGTTATAATCGGCGAGACCACCATCATAGGTGACAATGTTACCCTGTACCAGGGCGTTACCCTTGGTGGTACCGGCAAAGAGCACGGCAAGCGTCACCCGACCCTTAAAGACAATGTTATGGTAAGTGCGGGAGCAAAGATCCTCGGCTCATTTACCATCGGCGAAAATTCAAAGATAGGTGCAGGAAGCGTGGTACTTGAAGAAGTGCCTCCAAACTCTACCGTAGTAGGAGTACCGGGCCGCGTTATAAAGCGCGACAATGTACGCGTACCCCGCGCCGACATGGACCAGTGTAACCTGCCTGACCCTGTTATGAACGAGATCTGCAGGCTTACAAAGGAAAATGAAGAAATAAGAAAAGTGCTTAACGACATGGCATCAAGGCTTTCAAAACAGTAACAGAGCCTAAAACCGGTGCCAAATGAAAGGAACAGTTTATTAAAATGGAAAATAAATTACAGCTTTTTAACACCCTCACAAGAAAGGTGGATACCTTTGTGCCAAATGTAGACGGCAAGGTTAACATGTACACCTGCGGCCCTACCGTATACCACTTTGCCCACATCGGCAACCTTAGAAGCTATCTTATGGAAGATGTGCTTGAAAAGACTCTTTCCTACCTTGGTTATGATGTAAAGAGGGTTATGAACATCACAGATGTAGGCCATCTTTCAAGTGATGGCGACACAGGCGAAGACAAGATGCTTAAAGGCGCAAAGCGCGAGCACAAGACAGTTATGGAGATCGCTAAGTTTTACACAGATGCCTTTAAAGCAGACTGCGCAAAGCTTAATATCAAGTGGCCAAGTTACGTTGAGCCTGCCACCAACTGCATACCTGAATTTATCAATATGATAAAAGTCCTTCTTGAAAAAGGCTACGCATACGAAGCAGGCGGAAATATCTACTTTGATACAAGCAAGATAGATAACTACTATGTATTTGGCAGTCAGAACGAGGATGAGCTTAAAGTCGGCGTAAGAGACGACGTAGAAGAAGATTCAAACAAGAGAAACAAGGCAGACTTTGTTCTCTGGTTTACAAAGAGTAAATTTGACGATCAGGAGCTTAAATGGGAGAGCCCTTGGGGCGTTGGTTACCCCGGCTGGCACATCGAGTGCTCATGCATCTCTATGAAGCACCTTGGCGAATATATGGATATCCACTGCGGCGGCGTAGACAATATCTTCCCGCACCACACAAACGAGATTGCCCAGTCCGAGGCATTCCTTGGCCACAAATGGTGCAACAACTGGTTCCACGTACATCACCTTAACGACAAGGGCGGCAAGATGAGTAAGAGCAAGGGCGGTATCCTTACTGTATCCGTACTTGAAGAAAAGGGCTATGACCCTATGGTTTACCGTTTCTTCTGCCTCCAGAGCCATTACAGAAAGCCTCTTGAGTTTTCATACGATGTTATGGACCAGATGGCAGGCGCATATACAAAGCTTACAAGAAAGATCGCTTCCCTTAAAGATGACGGCGCAGTAGATGACGCAGCTTTCCTCAAATACAAGGGCGCATTTACGGACGCACTTTGTGCAGATATCAATACATCTATGGCCATAACTGTGCTTTACGATGTATTAAAGGCAGATACAAATGATGCCACAAAGAAGGCACTTATCGAAGATTTTGACAAGGTTCTTGGCCTTAATCTTCTTAAAGCAGCGGCAGCAGGCGATACGGCCTCAGATGCAGACCCTGAGCTTGTGGCATTTATAGAAGCAAAGATCGAAGAGAGAAAAGAAGCAAAGAAAGCCAAAGACTTTGCAAAGGCCGATGCCATACGTGACGAGCTTGCCGCAAAGGGCATCATCATCAAAGACACCAGAGAAGGCGTAGTATGGGAAATAACGAAATAGGCGGCGCAGAGCTTTTACATAAAATAGAAGAGCTGTGGGGCGAGCCCCATAAAGACCTTAAGACTTACTCGGGTCTTACCCTTGCTTATATCGGAGATGCTGTATACGACATAGTTGTAAGGACTATCCTTGTGGCGCGCGGCAACGCTCCGGTAAACAAGCTTCACAACGAGGCCAGCAGCATTGTAAAAGCAGAGGCGCAAAAGAACTCGCTTCAAAAGATAGAAAGTCTTCTTACGGAAGAGGAGATGGCGGTCTATAAACGCGGTCGTAACAGCAAATCCTACACCACCGCAAAGAATGCCAGCGTTACCGATTACCGTATCGCTACAGGGTACGAAGCCCTTATCGGCTACCTTTACCTTGACGGTCAGACAGACAGGCTTTTGTATCTCATAAAGGAAGGAATATCATAAGTGAAATACGAAGAATCAACCATAGAAGGCCGCAATGCGGTACTTGAAAGCTTAAAATCGGGAAAGCCTGTAGATAAGCTCCTTGTACAGGAAGGTGCAGGCGAAGGCTCTGTAAATACCATACTTCGCGAAGCTAAAAAAGCCGGAGTAGTTATAGAGTACGTACCAAAGGAAAGACTTGATGCCATCTCAAAGACAGGTAGGCACCAGGGGGTTATTGTTTCCTGCGCTGCTTACGAGTACGCAGAGGTATAAGATATCATAGCAGCCGCAAAAGAGAAAAATGAGGATCCCTTTATAGTTGTGCTTGACGGCATAGAAGATCCGCACAACCTGGGGGCTATAATACGTACCGCACATCAGGCGGGAGCCCATGGCATCATCATCCCTAAAAGACGCGCTGTAGGCCTTACGGCAACAGTTGCAAAGACCAGCGCCGGAGCCATTAACTACATGCCTGTGGCAAAGGTTACAAACATTTCTCAGACCATAGAAGAGCTTAAAAAAGAGGGCATCTGGTTTGCCTGCGCCGATATGGACGGAGAAGTTATGTACAGAGCGAACCTTAAAGGGCCTATCGGCATTGTTATCGGCAACGAGGGAGAGGGCGTAAGCCGCCTTGTTAAAGAAAAATGCGACTTTACGGTCAGCATCCCTATGAAGGGACAGATCGATTCACTTAACGCTTCCGTGGCAGCAGGGGTGCTTGCCTACGAGATAGTCAGACAGAGAATGAATTAACCAAAATGCAGGTTATTGGGGGAATTATGCAAAATAAGTTCAGCGAAAATGAACTGATAAGTAAAGCAAAGAAGGGCGACGCTACTGCGGTAACCGCCCTTCTTAATAAATATAAGGACAGAGTAAGTGCAGCCGCAAAGACGCTGTTCCTTATGGGCGGAGATAAAGACGACCTTATTCAGGAAGGGATGATAGGTCTTTTCAGTGCCATCACCACCTTTAGTGAAGACGCCGGAGCCTCATTTTCCACATTTGCGGATCTTTGCATAAAAAGGCAGATGTATAAGGCGATAGAAAGCGGAAATACGCAAAAGAACATACCGCTAAACGAATATGTGTCATTTTATACGCCGGTGTCATCAGACGACGAGGACAAAGACCTGCGTCTTATCGACACCATGAAGGCAAGGGGCGATGCAAACCCCGAAGAGCGCCTCATTGACGAGGAGAATGCAAAGGATTTTGAAAAGACTCTGCTTTCTATGTTAAGCCCTAAAGAAAAGCAGGTTTTTGAGCTGTATATAGGGGGCTACGGCAACAACGCCGCTATGGCTGAGCGCCTTGGGGTAACAGAAAAGTCGGTTGACAACGCCCTTGTAAGAATAAAGACAAAGGCACGCAAATGCCTTGAAAATAAAGAAGTTTAAGAAAGCTGGAATTAGTAATGGAAAAGATTGATTTTATACCGATACTTCTTGGTACCGATGCAAATGCTTACGGAATGGCTAGATCCTTTTACGAGGAGTATGGCCTTAAATCCCTTGCTATAGGTAAGGGAGCTCTTGTTGCTACAGCAAACAGCAAGATTGTAACAGTAGTACGTCAGGAACCGGACCTTGAAAATGACGAAGTTTTTGTAAAGACACTTAGAGACTTTGCAGGCGAACATAAGGGCAAGACACTTCTTTTGGTGCCTTGCGGCGACAACTACATCAAGCTCCTTGTGCGCAATCAGGACAAACTTCGCGATCTTTACCGTTTTGAATGTATAGACGAAGAGCTTCTTATGAAGCTTTCCATGAAAGAGAGTTTCTATAAGGTATGCGAGGAGCACGGATTTGCATTTCCAAAGACAGACTCCTGTACCTACGAGACATACAAAGACCACGAGCCGCCATTTGGCTTCCCTGTTATCATAAAGCCAAGCAACTCTGTGGCTTACTGGAACTGCCACTTCCCTCACAAAAAGAAGGTATTTGTGGCAGAAAACCATGAGGAATACAAAAAGATACTTGATGCCATTTACGGTTCAAGCTACAAGGACACCCTTATTATACAGGAATATATACCCGGCGAGGATGCGCAGATGCGCGTTATGAACTGCTATTGCGGCAGCGACAAAAAGGTTCGCCTTGTATCCCTTGGCCATGCCCTTCTTGAAGAGCATACACCTGAAGGAATAGGAAGCTACGCAGCCATAATCAACGGATATGACAAAGAGCTTTCAGACCGTATGGTGGCCTTCCTAGAAGATATCGGATATGTGGGCTTTGCAAACTTTGATATGAAGCTTGATCCAAGAGATAACACCTACAAGCTTTTTGAGATGAACCTTCGTCAGGGCAGAAGCAGCTATTTTGTTACAGCAGGGGGCTTCAATCTTGCCAAATACCTTGTGGAAGATGTAATCTACCACAAAGAGCAGCCTCTTGTAATAGCAGATAAAAAGGTGCTTTGGAGCATTATTCCCAAGAAAGTCATCTTTACTTATGTTAAGGACGAAGCTCTTAAAAATGAGGCAAGAGCACTGATAAAAGAAGGAAAGTTCATTCAGTCACTCTTCTTTAAAGGCGATGCAGGCCTTAAGAGAAGACTGTACTTTATGATAAATCAGCACCACTACGTAAAGAAGTACAAGGAGTCCTTTGGAAATAAAGGTTTGAGATAAGCTTCGCGTTGGTGCGAAAATGATACATTTTAACATTCTGTGATTGCCAGCTAAGGCAGAAAGGAAAAATTATGGACATTGAAGAGTTATTAAACAAGATACTTGAGAAAGTGGATGTAAGACAGACAGTCAGCAAACTTCGCGAGGCTATGAAAGACCCGGAGCTTAAGGAAAAGATCGTTGCATTTGTAAACACCCACAAAGAAAGCTTCACAGAGCTCTTTAAAGAAGAGGATGCAAAGGCAAGAAAGAATCTTGCTCTGTTCCTTGGAGAAACAGGTATCGAAAGCTTTGCAAAGGAGATCTACGAGACCTATATCAAGGAAAAGACCTTATTTGCAAGGAGCGCCTACCTTGAGGCTATTAAGAACTTTGACTACAAGGAGTATCTTGGATTTTTCAAAGAAAAGGCAAGCGAGCTTGCAAGAAATGCCCATGCAGGTGATGTAAAAAAGCATGTAACAGAAGAATTAAAGGCCTTAAATGAGCTTATAATAGGAGCGCAAGGCGGCAGCAGACATATTTTTAACGGATATACGACCCCAAGCGAGATCATGCTCCTTACAGGAAGAGCAGAGCGGGAAGTGCTTATAGCAGACCTTGAAAAAGAGCTTGGAGTAAAGAAGGAAGACGTAAAGGTATTTGGAACCGGTGTCCAGCTTATGGTAAACGACCTTCGCGCCCTTGAAAAGGTTAGGACATGGCGCGAGGCTGCGTTCCTGATACCGGGAGTTAAAACCTGCTTTTTTGATGCGGAAGAGATTGCAGACCGCATTGCAGGCTCAAAGATCCTTGATTTTCTTGACGAAAGGCTCACAAGGGTTAAAAATGAGGAAGAGCAAGGCAATGAGGCTGATACAGAAGGCTTTGACAGCCTTAATTCCTACACCTACCGAGTAGAGCTTAAGAGCAAGCTTTCTCCTGAAAAGAAGGCTATGTTTGTAAGAAAGCTTTCAGCAGAACTTGACCTTAAGTCAGAAGGCCGCCTTATCAACAGCCCGGGAAGATACGAGATCGAGATAAGGTGTATAGAAAACAGAAACGGCAACTGCAATATCCTTCTTAAGATCATGGGCTTTGAAGATAACCGTTTTGCTTACCGCAAGGAATACGAGGCAAGCAGTATAAAGCCTGAAAGAGCCGCCGTTATCGCAGCACTTTCTGAAAAATACATGAAAGAAGGGGGCAGAGTACTTGACCCGTTCTGCGGAGTCGGAACCTGCCTTATTGAAAGATATAAGAGAGTAAAAGCAGATACTTCATACGGAGTAGATATCTACGGCTCTGCTGTAGATAAAGCAAGGAGAAATACCGAGGCAGCAGGCCAGGTTATCCATTACATCAACAGAGACATATTCACATTTACCCACGAATATCTCTTTGATGAGATCATAACGGATATGCCGTATAAGCAGATCGCTACCCCAAAGGAGACGGAAAAATTCTACGCAAAGTTCTTTGAAAAAGCAGGAGAACTCCTTACAGAAAACGGCACCATCATCATGTACACAAGAAACCGCGCTGCGGCTCTTTACGCAGCAGGAGATTTCAAGCTTATCGGTGAATTCCTTATTTCTGCAAAGGAAGAAGGGTGCCTTCTGGTATTTAGAAGATTAAAGCAAATGTAACAAAAGTGTACCTGCTCTGCCACAGAAATGACAAAAAATGATTGTATATTGAGGTCCACAGGAGGAATACATTATGAAGAAACAGTGTAAAGTGTTCTTCTTCATGTTCCTTACAGCTTTCATTTTTTCACTTTCGCTTCTGGCACGTCAGGTAACCGCTGTCGCTGCACAGAGCACGGTACTGGAAGAGAAAAATGATAACGTTGAAGACAGCCTTGCGGCAGTCAAACTCAACGTTCAGAAGAAGTCCATGGTTACGGGCAGTTCTTTTCAGCTGAAGCTGTACAATATGAAGGACTCACACAAAGCAAGTTTCAGTTCTAGTGATTCCGATGTTGTCTCCGTCACAGAGTACGGCTGTCTTACGGCGCTTAAGTCCGCAAGCAATCAGGACGATGCTCAGAGGACGGCAACGATTTCTGTTACGGTCAGGGACAGCGAGACAGGTAAATCTGTCACGCTGACCTGTGACGTTACGGTTGGGCCTCGTGCCGAGAGCGTGAAGTTTATCTGTGCAGATACCCTTTACCTCAAGGTTGGCGAGAAGAGAACTCCTTCCGTCAGTGTAAAGCCTAAGAACTCAACTGATCAGCCTGTTTATATTTCTACTAATACTTCAGTAGTTAAGGTTTCTTCATCAGGAAGGATCACAGCCAAATCAGAAGGAACGGCAAAGATCTTCGCTATGGTCTCAAGTGGAAAGTTTTCTTCCATTACAGTCGTTGTTTCTGCAGCTGATGACACAGAAGAGGAATCTAAGGACGGAAACGTCTCCACCGGAAGTGCGATCAACTCCATCGCGCCGGTACTTAACTTAACAAAATAATACGGCTTATATATCTGAGCGATCCTTAAAAAGGGTCGCTCTTTGTATTTATTACTTTTTCACTTGAACGTAATAAAATAAAATGTTATAATGCATGAAAATTAATGTGACCATAAGAAGGGAGAAAACATGGATCAGGTGTTATATAATTCTACCCGTGGAGGAGAGACGGGTGTTACAGCTTCAAAGGCTATTTTAAAAGGACTTGCATCAGACGGAGGCTTATTTGTACCGGACCACATTCCGGCTCTTGATAAGCCTGTTAGCGCTCTTGCAGGCAAGAAATATCAGGAGATCGCCTACGAGGTTATGAAGCTTTTCTTTACAGATTTTACGGAAGAAGAGCTTAAGGCCTGCATTAATGCGGCTTATGATGAGAAATTTGACGCAGAAGAGATCGTTCCTCTTACAAAAGCAGGAAATGATTATTATATCGAGCTCTACCACGGAGCTACCATAGCATTTAAAGATATGGCGCTTTCTATATTGCCGCATCTTATGACTACCTCAGCAAAAAAGAACAATATCAAAGATAAGATCGTTATCCTTACAGCTACATCGGGAGATACAGGAAAGGCAGCCCTTGCCGGCTTTGCAGATGTACCCGGTACCGGCATTATCGTATTTTTCCCAAAGGACGGCGTAAGCTATATACAAAAGCGTCAGATGGTTACCCAAAAGGGCGCCAATACCGCAGTTGTGGGCATTGACGGCAATTTTGACGATGCGCAGCGCGGCGTTAAAGAGATGTTTGGCAATAAAGAGCTTGAGGCAAAACTTTCGGCAGCCGGCATCAGATTTTCAAGTGCAAACTCCATCAATATCGGAAGACTTATCCCTCAGATCGCTTACTACGTATACACATACACAAAGCTTCTTGCTGAAGGCGAGATAGCAGAGGGTGAAAAGATGGACGTATGCGTACCTACAGGAAACTTTGGAAATATCCTTGCGGCATATTATGCAAAATGCATGGGTCTTCCTATAGAGAACCTTATCTGCGCTTCAAATGACAACAAGGTTTTATATGATTTCTTTAAGACCGGAAAGTATGACAGAAACCGCGAGTTCATGCTTACTATTTCTCCTTCTATGGATATCCTTATCTCAAGCAACCTTGAGAGACTTATATATAAGATGGCAGGGGAAGATGCAGCAAAGACTGCAGAGCTTATGAACGCGCTTAAAGATGGCGGCGTATACACTGTTACTCCTGACATGAAGGCAAAGATCTCAGAGTTTGTAGGTCTTTTTGCTACAGAAGAGGAGACAAAGGCTGCCATAAAAGATCTTTATGAAAAGACCAATTATGTGATCGATACCCATACGGGTGTTGCAGCTGCTGCGGTAGCAAAATACAAAAAAGAACATGGCGCTGACAGAAAGATCATGATCGCCTCTACAGCAAGCCCGTATAAGTTTGCAAGAAGCGTTATGACGGCTATTGACCCTGCCTATGATGCTCTTGATGAGTGGACTCTTATCGATAAACTCTCAGAGATCACAGATACAGAGCTTCCTCCTGCAATCAAAGACATCAAAGACGCAGAGGTGCTTCACAAGACAGAGTGCGCTACAGCAGACATGCAAAAGACAGTTGAAGACATCATCAGCAAACAATTTTAAATGAGCTTTACCC